>CAJOGF010000221.1 GCA_905233995.1 uncultured Bacteroidales bacterium | reverse complement strand
GACATATCTAATTTTGCCTCAATTACCAACGGTGCCGATGCAAAGTGCTTTTCGCCCTGTGGCAAAAACACAAAGTCGGGAATCGCTTTTAAGCCGCGTCCTGCCTTTTGCGACAGTTGCCTTGTGTAGTCGCTATCACTGTAACCAAGGCGGTGGAGAATAGGAATTAGTATTTTCTCCTCAACGTCTTTTTCAATCTTTATTTCACCAAAATCCATTGCGTTGGTCTCAAACAGTTTTGGGAACATATTTATGCTGTCGCCACGGTCTTTGATGTAACGCTGAATTTCGTAATAGTCTTTGGGCGAGAGTTCCACGCCGTTGACACCTTGGAGGTTTTTCCTGACGATTGGAATTTGAGACAAATAGGCGTCGCTGCGCAGTTCCTTGATGGTTATCTTTGGAACTAATATGCCGTCGCATACCGTTGTGCGGCACTGGTAATAGTCAAAGGGATTGAAAATGCCGTCGCTGTTTGCTCTCCATACCGAATGTATATAACTGCGGGGCGAGCGACAATAAATTACAATGATGTCGCCGCGTTTGGTTTTCTCGTTGCATTGCCAAATTTGTTCGGGATTCTCGCCGATTTCTGCACCGAGTGAGTCGAGATACTTGAAGTCGCCCGGAGCCGCACCAACGAGCCAAACGTTTGTCGGATTTGGCAATTCGGTAGGATTTGTCGGCTTAGCAAGCATCGGCGCAAAATCGTAGAGACAAGCGCAAAATTCGGCATCCGTAAGGTTGTTTTCTTTTTGGAACTCGTTCCAAACTTGACAAATGTCCCAATAATACATCATATACTGTTTGTAGTCCTTTGTGCGCGGTATTGGCGGCAATTCAATGCCCAAGACATCGCAATTGCGCATAATGACAGGAAACCGTGTTTGATAAAAAAGCGGTTTGTACATTGATGGATTATTGATGTATAATGCCATTGCCCAAAAAGGCATCCATGCGTTTTTATCACGATAACGGTTGCTCGGCAAAACAATTTGGTCTTCGTGAAATTGAAGTTCGCCTTTTTCGTCAACAGAGAAATTAACTAAGTCGAAATCGGTAACATACTCTTCAAAATCTTCGCGAGTTGCAGGGATTTCCATACTACTCACGTTAACTTCCCATACGAAGAACCAATCACTATTGAAATCGGAAGGATAATCGCCGTGTTTAGTTTCCATATAGTCAGCAATTTCCTGAATTTTAGCATATTCGGGATGCTCACCTAAATCGAAAAGTGCAATCGCATTCTTGCCCTGTTCAGATTGCTTGTAGATATTCCATATATCGGGAGTTAGCATAATTTGTGTTTATTAAAATTTTCCGCAAGATACGAAAAAATCATATCTTGCGGAAAAAAGTTTTGTTATTCTGCAATCAAATTTTCCACGCCGTCCAATGCGCCTTTCTTGATGCCGGAGATTAGGATGCCGAGGGTGTCGCCGGGGGTGGCGATTGAGGCGTCATTGTCAAATTCCTCAATAATGCCGTCCATGCCGTTGCTGAGGTAGATGGTGTCGCCGAGTTCTTTTGAACCTGATTCTACCGTGCCGCTGAGCAAATAGCCGTTGCGACCTTCAATCCAGTATGTGCCGTCGATGGGCATACAGAACAAAGGCCTTTGCGTTGGAACGTCCAAGACTGTTATTCTGTTGTTGTGGGCAATTATTTCGTCAACAGAATAGCCTTCAGGTGTTTCTTGTTGAGATGTCGGCTCGCCGTTCTCGTCGGTAGATTGAGTTTCCTCCTCGTCCCAAAGCATACCGAGGTTGAGCTCGCCAGGGTCGTCGAATGGCTTGAGCGTGAGGAAACGCAGATTTTCTCCGTAACGGTGGATGCGTATCGGGCGGATGTGGTAGATGAGCCACCAATTTACAAACGTATCGTCGGTGAAGCCTGTGATTTCGTGGTTCTTTTTGAGAATGTCTGAAACTACAACACGTTTCGGGCGCGAATAACCGAAACTTACTGGCATATCGGGGTTGAGTTCCACAAGCATTTGGTTTGCCTTGCCGTCGCGCGAGGTGCGGAAATGCAGGTATTTGAACTTTTTGGGAACAAATGGGAATATGCCGTTGTTGAGCGAGTTAAATCCCGCCGTAAGTGTATTTTTGTCTGTGTCTTGATTGAGGAGGAAATCGCCCGCATGTGATTTTTCCAAGAAAGTGGATGCCGTGGAGTCGCGTATCTCGCGGTATTCAATCGTTTTTTCGCCCGATTCAATGGCATCAAACACATCTTGAAAAAGCGTAAGACTCAGCATATCCTCTGGGTTGATGTCGGCTATGATGCTGTGGTCGAGCGGGATGTACTCTTTTTTCTTCTTGTTGTTGTCGAGGGTGAAGTACGAACTTTGGATGTTTTGCTGCGCTACCAAGACAGGCCAATAGAATGGTGTTCCGCGCCAGCCTTGCTCCTCCGTGCCCTCCTCACGTAGGAGTATTATCACAGGTTTGTCGATTGCGCTTTCTCGGGCAAGTTTCAAGTCTGTGCGACCAGTGTCAGGTGCAGTCATAAACTTGGTAGGGTCGTCTTTGCGGAATCGCGAGGCGTTGAGTCCTGTGTGGTGCAGACATAGCATTGTGCCGCCTGTCTTTCGTGTGCACCAAGCAAGTGTGGAAATCATGTCGTTCTCGTTCCAATCCAAACCATAATTTTGCCACTGACGATCGGGCTGGTCGTCATAGACGTATGTAGAACGGATTTTGTGGATTATGTCAACAACAGCCTCAGTTTCAATCTCGAAAATCTCGTTGTGCTTGTAGCCTGGTGTTGAAGTTATGATGTCGTCGATTTCGTTTATAGTTTTGGCAATCTGAGTTTTTGGACCAGTCTGAAAACCTGTTACAATGCAACGCGAACCGGGTTTTACGGTCAGAGTGTTGGAGATAGCGATTTTGGTACGGCTGCACGGCACAATGCGTCCGCCTACATAGTCGAGGTAGCGCAATGTGGGTGCCTCTTTGTTGACAATGCCTTCGATTATTTGTTGGCGTAGGCTTTCATCGAGGTCGTTCATCTTCTGCATCACGTTGTAGATTTCGGGCGTGGTGAAAAGACGAGTTACCGACATGTCTTCCTTGCTGCG
>CAJOGF010000220.1 GCA_905233995.1 uncultured Bacteroidales bacterium | reverse complement strand
TGCAAATATTTTGTGTTAAATTTTTGAGATTTCGTCGGGGGTGAGGCCAGAATATTTGGCAACAATGTCAATAGACATACCGTCGGCGAGCATTTTGCGGGCGGTCTCAAGAAGTGCTTCCGCACGGCCCTCCGCACGACCTTTCTTCTCGCCCTCAGCACGACCCTCAGCACGACCCTCAGCAATGCCAACTTCCTTCCCTTTGCCGTAACCTTTCATCTCGGCGTCGTTCATGGCGTTGGTGATGTCCCAAAGATTGTGGAGGCTCTCCTCATAGTCGGAATATTCTTTGTCGTCAAGCATGGCTATTTCAGCCTGTTCAAAAAGTTTCTTGAATACACGCTCCTGCAATTCCTTGGGACGGGCAAGAAGTTTCGGAAGGTTTTTCAGGACAAATAGCCACTTGTCGTACATCGTCTCTAATTCGTCCTCTTTCTTGTGGAACTTAGGCATTTCGAGGTAGAGATACACAAGTTTATTGTAGAACACTTTGCCAGTGGTGAGGTCGGTAAGCATTACAACGTGAAACAAATCATCATCGGAAAACTCGTTGACAGTCTTGATGTCGCCGCCATCGTCCTTTTCCTCGTCTTTGAACACAAAATTAAGGATGCCGAAAGTATAGATTCTTTGCAGTTCGTAGTTCCAATGCTCGTCCTCGCTGTCCCTCCTTGCCATCTCGCGGATTGGGAAAGACGAATAATAAACACTCCTGTCCTTGAAAAACTGTTGGAAGACGTTCTGCATCTCAACAATGAACTTCGCTCCGCTTTGGGTGGTGCAATAGACATCGAATATGGCTTTCCGCTCCGACGACTTGCGCCCGAGTTTTTCAGCGTTGAGGTAAGTGATGTCGAGGATTTCGTCCTTGGGTATCGCGCTACTTTTCTCGAACATGGCGTTCAAGAAACTTATCAGCAGGTCTTTGTTGAACTCCGAGCCGAAGAGTTTCTTGAATCCAAAGTCGGTGTATGGGTTGAGGTATTTGGCCATGGTTATCTCGTGGTTGATGTTCGGGTGCAAAGATAATGGAAGTTTTCGGGAATTGCAAAACCTCCTTTTTATTTTTTGCAAATCTTAGCGTTTTTTTGTTACAATAATTTTGAGAAGAAATATTGCAGTTAGTAATTGAACTTAATACTTACCGCAGCATAAACAATTTTTTCAAAACAGCGACATTTGATTGTCGATAAAACTTGTCTGCACGGCGGGCTTAATTATGTCTGTGTCAAGTACATGACCTAACAACAAAGGCGACGAGGGGTCATGGCTGTGGTAATTTTCCAAAGCCTTGGCGTGGTCGTTGTTGGCGTAACAATAGCGGCAGCCATTTGGACACGAATTATAATCGCCCAACCCTCTGCAATCCAAACAGCCGCAACCCTTTCGGCTCGGTTTGTAAACAGCCTTTTTAAAATTGATATTCAAAGCTTTACCAAGAATTTCGGCTGTCATGCAACCGCTTTTGTGGATGTTGTACATTGAATAATCATCGCGCTCGCCACACGTTTGAAGATAAAGACCATATTTTTTTGCAATCGAACCCAACCCTTTGGCCAACAACAATTTATCGTCAACAGAAACCGGTTGGAGTTCAGGCATATTGTAGGCGAGTTTTTTGTACATCTCCACAAAACTAAAAATACAGCGGTCAACGTATGGCGCAAGTTCGCGCGAAAGATAGTCGAAAGTCTTTAAATGACGGTCAACGGTGTATTTGTCTGTAAGCAAAACGGGGTCGTAACGCCATGCAACTTTCTCTTTCCCAACCATCTGAGAGAGTTTTTTCAGAGTTTCCACACTTTTTTCAATCGACGGCACATTTGGCTCAATATCAGTGCCGTAAGCCGTTATTGTATAGTGATAGTAACACCTGAAACGGCTATGAATTTCGTGCAAATTTCCGAGAATTGGCGAATAGTCTTTGCTGCAAAACACCACAACGTCAATCTTATCGGGCGAAAGTTCTATTCTGTTTATTGTTCTGGGAAACAACGGATTACGCAAAAGTACATAACCTTCGCGAAATCTGTTCAACAGCCATTGAGAATAGTATTGAACAGTGTCGGTCCGTCCGCCAGTGTTGAGAATCATTGCAAAACAGCCGTTTATTTTGAATACTTTTCACCAACATAACCATCGCCAGTCTCGCCGGTCATGAGGTCGAAGTGCTTGAGAATCGGGGGCGTAGGCGCAAGGTCGTAGTAATCCAAAGTGGCTATGTTCATTGAAAAATACGCCATTTGGTCGTAACTGTTGTAGAGCCGCGGCAGGACATCGTTGTGGTCGAAAATCCATTTTTTCACCTCGTCGTCAACATGAAAATTTGCACGTCCTGAGCATCTCACCGAAACATTGCCTTCCATTGCAAGTATCTCGATGTCAGGGTTTTGTTGAAGTTGACGATAAACCTCTTTCTTGAACGACGTTGCAAAATACAGCACCGTGCCTTCCTGTTTCATAATCTGAAACACACGGATTTTGGGCGAGCCGCCCTCGCACGTGGCAAAGGCGACGTCCCTATGTCCTGTAAGAAAATCTAACGCTTTCTGTATCATAGTGTTACCAAGTAAGTTTGTCATTAAGGATAACGCCGTCGGTCATTGGCGAATCATTCTCACCAAACGAATTGGCTCTGTACTGAATGCAGAGCATCGTAAGATTCTGAGTGCCAGTGTTTTTGAGAGCGCGGCGACCATCTAGTGCAACACGGATTACCGAACCCTCCTCCACAGGGAATATTTCGCCGTCCACTTGGTATTCGCCTTTGCCTCTGATGATTACGTAGATTTCTTCGTGGGTCTTGTGAGTGTGAAGAAAACCGCTGTCCTGTCCTGGCACCAAAGTCTGGAAACTCAGTTCCGAACCCGTTGTGCCAAGTGCCTGACCCAAAAACACTTTGCCCTTGAGAGTGAAATCCTTGCCCATTGGCAGTTCGTAGTTGATAACCTCGTCGATAGAGCCGAAATTGGTGGCAGTAAAATTCTTGCCGCTTTTGATTGTCTGTAATTCTTTCATCTTGCGTAAATATTTTGTTTGTTTTTACGATGCAAATTTACGTCATAAAATCTTCCCCTGCAAGAACTTACAAAAAAGTT
>CAJOGF010000219.1 GCA_905233995.1 uncultured Bacteroidales bacterium | reverse complement strand
GATAAATACGAAGGGATAGGAAATCGCCGCTATATGGAAATTGAATTTGCTCTGCCGAATGAATTAAAAACGGTGGAACAGTATCGGCAAATTATAGACGCTTTTATAGAAAAACATCTAAAAGACCATTATTACGCATACGCGATTCACGATAAAATTGGTGTAATGTCAAACGGACAACATCATCCTCACGTTCACATTATGTTTTCAGAGAGATTGATAGATGAAGTAGAAAAAAAGAAAGAACGTCCCGCTAAATATTTTTTCGTTTACCCTGCAAGAAAGAAAAAAGACGGCACAGAGCCGACTTTCGATGAAAAATATAGAAGAGGAGCACCGAAAAATCGTAACTGGGCTGCTAAGTCTTTTCTCTCCGTACTTCGTGCCGACTTTGCTAAAATTCAAAATGAAGTCTTGGCAAAAAATGGATTTTCAATTCGAGTAGACCACCGAACATTAAAAGTACAAAAAGCGGAAGCGGAGAAAAATGGTGACACCTTCATTGCCAAACTTTTAAATCGAATGCCGGAAGAATATATTGGTATTGTTTCTTGTCAAAATAGCGATAATCCGAAATTGGAACGCCTGAAAGAAATGCGAAAACTGCGTAACAAACACTTTGATTTTGTTTTAAAAACTGATTCATTGAGCAAAGAAATAGAAGAATTGGAGACAAAAGACGCAGTTTTGGCTTCCTCTATGAACGCTAAAAAATTTATGGAATCCGACGAATTTAAATCTCAAAATACCGATGAAATCCAAGAACTGAAAGAAAAACTGAAATTGTCAGTGGAAGAAGTGAATCGCTGGAAACGTGCCATTATTTCTCAACACGACGCGGAAGAAAAAGCGAGACTTGAATATATGACGCCTTCAGAGCGCGAATTGTGGCATCAGTATTTTGAAACGCTGGCACAAAAAAAGCAGTTGGAACAATTTTTGCAAAATATTAAAAAGCCAGACCAGAGACAAAGTGAGGCTATGCAACATTATGAAGAAATAGTTACCGGCATTAAATCGCAAATTTTTGCCTTATTATCATCAGCCGCCATTCTTAAACCTTCCATTGAAGAAATAAATAGGAAATTGTAAACGCCAGATTGCAAGAAAAATATTTTGCTTGTGACACATCAGATTTTGCAAAAAAATACTCACGCGAGAAAAATGCTAAAAATAGCAAGTGAAAATTTAGATAGCACTGTTAATGACTTGAAAAATGCTATTGTTGCTCAATCTCTTTCCGACCAAAATTATTTCAAAACGCGTGAAGTTTACGAAATAATACGGCGTCAATATTTCGGGTTGAAAAAGGAATACGAAAAAACGCTGGATTTAAAATACGACCTGCAAAGACGTGTTATTTCCAATTCCCGCGCTATTGCTATGGCTCAGAATATATTTGTACACGGCGATCTGAAAAAATTCCGCGCATCGTTCAGGCAATATAAAAAGGACGTGGAAAAATTCGCTAAAAATTTAGAATCGTACAATCAACAAGAAAAGATGTTTAAAGCAAAGAAGTGGACGGCAGAAAATCAAGCTGCTTTTTTACAAGAAAAATACGCGCTGACAAAGCAAAAAACATTAATAGACCTTGAAAAAACGCGCTTGGATAATCTCAAACTTTCTCTCGACAAACAAAAAACAGAATTTGAATCGACTTTCAACAATCCCGAAGCAGTCCGCCAAATTCAAATTATCGCCACTGGCATTCTTCGCAAAAATTTAAAATTCGTCCGTAAAAGTGAAGAAATTGAAACGAGACTTAAACAATTATCTGAACGTGTTCAGCACACAAAAAAACAAGTGGACGCTTTACAACTTCAACTTAATTTTGAAAAATGCCACACTTGTTACAAAATTTTGTCAGATAGTTATACCAAGAAAACAGCGGCAACGTTAATCGCTGACGCTATTTTAAACGAACCGCAAGCCGTCCAACTTATCGCCCGTTCTTCCGGCAATAATCTTGAAATGGAAAAAGATTGGGAATTAATGTCCGAACTCGATAAAGATGAACTCCTTCACAAACAAATTTTCCGTGACTTATAAAAAAACTCCCAACCAAAGTTGAGAGTCTCTATTTTGATTTTTAATTAGCGAAATTATTTTTTGTCAGAAGAGGAATCAGAAACAAGCGTCGCCTTGTCAAAAATATCACTGTCCGAAACAGATTGAATTTGTCCGATTGAATAATTATCTGTCGTAACTTCAGAAACATCATCAATTTGCATTTCTTCTGTCATAAAATTATTATCGTACAGTAAATCTAAAGTACGGGAGTAAATTTTGGTCTGACTATTGGTGATAACGTTAATATTGTTTCCCTTTGCATTTTTTACTGTTAAAGAACCCGAACCAATATCAAAGATAACATCCTTACCATTGTAAGAAGTCTTAGAAATAGTACCGCTTGAGATTTTAATTTTATCCTGACCTGAAGTATAGTCAATGATAGTATCATTACCGCTTTCATAGATGAAAACATCGTTACCGGCACCACCGTAAAGTGTATCATTACCAGAGCCGCCTGTTAAGGTATCATTGCCTGCATCACCATAGAGTTTATCGTTTCCACCATCTCCATAAAGTTTATCGTTGTCGGCGTTACCGTAAATTGTGTCATTTCCCGTACCGCCATAAAGTGTATCGTTACTTTTACCACCCTGTATAGAATTTGCCAACGAATTGCCGCTTATCTGAATTCCGCTTGTTGAAATTATATGACCGTCAACTTTGACAACATTTTTACCATAATTTTGATTTAAATCGAGATTATCGGCAGTTGGAAAATATGCTGTTATAATCGTTGCGTTGTTGTCGGTACTTGAAGAAGTTCCGTATTTCCAGCCAAAAGGTAATGTAGGAGTAGGATCAACGTTTACTGTTGAATATACTTGAGTTGTCTCCTTACCGCTCTTGTCTATTACTGTTATTTTTTTGCCTTTGGAATTTTGAACAGTGATATTGCCATTTGACGTTTTCAATACAACGTCCGAACCACTTATCGATGACGACGTAATTGTACTGCTCACCAATTTTATCTTGTCAGTACCAGCAACGTAATCAGTGATAACGTCGTTACCTGTCTCATAGTAGAATGTGTCGTTTCCTG
>CAJOGF010000218.1:5605-8574 GCA_905233995.1 uncultured Bacteroidales bacterium | reverse complement strand
AACTGTGTGTTTTTCAGTGTATTCGCTCATGTCAAAACGAATAAGTTCAAGTCCTAACTGTTGAGCCAAAACTTTAGCAATTTCAGTTTTACCAACTCCCGTCTGACCAACAAACAACAACGAGGCTATAGGTTTTTGAGGGTCTAAAAGTCCTGATTTTGACATCAAAACCGATTCTACAACCTTGTTTACGGCTTCGTCCTGACCGAAAATCAATTGTTTGATATTATCGGATAAATTCTCTAACATTTTTTCTTCGGCTTTGTCGTCTTTTTCTGGAATGTTTGACAATTTCTTTACCTTTGTCAGCATTTGTGAAATTAAGTCGCAATCCACCGATTGTGTTTTTTTAGGAACGCTGTTTGTATCCAAAACAGGGTGAATTTCTCTATACGAACCCGCTTCGTCCAAAAGGTCGATGGCTTTTTCGGGCAGTTTTCTATCGCTTATGTATTTGATTGACAGTTCAACTGCGTGTTTTATAGTATCTTTGCGATATTTTACTTTGTGATACTTTTCGTAAGTTGGTTTTAAAGCCTCAATTATTTTTATTGTATCTTCTATTGACGGCTCTTCGATTTCAATTATCTGAAACCGTCTTAAAAGTGCCTTATTTTTTTCAAACGAACCTTTAAACTCCTTAAAAGTTGTGGTGCCGATAAAACGCATTTTATCGTTGTCCATGTATTTTAGCATCATAGAGGCGGCATCGTTTCCTTCGTATGCTGACCCTACAATATTGTGAATATCATCAATATAGATTATCGAATGTTTTTCTTTGCTTTTTGAAATCTCTTCCATTATGTTTTTGATTCGTTTTTCAAAGTCGCCTCTGAATTGCGAACCTGCAAGAATGTCAGAAAGTTCTATTTGATATATTTTAGCCGAGTTCAAATCTTTTGGCAAAGCCTCTGGTTCGTCGGTGATTTTTTTTGTAAGACCGTATATCATAGCAGTTTTGCCAACACCTGAATCTCCAACATAAAGAATATTGTGGCGATGTTTTTTTAATAGCACTTGAATTGTTCTTTCCAACTCGTCTTGACGACCAACAAGTGGAGTGAAATTTTTGCTTTCGCTGTTCAGAATTTTTGTATACGACTGAATTGCAGAGGCTCTTATGCCAAATTCACCACCAATTTCTGGAGCATCAATTGGAGCCTCCATCATATCTTCGTCGATTTCATGACGGTCTACCTCAAAATCAAAGTCAGCACCGAAAGGTGGCATTGGAATACCGTCTTTTGGTACTTTTCCTATTGTTTTGATTCCAGAAACAACCACATTATCCTCGGTGAAATTATTGATAACAGCCGTTATAAATTCAACAACGCTTTTTTTGGAATATTTGTTCAAAAGGCGGTTTGCCTCGCAGTTGTTGGTATTTGCTATTCCGATAAGAACGTGAGGTACATCACATTCTTTTTTGCCAGTTTTTTCGGCTAATTTGTCAGCAAAACGCAAGGCTTGGAAAAGATTTGCCGAAACTTCGATTTCATAGTCTATGTTTTCGGGAACGGTTTCCATGGAGTCGATATATTGTTCTAAATCGTGAGCAAATTTTTCGGCGTTGATACCGCTTTCTGCTAACGTTTTTTCAAACTGCTCCAAACCCATAACTCCGTAATATACAAAGAGTTCAGGCGTTATAAATTCCAATCTGCGGTTTTTTGCAACAATAACGCAGTTTCTTTCTACTGTCTGTAAAAATGCCGATTGTCTTAACATTTCTAAAAAATGATAAAGTTAAAAAAAAATTTTATATTTTTTATTCTTCTTGCCATGTAAGTTTTAGTGGAAAATTTTTTCCAGAGGCAATACGCATTGTTTTAAGTGCTTTGCTTACAGCCGTATCGTAGTCATAAACGCCAACAATTGCACTTCCTTTGGTATGAACCTCCATCATTATTTGTTCAGCCAAATCATGGGATTTGAAGAAAATGTTTTCAAGCACATAAACAACGAAATCCATTGTTGTAACTTCATCGTTGTGCATTATTACTGCAAACCGTTTTGGCGGCTCGTCTTCTCTTATTCGTACTCTTCTTGTAGTTTTGGTCTGTTGTTTTGCCATAGTTTTTTTATTAAAAAAATGCTTTTGTGATTATTTGTCCTGAAAACATGTTTTACTTTATTTCAAAATACAAAGGTATAATTTTTTTTTATTTTTCCCAAAAATATCCTTACAAACAGTATAATTTTTTTTACCTTTGTACCACAAAAAATGTAAAATTTTTCACGGAGTGGCTAAGAAACTTTTTATAGCGGAAAAACCTTCGGTAGCAAGAGAGTTTGCTAAGGCTTTGAAGGAAAACCACCAAAAATACAATGGGTATTTAGAAGGAGAAAAAACAATCGTAACTTGGTGTGTAGGTCATCTTGTAACAATGTCATATCCAGAGGTTTATTCTCCCGAACTAAAACGTTGGCGTATGGAAACGTTACCTTTTTTGCCCAAGATTTTTTTGTATGAGGTAATTCCTAACGTAAAATCGCAGTTTGATATAGTTTCAACTCTTTTGAATAGGGCGGATGTTGACTGTATTTTTGTCTGCACCGACTCTGGAAGAGAGGGGGAATATATTTATAGACTTGTTGACATGATGTCGAAAGTGCCTCAAGACAAAGAAAGGCGCAGAGTTTGGATAGATTCTCAAACTGAAGAAGAAATAAGACGCGGAATTAAAGAAGCAAAACCGCTTAATAGTTATGATAACTTGTCGGCAAGTGCGTATTTAAGAGCAAAAGAGGATTATCTTATGGGAATAAATTTTTCAAGAATTTTGACCATAAAATATGGAAATATGCTGAAAAGTCATCTAAAAGCCGACAAAAATATTGCTGTATCTGTCGGAAGAGTAATGACTTGCGTTTTGGGAATGGTTGTAAGACGAGAAAGAGAAATTCGCAAATTCAAGAAAACTTCTTTTTATAGAGTTATGGGAAATTTTTCTGTTCCGGGTTGTTTT
>CAJOGF010000218.1:0-5599 GCA_905233995.1 uncultured Bacteroidales bacterium | reverse complement strand
TGAAGGCTCTGAATATTTTTCTTCGCCGCTTCTGTACAAAGAAAACGGTTTCAACAAAAAAGAGGATGCTCAGGCTTTGATTTCAAAATTGCAATCTTTTGGCAATTCAGCCGTGATTGATACGATTGAAAAGAAAAAAGAAAAGAAAAATCCTCCGCTTTTGTTCAATTTGGCAGAACTTCAGAACGAATGTTCCAAACTTTTCAAGATTTCGCCTGACGAGACTTTGCAAATAGTTCAAAGTCTGTACGAAAGCAAACTTGTAACTTATCCGAGAACGGATGCGAGAGTGCTTTCGAGTGCGGTTGCAAAGGAGATAACAAAAAATCTTCACGGTCTTGCTACAAGAAGTGAATATTTGGATTTGTTGAAAGATATAAAACAGCATGGCATTTACGATAAAATAGCAAAAAGTCGTTATACTGACGATAAGCAAATAACTGACCATTACGCAATTATACCAACAGGAGAGGGGTTTAGTAATCTTTCTTCAATGTCGGATACGGCAAAGGGCGTTTATGACAGGATTGTTAAAAGGTTTCTTGCGATTTTTTTCCCGCCTGCTGAATATCGAAAAGTGGCTTTGAAACTACTTGTATCGAAAGAAGCGTTTTTCTCTAATTTCAAAGCCTTGGAAACTTTGGGTTATCTTAAAGTCTATGAAAAAGATGTAAAACAACATTCTGATAATCAGCAACAAAACAATAGTAATAGCAACGAAGAGGAAATTTCAGAAGCGGGAATCGAAGCGGTTTCAAAATTCAAAAATGGTTCTTCAATGTCTGTTGAGGGTTATGAAATAAAAGAAGGCGAAACCTCGGCTCCAAAGCGTTATAATTCGGGCTCGCTGATTTTAGCGATGGAAAATGCAGGACAATTTATCGAAGATGAGGAACTTCGCGCTTTGGTGAAAGGGCGGGGGATAGGTACTTCTGCAACAAGGGCTGAAATACTTGCAAAACTTGTCAAAATAGATTATCTTGCACTTAACAAAAAAACGCAAATAATCACTCCTGCAAGGCTTGGAGAATTGGTTTACGAAGTGGTAAAAGCGGCTATAAAACCACTGCTAAATCCCGAACTTACAGCAAGTTGGGAAAAAGGTTTGAATATGGTTTCCGACGGTGTGATTGGTCAAAACGAATATTTGGAAAAACTTGAAAGTTTTATCACCAAAAATACTAATTTGTGCAAAACGCTTACAAATTATAACGACCTTTCACGGATTTTTTCGTTGGTTGACTATTGTTACAAAAAATAACTAAAAGAAAATGAACGAAATATATTTGCAACTTCAGCAGTTGGACAGCGTAAAACTTAATTTTTCTAATAACGGTGGTTTGATTTTAAGTTTTGTGCAAGCCTTTGTGATGTTTGGAATTGCGCTTTCTATAAAGCCGCTTCATTTCAAGACGGCTTTTTCGCATCCTAAGAGTGTAATCACTGGTTTTGTTTCGCAAGTTGTTGTTTTGCCGTTAGTTACGTTTTTGGCGGTTATGTTTTTTAAGGATTATCTTACTGTAACGGTGGCTTTAGGGGCTATTCTTGTGGCTTGTTGTCCTGGCGGAAATATTTCAAACTTTATTTCATTATTGTCGCGCGGAAATATCGAATTGTCAGTATCGCTTACAACAATTTCTACAATAACAGCCGTTGTTATTACACCGCTTAATTTTACGTTTTGGGGCAATCTTTTTATTTCGTCATCAGATTTGGTTAGAGAGTTGCAAATTCCTATAAGTGAGGTTTTTAAGACTTTATTTTTGATTATCGGAATTCCACTTTCGCTTGGTATTTTTTTCTCGGTAAAATTGCCTGAATTAACAAAAAAAATTTCAAAACCAATTCAAAGGCTTTCAATTGGAATTTTTATGGCGATTGTGGTTTTGGCTTTTGTCGCAAACTATGAGTATTTTTTGGAGTACATAAAATATATTCTGATTATTGTTCTGATTCATAATGCTTTGGCATTTTTGTCGGGATATTTTTCGGCTACAATTGCAAGGCTAAATGATAGAGATAGAAGAACAATTACGATTGAAACAGGAATTCAAAATTCGGGTTTAGCGTTAATGCTTATTTTCAATCCTGAAATTTTCCCTTCTGACATCAAAACCGGTGGAATGGCTTTTATGGCAGCATGGTGGGGTGTTTGGCATATAATTTCGGGATTGAGCCTTAGTATGATATGGAATTATTTCAGAAAAATAAAATACTTTAATTTGCAAAAATTAAGAAAAACGTTATGAAATTCGGTAAAGTTGAAGAGCAAAGTTTGGGATATTCGCTTATAAAGGCGTTTCCTATTGCCGTTCATAATTACATTTTTTACAGAAAAATTTATACTTCAGGACTTGAAAATATTCCTGAAGAAGGTGCTGTTATTTTTGCGCCAAACCATCAAAACGCCTTAATGGACGCTTTGATTTTGATTAGCGTTAAAAATTGGCATTTTGCGGGACAATTTTTAAGACGTTTTCTTTTTTTCTGCAAAATTTTGCCTATTTTTAGAATCAGGGACGGAAAAGAATCGTTGAAACAAAACAATGTGATTTTTCAAAAAGCGGTCGATGTTCTAAAAAAACGACGTTATCTTGTTATTTATCCAGAGGCAAGTCATAAGGGAATCCATCGGTTAAGACCACTCAAAAAGGGCATTACGAGAATTGCTTTCATGGCAGAGGAGGCTACAAATTATACTTTAGGTGTTAAAATTGTGCCTGTTGGAATCAACTATCAAGATTATTACGATTTCAGGACAGATGCAATGATTAATTTTGGCAAACCAATTAACGTTGAAGATTATAGTGCGCTTTACAAAGAAAACCCTCAAAAAGCAAATCACGAACTTGTTGAGGCGGTAAAAAAAGAACTTAGCACTTTGATTATAGACATTCAAGATACCGAAAATTATGATTGTTTTGAAACTGCTCGCGAAATTCTTTCACCTTATATAATTAGGAAAAATGGGAAATTGATTAATAATTTCAAGAATCAGATTTTGGCTGGCAAAGAAGTCGTGAAAATCATGGACGAAATCAAACAAGATGATACTGAGGCTTTTAATGAACTTACTTCGCTTTTAAAACAATACAGAGATGGTCTTGAGAAGTTGAATTTGAAGGATTGGATTATTAGGAAAAAATATAAAATTTGGGGCATTTTGTTTAGGTCGTTGATTTTAATTGTAACTTTTCCAATAAATCTTTTTGGTTTTGTAAACAATTTTATTCCGTATCATTTGCCGTTTTTGGTTACAATGGTAGTTAAAGATAGAAATTTTCATACTTCGGTACGTTTTGTTTTGTATTTGATATTGTTTCCGATTTTTTATGTTTTAATTTTTTATTATTTGTGTAAGTTTACTGATTCTTGGTTTTTAAGAATTTTGTACATAATAAGTGTACCTTTGACAGGTATTTTTTCGCACCGTTATTATGCGTACGTCAAAAAGGTTGCGGCAATGTGGAAAATGTTTTTAAATAAGCAAAAAACAGCATACCTCAGGCTTAAAGTTTTAAGAGATAAAATTCTCGATATTTTTATAAAGAAGAAACGTTAAAAATATTTGCTGAGAATAGTTCTAATGTGGTTGAATATATAAGTTGGAAACTTATTGATAATTTTTCTATTTAATTTTTTTGTCATATAAAAAATACTTTTTATCTTTAACCGCTAAAATTTTTGTCAATAATGATGAAAAACAAAACGATTGAAGAACTTATTGAGGACGAAAGATATTTGAAACTTTTGTCCGAAAAATATCCAAATACATCAAGTTGCTCCACCGAAATCATTAATCTTGAAGCAATTATGAATCTGCCAAAGGGTACAGAACATTTTTTAAGCGACCTTCATGGCGAAATTACCGCCTTTACTCATGTCCTGAAAAACGCCTCTGGTGTTATCCGCAGAAAAGTTGACGATATTTTCGGTATGACTATGCGTCAGAGCGATAAAAACGCATTGTTGTCCCTTATTTATTATCCGAGCGAAAAACTTGCCCTTGTAAGAAATCAAGAAAAAGATATTGACGATTGGTACAGAACCACTTTGTATCAAGTAGTTGCTGTTGCAAAAACAGTCAGTTCAAAATATACAAATTCTAAGGTTAGAAAACTACTTCCAGAGGAATTTGCATACGTTATTGAAGAATTGCTTCATGAGGACGAAAATTCTCCCGACAAGCAAAGTTATTATGCGCAGTTAATCAACACAATAGTTGACATTGGTAGAAGTGAAAAAGTTATTATCGCAATTTGTCATTTGATTCATAGTTTGGTAATTGACACTTTACATGTTGTAGGTGATGTGTACGATAGAGGTCCCGGTGCGTGCGACATTATGGAGACACTTTGTGGGTATCATAATTTTGATATTCAGTGGGGAAATCATGACATTTCTTGGATGGGAGCCGCTGCTGGAAATCTTGCTTTGATAGCAAATGTTGTTAGAATTTCTATTCGTTATGCTAACGTTGAAACTTTGGAAGAGGGATATTCTATAAATCTTCTTCCGCTTGCAACGTTTGCTCTTGACACCTATGGCGATGATAAATGTACAGTGTTTCAGGCTGTTGAATTTGAAGAAAATTCCAGAATGAGCCGTTCAATGCAACTTATGGCAAAAATGCACAAAGCAATTTCGATAATTCAATTTAAGTTGGAGGGGCAGATTATAATGCGTCGTCCTGAATTTAAAATGGACGATAGAAGACTTCTACATTTGATTGATTATCAGAAAGGTATTATTACTATTAACGGCAAGTCATACGAACTAAAAGATAAAAATTTTCCAACAATCGACCCCAAAGATCCTTACAAACTTAGTCTTGAAGAGGAGCAATTGATGGTTCAACTTTATCATTCGTTTACAAGCAGTGAGAAACTTCAGAATCATTTGCGTTGTATTTACAAACAAGGCAGTTTGTTTTTAGTGAGAAATAATTGTCTTTTGTATCATGCGGCAATTCCGCTCAACGAGGACGGAAGTTTTAAGGAGGTTGTGATAAAGGGTCAGAAATACAAAGGCAAAGCGTTGATGGAGCATTTTGACAAGATAATTCGTCAGGCGTATTTTTCGCCTATTGAAACCGAAGAGAAACATTTGGCCTTGGATTATATGTGGTATCTTTGGTGCGGACCAGATTCTCCTCTTTACAATAAAGACAAAATGACAACTTTTGAACGTTATTTCATTCAGGATAAGGAACTTTCAAAAGAGGAAAAAGGTCCTTATTACGAACTTGCCAACAATGTTGATACGTGTGAAAGAATTTTAAAAGAGTTTGGTCTTGACCCTGAAAAATCACGAATTATCAACGGTCATATACCTGTTAAAACAACTCAAGGCGAAAGTCCGTTGAGGGCTGGTGGTAAGCGTTTGGTGATTGACGGAGGATTTTCAAAACCGTATCACAAAACTACAGGCATAGCCGGTTATACTTTGATTTATAATTCGCATGGACTTCAACTTGTTCAGCACGAACCTTTTGAAAGCAAAGAAAAGGCCGTTCAAGACGGAACTGACATTCATTCGAGAGTTCAACTTGAAGAGTTTAAATACCATAGAATGTTGGTTCGCGATACCGACCGTGGAA
>CAJOGF010000217.1 GCA_905233995.1 uncultured Bacteroidales bacterium | reverse complement strand
TCCTTCTTCGGAACTTGGATTTTCGATTGCCTCGCGTATTCTTGTGAAAATATTTCCACCTTTTTTTCCGTCAGTACCATTTTTGTATTTCCAATGTGCGGCAAGACCTTTTTCTGCTACTTCGTCCATTCTTTCGGTACGGATTTGAACCTCCACCCATCTGCCGCCCGGACCAATAACAGTAGTATGCAAAGATTCGTAACCACTTGATTTCGGCACACTTATCCAATCCCTCAAACGATAAGGATTTGGTTTATATTCTTCGGTTATAAGAGAATAAACCCTCCAACAATCAGTTTTTTCGTTTTCCGGTTTTGAATCTATTATGACCCTAATTGCAAACAAATCGTAAATACCGTCAACATCAACGTTTTGCTTTTTCATTTTTTGACGTATCGACGATATGGATTTAGGACGACCTTTAATGCTAACTTTCAGCCCCGAAGTTTCAAACTTTTTCTTCAAAGGTTCAATAAAGGCTTTTATATATTCGTCTCTTTCGTCTTTTTTTATTTGAAGTTTGTCGGCAATTGAACGGTAAGTTGAATATTCAAAAAACTTTAGACAATCCTCTTCCATTTCGGTCTTAATTTTATAAAGACCAATTCTATGCGCTATCGGCGAATAAAGATACTGAACTTCAACAGCGTTTTTATAACTTTCGGGGTCGTTAATATCTTTTAAATGACGAATTTTAACAAGATGCTCTATCAAAAGAATTATTATAACCCTCACATCTCCCGACAAAGTTACAAGAAGTTGTATATGATTTTCGTTTTGCTCTTTGAGTTTTTCTTCGTTAAATTCAGGTATTCTGAGAAGACCTTTCAAAATATCCGACACCTCGGCATTAAACTTATTTTCTGAAACTGCTTGTGAAAGCATTTGCTTATCAATCAAAGCATAAGAGATAAGTGCAGACATTGTAACAACGTCAGTTTCAACTTCAAAAGCGGCAATTTTTATAAATTCTTCACCAAAAGGCGTAACATTAATTCCCAAGTTTTTTACAATTTCGATATTTTCAGAAATTAAAGTTTTACCCCCTTGGTCTAATCCCGCTAAATAATCATTCAAAATCTCCTCTAACATATTGCAAGCATTTTTTATAATATTAAACAATATCGCGACAAAAATACACAATATTTTACTTTAACCCAAAAGAAAAAATTTAAAGTTGAAATATTACGTTTTTTTCGTAAAATTTTGCCATTTAAAGAGTTTGTACTAATTTTGCATTAAAAATTTCTAATCAAATGAAACAACATTTAATATTAATTAGCAGTTTATTTATATCCGCATGTAGCATGAGCGACAAAACTCAAAATTTAGACTCTGGTTTTGACTTTTCAAATATGGATTTATCCGTATCACCGGGCGAAGATTTTTACCGTTATGTAAATGGAAAATGGTTGGACAACAACCCAATAAGTCCTGAAATGAGCCGTTATGCACAATTCGACAAACTCTATCTCGACAACCTTGAACGTCAAAAACAAATTATTGAAGACTTAAAACAAAATGCTCTTGATACCAAAACTGACGGTGGTAAAATCAAGACAATTTATAGTCAGTACATGGACTCGGTTTCAAGAAACAATGCCAAAGATACGCCTCTGAAACCGTATTTGGATTTGGTTAACAATTCCAAAGATTTACCAAGTTTGATGAATGTTTTTACAGAACTTCAACACTTTGGAATTTCGGGACTTCTTTTTGACTTTGGAATCTCTTCTGACATAAAAAATGCGAGTCAAAACCTTGTTGAACTTTGGCAAGGAGGTCTTAGTCTTCCGAGCAAAAGTTATTACGAAAACACCGACGAGGCAACATTAAAAGTAGTTGATGCATACAAAAAATATATCGCTCAACTATTTGTACTTTCAGGCACAAGCGAAGAAGAAGCCAAGAAAAACGCCGATGCTGTTTGGAGTATAGAAACCAAAATTGCAAAAGTAAACCATGACGAAGTTCAATTAAGAGATGTCAGCGACAATTATCATAAAATGTCGTACTCAGATTTGAAAAAAGACTTTTCCAAAATTGATTGGGATAGTTTTTTTAGTGGTTTGGGTTTTGAAAAATTTGATTCTCTTTCGGTTGGACAAATAGATGTGATTCACAACATCGAAAAAATTATTCAAGAAGAAAAACTCGAAGACTTGAAAAATTATTTTAGTTTCAAAGTTCTAAATTCTTCCGCAAACTATTTGGACGACAATTTCAGCCTTGCAAGCCATGAATTTCAGAAGGTACTCTCTGGCGTTCAGGAGCAAAAACCGCGTTGGAAACGTGCTATTGATGTTGTTAACGGCACAATGGGCATGGCAATAGGCAAACTTTATGCAGAGAAATTTTTTCCCGAAACTTCCAAACAAGCGGTCATAACTCTTGTTAGAAATCTTCAAAACGCATTGAAACAAGAAATTAAAAATTCTACTTGGATGGGCGACAGCACCAAAACTCAAGCGTTGGACAAACTTGATAATTTCTATCTCAAAATTGGTTATCCTGACAAATGGATGGATTATTCCGACCTTGTAATAAATCCAGACAAATCGCTTTTGGATAATATTATGGCGTGCAGACGTTTTGCAACCGACTACACAATAAAAAAGCGTGTCAACAAACCTGTTGACAAAGACGAATGGCACATGACACCACAAACGGTCAACGCTTATTACAACCCTACAACCAACGAAATCACCTTTCCGGCTGGCATTTTGCAACCTCCATTCTATGATGTAAACGCCGATGACGCAGTAAATTACGGTGGCATTGGTTGTGTAATCGGACACGAAATGACACACGGTTTCGACGATCAAGGCTGTCAATTTGATAAGTTCGGTAATCAAAAAAACTGGTGGACAGAAAACGACAAAACCGAGTTTGATTCAAGAGCACAAGTTATGATTGACTATTTCAACTCTCTTGAAGCCTTACCCGGCGAACACGTAAACGGCGCACTTACAGTAGGTGAAAATATTGCTGACAACGGCGGCATAAAAATCTCGTTTATTGCTTTGCAAAACGTTATGAAATCCAAAAAGTTGGAAACTATCAACGGCTTTACACCAGAACAGAGATTCTTTCTTTCGTATGGTTTTATTTGGGCCGGCAATATCCGCGAACAGGCTGCTCGTCTTAGACTAAAAACCGACCCT
>CAJOGF010000216.1 GCA_905233995.1 uncultured Bacteroidales bacterium | reverse complement strand
ATTCTATCAGTTTCATAATAATCAAGATGTTTAAGACAAAAGTAACTATTATTACTAACATAAAAAAGTTATTTTATGTTAAATGCGGATAGTCATTAAAAATAAAAATGGCACAGAATAATATATTCGCAGAGTTCAATGAGAAGAAAATTCGTCTAAGACAGTTGGCAGAAAAAGCCAAGCAATTCCAATGGATGACGGACGAAGAATACAACGACCTTGTCAAAAAAATTGACACCGACACACTCTGCATCGGCGTGATAGGTCAGATGAAATGTGGCAAATCTACATTCCTGAACGCATTTGTGTTCGAGGACGACATCTTGCCGTCTGCAATAACACCCATGACCGCCGCGCTGTCGGTGATAACATACGGCGAACAAAAGAAAGTGGTTGCTGAGTTCTATACTCGCGACGAGTGGGAAGAACAGAAAATGACCGCTGCCAATTCTATTGATGACGCATCTGATGATGACACTCGAGCCAAAATTCAGGCTGCACAAGAATTGGTTCAGAAGTCAAAAAAACTCAGCAATCTCGAATCGTACCTCAACAAGACGCAAGAAGATAGTTTCGATAATCTTATCGAATACGTAGGTGCAGATGGCAAATACGTTTCGATTACCAAATCGGTGAAAATATTCTACCCAAAGGAATATCTCAAAGGTGTCGAGATTGTGGACACTCCGGGATTCAACGATCCAATTGTCTCCCGTGAAGAACGAACCAAAGAGTTCCTGAAAAAAGCCGATGTAGTGTTGCTTATGCTATATGCTGGACGACCGTTTGACTCCACCGACCGAGACATACTGTTCAAGAACGTGCGCGACTGTGGTATCGGCAAGGTGCTTATTGCTGTCAATAAGTATGATCTACCATACCAAGACGGTGAGACAGAGGAACATATTGTGGAATATGTACGCGAAGAAATCGAAAAATCGCGAGAGAAACTTGGAGACGAATCACTAAAAACAATTCTCGAATCCACGACTCCTATTCCGATTTCTGCAAATATGGCGTTATTGTCTGAATTGCCTATGACAAAGATTTCGGGTAATGAAAACTACACCAAAGCATGGAAGCGTTCTTGTAGCATATTTGAAATATCTTCGCAGCAAGAGATGCGCGACAAGAGCCACATTGATACACTCATCAATGCAATCCGTCAAATGATAGAAAAAAACAAAGAGGAAATTCTCATTGCAAAACCAATAAACCACATTGTAGCAGCAGGAAATAAAATTCTCAACACTGCAAAAAATCAACAGGAAACAGAGAAAGCCAACTTGAATATTCTTAAAACGCCAGACAAAGAACTCGAAGAAAAGAGCAATGATCTTAACAAGGGTGTGCGTAGAATGAACAAGAAAATCGACGGACTTGCCGACGACATTGAGGAGCAGTTCAACGAAATATGTCGCAAAGGGAAAAAAGCCCTCGAAAACATTGTTAACGAGGCATGTACAGAGATGAATAATGTAATCGAAGAGTGGGGTACATTTCAGAAGACCGAAGTTGTAACCAAACCATTGGCGAGCATGGAAAAATTACTTATGGAAAAAAACTTGCCATCCGCTTTGGATGAGTTAAATGACAAAGCACGGAAACAGATCCTCAACGCCATCGACGATTTTCTTGATGAGGCCTCTGATGTTTTTGAGGATTACGTTGAGGATTACGATTCCAAATCGCTTTTCAAATCTATCAGGAAGAATGTTACACTCGAAATAGAGAAAAAAAACATGCTCTCCAACGATGACGATTTTTCAGAAGAAGAGAGCAGTGGTGTCGGCAAAGGCATCGCTCATGCAGCAGTTGGAATCTTGTTTGGCGGAATAGGACTTGGAATCTTAGGCGGAGGCATAGCCATTTTCAGAGGATTGAATCATAATCGAATTGCTGCCGACTTGAAGGCTAAGGTTGACAACATGAGATGTAATTTCAACCCGCAGCCTATTGTGGACAATCTCAAAGCCAACAAGGCAAGTGTCATTGAGAACGTGAAGAAAGTAATCATCAAAGACACTCTCGAACCAATCCAACAGCAGTTGGATGAATGTCTCAACTCGAAAACCGACAAAGCAAAGAAAATCAAGGAAATAGAGTCGAAAATTGCCGAATTCAACGACAAAATTGCCAAGATTGAGCAGCAAGTAAAGGAAGTTGAAAACCTAAAAAACATCTAACATCATGCCGATAAAATGGAATCAAGCCGAGGCGAACAAAGTCATTCCACCAACACCAATCCAAGAAAACAAAACATCTTCAAATGACCTTGATAAACCATTTTCTATGGTTATTGAAGATGTCTTTTCAATAGATGGCGGAGGTACTGTTGTTACAGGCACTATTGCAACAGGAATTATCAACTTGAACGATTCTGTTGAAATTGTAGATACAGAGAATGGCAATGTATTACAAGCAACTGTTACAGGTATTGAATTGTTCCGAAAATTGCTTGACAGTGCAGAAACCGGCGATAATTGTGGACTTCTTCTCAGAGGCATTACGCCATACCAAGTTAAACGAGGTATGGCGGTTGCTCAGCCAAAAACAATTAGCAAACAAATGGAAGAGAATAAATCAGACGAGCCATCACTGAACGACGGAATCTTATTCTTTATGTATTATACAATTCCAGATGAGTTTAAAATTGACAAATCGTCTATTGAAGCAGATGCAAGTGTCATCAAAACCTTGAATTTGGACAACCAATCATTTGTCAAATTAGTGAATTTGATTAAGAATTATTTCTGCATTGACATCAATAACGATGAAGCATCATCATATTTGACCGACACATTCAATGATATGTATTGGTTCATTGTAGAAAAAATCGAACAAAAACGCCGTCATTACCCATCTGTTGCTGCACTTGTAAGAAATATTGCTGTGTGGAAACTTGGCGTAGAAGAGGAAGAAGTTGTCTCTCAAGCACATTGGATTGATGACCTCGGTTGCGACTCTCTTGATGCCGTGAAATTAACAATGTGTTTTGAGGCAATGTTCAACATTCAAATTCCAGACGAAGTTGCGGAACATCTCGAAACGGTAGGCGATGTAGTCAATTACATTGAGCAAAACGCAAGATAGAATTTCGGACAGACAAGACGGGGCGGATGCGCAAGTGTCCGCCCTGTTTTTGTACAAACCTAACCGAAAATTTTTTTGCAAAAAGTGAAACTTTTATATATCTTTGGAGCGAAAAAAATATTTGAGTATGAATCAAAGCACCACCTTGCAAAACATAAGAGAAGGCATTGACAAGATTCTCGCCAATATATTGCCATTAAAAAGTAGTGCCATCCTGTTCGGCTCCCGCGCACGAGGAGACGCAAGG
>CAJOGF010000215.1 GCA_905233995.1 uncultured Bacteroidales bacterium | reverse complement strand
AAATGTATTAAAATCGATTTCATACAAGTGATGAAGTTATAAAAAATGTATTAAAATCGATTTCATACAAGTGATGAAGTTATAAAAAATGTATTAAAAATGATTTCATACAAGTGATGAAGTTATAAAAAATGTAACGAATTAGGCGTTTGTCAACTTATTTGACCGTGGGTTCACACCCACGGCACAATGCGTATAAAAACGTCTAATTCGTTTTTATGTTTCAACTGTTTTGTGTTCTTTTTCGGTTTTGACAATTGGATTTAGCGAGAACGGATCGTAATCGTAAAGTGTAATTTGGCCCGTTTTAAGAGTTTTTTTAACATCTATCAACCTTTGATTGCTACTGCCGCAGAAAAGCAAATCTGGGTCTTTTTTATCTTCTTCAAACCTTCCGTCAACAAGAACGTCTACCCAACGGAGAAGTTCCATAAGTTTTTCATTTTCAAAGATTTCTTCAATCAAAAAACCAGTATAGCACCAAATATTTTTGTCGGTGTTGAGTTTTATCATTCTTGCTAATTCTGCAAAGGCTTTAGGTTGATAAAACGGATCGCCGCCCGAAAACGTAACGTTAGAAAGTTCGTTGTCAACGATATGTTTGAAAATATCTTTCACTTCGGTTGGTTTGCCGTTAAGAATATTCCAAGTCTGAGGATTTTGACAGCCTTTGCATGCGTGATTACAACCCGAACAATAGACCGAGGTTCTAAAACCCGGTCCGTCCGAAGTAGTGTAATCAACTATGTCCATCAACATTAGTTTCATTTTAATTGCGAATTAAATTTAATTACGAATTAATTGAATGTGTTGTTCTGTCGTTCAACTCGTGAAGTTTTGCGTTGTTCCAACGGTCTGTTGTCCCTACAAGATAACCCGTAATGCGCTGAAGTTTGTCAATATTTGTGCTGTGGCATTTTGGACATTCTTTCATTTCTTTGTCTGCGTTTTCATAACCGCAGTCCATGCAACGGTTTCTGTTATGATTAATCGAACCGTAACCCATATTGAATTTATCCATCATGTCAACAACTGAGGCTACAACGTCGGGATTATGAGTTGCGTCGCCGTCAATTTCAACATAGAAAATATGACCAGCACGTTCAAGGTCGTGATAAGGTGCTTCAATTTCCGCCTTGTGCATTGCCGAACATTTGTAGTAAACGGGTACATGACTTGAATTTGTGTAATAATCTCTATCTGTAACGCCTTCTATAATACCGAATGTCTTTTTGTCTTTTTTGGTGAAAGAACCGCTCAAACCTTCTGCCGGAGTTGCCAAAACGCTATAATTATGACGATATTGTTGTGAAAAATCATTGCAACGATCGCGCATATAAGTTACGATTTTAAGACCTAATTCTTGAGCCTTTGCACTTTCGCCGTGATGTACACCAATCAAGGCTTTAAGACATTCAGCAAGACCAATAAACCCTATCGACCACGTTCCTTGGTTGATAACGCTTTCTATTGTGTCGTTTGGTTTTAGTTTTTCGCTGCCAATCCATAGTCTTGACATCAAAAGCGGAAATTGTTTTGCAAGAGCGGTTTTCTGAAAATTAAATCTATCGTCAAGTTGTTTTGCTGCAATAACAAGAGTATGTTCAAGTTTGTCGAAAAATTTCTTGATTCTTTCTTCTTCGTTTTCAATATTCATACATTCAATTGCAAGACGTACTATGTTAATTGAAGTAAAAGAAAGATTTCCTCTTCCTATTGATGTTTTTTTGCCGTAACGGTTTTCAAAAACTCTTGTTCTGCAACCCATAGTTGCGACTTCATGTTCGTAACGTTTTGGGTCGTTAATATCCCATTTGTCGTCTTTATTAAAAGTGGCATCAAGATTCAGATAATTTGGGAAAAACCTTTTTGCTGTTACCTTGCATGCCATTTTGTAGAGGTCGTAGTTTTTGTCTTCGGGCAAATAGTTGACACCGCGTTTCTTTTTCCAAATCTGAATCGGGAAAATCGCGGTTGCGCCGTTGCCAACGCCTTCGTATGTTGAAATCAAAAGTTCGCGTATTATGCAGCGACCTTCAGCCGAGGTGTCAGTTCCATAGTTGATTGACGAAAATACAACTTGGTTGCCGCCTCTCGAATGAATGGTGTTCATATTGTGTATAAACGCCTCCATTGACTGATGAACTCTGTTGACAGTTCTGTTGATTGCGTGTTGTTTAGCCCTTTCTTTTCCTGAAAGACCATCCAACGGTTTAGATATAAAGTCGTCAATTTCAGCATTGTACAAATCAGAAAGGTCTTCGCCAGTAAAGTTTTCTACAACTTTTACCTCTTCAATATAAGATGTTCTGACGTAAGGCGCAAGATAAAAATCAAACGCTGGAATTGCTTGACCGCCGTGCATTTCGTTTTGAACCGTCTCCATTGAAATACAGCCCAAAATACTTGCTGTTTCTATTCTTTTAGCCGGTCTTGACTCTCCGTGTCCTGCGCTGAAACCGTATGTTAAAATTTTGTCTAACGGGTGCTGAACGCAAGTTAACGATTTTGTCGGATAATAATCTTTGTCGTGTATATGAAGATAGCCGTTTTTTACCGCTTCTTTTACTTCAGGACTAAGAAGATAATCATCAACAAAAGGTTTTGTGCTTTCGCTTGCAAATTTCATCATCATACCAGCGGGAGTGTCTGCATTCATATTTGCATTCTCGCGCGTAACGTCGTTGCTTTTTGCTTCGATGATTTCTGTGAAAATATCTCTTGTTTTTGCCTGACGAGCAACCGAGCGTTTGTCGCGATACGAAATGTATGCACGAGCAACCTCTTTTCTTGGACTTTTCATCAGTTCTTTTTCCACACAATCCTGAATTTCTTCAACCGACATTTGTTGTTTGCCGTTGCAGGCTATGCGGTTTGTAATTTTGTTGATAAGTTTCTCATCTTCACCTAAGGCTGTCTGAAGCATTGCTTTACGAATTGCGCTTGCTATTTTTTCTTCGTTGAAACCTACTATGCGTCCGTCTCGTTTTACAACTGTCTGTATCATAACGTTTTCTGTTAAACTTGGTTTTAAATTCGTTTTTTCATTCAATGTAAGTGTGTTCATATTTTTATTTGTTTTTTCTTGTACGGACAAAGTTAATATAAAAAAATTGAATAAATTACAAAATTTTCAGACTATTTTTTTCAGCAAGTTACGCAAAATCTTTTTTTGTGGATAACTTTTCTTTGTGTTTGATAATCATTAATTTGAAAAAAAAAAATCAAAGTGGACAACTTTATTTGACACGAATGTTGCAATGTTAAGTTTTTCTCAAAAAGTAAAAAAAACGTTGTTTTGAACGTCAAAAATTGTATTTATTTTTATAGAAAGTTCAAAATTTCAAGTGGTTTTTTGGCAACATTTCCTTTGTTGTTTTCTGTTAACACTTCAAAAGAATTGTAGCCCCAAGATACTGAAATAATTTTGATTGAGCAGGCGTTGCAGGCTTG
>CAJOGF010000214.1 GCA_905233995.1 uncultured Bacteroidales bacterium | reverse complement strand
TCAAACCTTATTACCTATTCAACCCCGGACTCAACTACCGCGTCTTTATGGTTCCGGCGCTGATGGTGATGCTCCTGACGCTGATGTGCGGATTTTTGCCCGCGCTCAATATCGTGGGCGAAAAGGAGAAAGGCACGATGGAACAAATCAACGTAACGCCCATCGGCAGAGGAGTTTTCATACTATCTAAGTTGCTGCCTTATTGGGCGATAGGTCTGTTTGTATTTACGGTGAGCATATTGCTTGCGTGGCTTTTTTACGGCATCGTGCCGGCGGGCAGCCTGTTGACGGTCTATGTGTGCGCAATCGTGTATATTTCAGCGGTTTCGGGGTTGGGTTTGGTGATTTCCAACTACGCTTCCACGATGCAACAGGCTATGTTTCTGATGTTTTTCTTTATGTTGGTTTTTATGCTGATTTCGGGATTGTTCACGCCTGTATCGGGTATGCCGGATTGGGCGCAATGGATCGCCGCCTTCAATCCCCTCAAATATTTCATCGAGGCAATGCGAATGGTATTGTCCTATCCTGATTTAGGTTGACTCGGTTTAATGTTTATTACTATAAAATATTTACTTGTTACTAAGTTTTGTTTACTCTTTTGCCTTGTGTCTGAAATCTGTTGACTTTAGGGCTAAGCCCTAAAGTCAACAGATTTCAGACACAAAATTATTTTTTTTAGCGGAAATGTCCAAATTTTCTTTGTTTTTTATTGCCGCCTGTCTTAGACTTTTCCATTTCATATCCCTATCTCCTTGCATCATAGAGGCTTGGGATGGAGTTGACATACCTATGCTCATATGCGGACGTTCGTTGTTGTAGTATTCTACTGCAACGGCAACCGCTGCTATTACTTCTTCAACATTATGGAACACTTTGTTATACAGCAATTCATTTTTCATCGTATTGTTGATACGTTCCGCCTGCGCATTGTCCTTAGGGTCGCCCGATTCGGTCATACTGATCCTTATGCCGTTGGAATTAAGCAATTTGACATAATCCTTGCTTGCATACTGACATCCTCTGTCAGAATGGTGGATAAGGTTGGATTTTCTGCCCTTTATGCGTTCCAACGCCATTTTTAACGCCCGTATCGGATATTCGGTGTCGAGCGTGGGTCCGACGCTCCAACCTACTATTTCTTCGCTGTAAGCGTCCAATACCAGCGACAAATAGCAAAAATGGTAGTCTGTCTCGCCGTCCATTATCATAATGTAGGTTATGTCGCTAACCCACAGTTGGTTGGCGGCTGTGGGTATGAAATCTTTTACAAGATTCGGATAGGTTGGAAGCCCGTGTGAGGAATCCGTCGTCCTTGGCTTGCGAACCGTCTGGCGGACTTTGAGATTGTTGTCGCATATTATGCGGCAAAATCGGTCTCTGCCTATCGAGTCCGAGTCCTGGAACTCATTCTTGTACACGTGCCAGAGTTTCACTCCTCCGATGCCAGGGTCTTTTTTACGGACCTGTTTGATGAATTCAAGGGCGAAGCCTTCCTGCGCCGCCTTCGCCAGGGCGGCGTCTTCGTCATACTGGTAATACGCCTGCTTGCTTACGCCAAACAGCGAGCAAAGTTGCGGCATCGTGAAACTGCCGGCGACTATTGCCCGCAGGTTTTCTACTGTTTGGCGCCACGTTTTTTTCTTATCGAAATGCTGAATTTCTTTTCGGCGATGTCTATCATTGTATTATAGGCTGTCGCTTTAAGCCTTTCAAAGTCAAGTTCTTTGCGCAACTGCTCGATTTCTGATTTGAGTTTGGCGACCTCGTCATTGTCATCAAGAGAGCTCTCTTGCTGTCCCGTTTTGTGCTGTTCGTGCGGTGCTGACTTCTGTTTTTTCTTTCGCATAGCGTTAAAGTCTGGATTGTGTTTGTTTTCGGCTACAAAGTTAGCAATCCATCTGCCAACTGTGGTATGTCCTATCGGTAAAATTTTCGATATACGGTCTTCGCCGTAGCCTTTCTCAAAGTGCAACCGTATCACTTCATCGTAATACTTTTCTCGTTTCGCCGTCTTGTATTTATACATTTTTGACTCGTTGTTGTGAGTCAACTTTTTTTAGGGGAAGACACATTCCGTTTGCCCAATTCGTTAATCCTATTAGGTGACATATTTCTTGTTTAATTCCATCCCAATACTGACCCTCTTTTGGGGCGTTGTAGTTCTTAATAAAAATGCTCCATTTTTCTCCACTGCAATAGTAAGACTCTATCTTTTTATAAGTATCTGAAATTGAAAATGATTTAGAATGGAGATATTCAAGGAATTTTGACTCAATGAATAGAATGTCGCCATTATCGAAAGATTACGGTCGTCGAGGGCGACAAAACAATCTGACGAAAGAACTTTTGCAAACTATAATTTTTTTTCTTATTCCGACAATCTATTGTACAATATCGACTTTTGTGGCGTTGTAATTTGCGGAAAATTCTGAGATTTCCTATATTTGCAATGTCAAAATCGATTATAATTATGAAAAGACTTTTTACAACAATTCTATTGTGCGCGATGGCGTGGATGGCTGTGGCGCAGGGATTTAAGAATCCTGTTTTGCCGGGGTTTCACGCCGACCCGAGCGTGTGCCGTGCGGGCGACGATTTCTATTTGGTTAACAGCACGTTCCAATATTTTCCGGGTGTGCCGGTGTTTCATAGCAAAGACCTCATTCATTGGGAGCAAGTGGGCAACTGTCTTACCCGAAAGTCGCAAATCGACCTCTCAGGTATTTACAATCAAGATAATGCTCAACGCGGTTGGACAAATGCGGGCGTATATGCCACCACAATCCGACATCACAACGGACGGTTTTATATGGTGACAACGGTTTTCCCGTCGCGCAGGCATTTTTATGTCTATACCGACAACCCTGCCGGCGAATGGTCTGAACCTATCGTAATAGACTTTGCCATTGGTAGTTGCGACCCGACCTTGTATTTTGAGGACGACAAATGCTATTTTCTTTGGAAGGAGGGCGACATCAAGATTTGCGAAATCGACGTTACCACCGGCAAGAAAATCGGTGAAATTCATCATCTTGGCGTCGGTCTTGGCGGACGTTACCCCGAAGGCCCTCACATCTACAAAAAAGACGGTTGGTATTATATGATGTTGGCTGAGGGCGGCACCGAACAGGGACACCACGTGAATATCCTCCGCAGCCGCTCGCTTTTTGGTCCTTACGAAAACAACAAGGCAAACCCGATTCTCACACATTTTAGTATGGAAATGCAGAATAGTGATATTCAGGGACTTGGACACGCCGATTTGGTGCAAGCACCCGATTCGTCGTGGTGGATGATTTGCCTTGGATACCGCACAAGCGGATACCTTTTGCACGTGATGGGTCGCGAAACTTTTCTTGCGCCCGTGCGTTGGGATAAGAACGCTTGGCCTGTTGTCAACAAACCGATATGCAGTGCGCCACGTTGCCGCAAGTGCCTTTTGCGCCCGAACCTTTGCGTGAGGATTTCAATTACATCAAGCGCAACGCCCCCGCCGACAGTTATTCCTCGTTGGGACTTCCGATGGGTTGGCACAGCATTGGCAATCCCGACCTTTCGCGCTATTCGCTTACCGAGCGCAACGGTTGGTTGAGACTCAAACCCGCCGCCGGAATCACTCTCGACCACGCCACATCGCCAACTTTTGTGGCGAGGCGGCAGACTGAAAGGAATTTTTCGGCAACGGTTTTGGTTGATGTTTCGCACCTCACCGACGGTATGCAGACGGGGCTCACAGCCTACGCCGCGCCGCTCAATCATTACGACGTTTTGGTAGAAAAACGCGGCGGCAAATTGTTTGCCCGCTCCAACATCCGCATTGGCGAAATGGCACATTCGTTCAAGGAAATTCAGTTGAAATCCACCACGGCATACCTCCGCATCACATCCGACAAGGAGTTTTATTACCTTGAAGTATCCGACGACGGCAAAAAATTCCAATCCCTCGGCCGTATGGATTTCCGCTACCTCACCACCGAAGTCATCGGCGGCTTCACCGGCGTAATGTTAGG
>CAJOGF010000213.1 GCA_905233995.1 uncultured Bacteroidales bacterium | reverse complement strand
GGCAAAAGTGGACGAAGCTTTTGCAAGATGGGCTATACCTAATGGGCAATTACAAACCCTATGCTCATTTAAAAGAAAATATTAATGTCGTTTACTATACTTCTGTTTTTTCCATCTTCTTACAATTTAAAATTCATAATGCATAATTCATAATTGGGCGGCACTCCCGAACAAATCAAACAGTGCAAGGAGAGCATTACAGGGCGGTATTTGTAATACTGTCCCTTACGCCCCTTGGCGAACTGCCGAAATGTTGCTTGACATATTTTCCAAAAAAGGAAAGATTGTCGAAACCCAAAGTATCCGCAATTTCCTTGATGCTTTTGGTGGTGTTTTTGAGATAATAGTTGATGTCTTGCACAATAAAAAAAATACTTGATTGCCACTGAGTTCCTTTATGACATTGGGGTAGATGAAAATATTTGCTGTTTTTGTTGATATTCATTCACGTATAAAACGCTGAAAATGTTCGGCTTTTTCGTGAGCATCAATGGCATTGCACATCTGTTCTGCAATATGTGACGGCATATTGTTTCTAATGACTTGTTTGCTCATTTCATTAGATATTTTTTTGCCAACAATGTCATATAAATCTTGTATTGTTATCATTTTATGTCTTTGAAAACTGATTATACCCACAATTCCAATCAATACAATTTGCTCTCATAAACCCATTCCTTTCAGAGAAACGAGACCTTCATTATGTTGTATTTTGGGTTATTTGACGTCAAAAGTACGATATTATTTTGTCAATTCACGATTATTTTGCAAATTTGCGGTGCAAACAATAAACTATTGCAGAATGAAAAAGATTCCAATCGGCATACAGGCGTTTCCAAAATTGATAGAGGGCGGTTTTGTCTATCTCGACAAAACCGATATGATATATCGAATCGCTAATACTGAGGCGTGTTATTTTTTTTCGCGTCCGAGAAGGTTTGGCAAAAGCCTGACACTAAGCACTTTGCATGCATATTTCGACGGGCGTAAAGATTTGTTTGTGGGTACGAAGATGGAGCAATTGGAGACAAAATGGGAAAAATATCCCGTACTGCATTTCGATTTCAATAGCGCGACATACGACACTCTTAAAAATTTTCGAGAAGAACTTGGATCTCAATTGGAGGATTACGAGTTGGAGTATGACATTCAAGCAAAAGGGTCTTTGTCAAACCGATTCAAAAGACTTGTGTCAACCGTAAGCAAACAGACCGACAAAAAAGTTGTCATCCTCGTTGACGAATACGACAAGCCGCTGTTGAACAACTTTACAAACGAACCGCTCCAAGACAAAATCCGCGCTGAATTGAAGGCTTTTTTCGGAGTGTTGAAGACTTGCGACGATTTTATAAAGATAGCATTCATCACGGGCGTTACAAAATTCAGCAAAGTCAGCCTTTTCAGCGATGTCAAAAATCTGAAAGACATTTCTCAGGAAAACGATTATTCTACACTTTGCGGTGCAACTGAACAGGAAATCCATGACGAATTGGATGTCTATGTGCAGCAAATGGCAGATGCTAATGATATGACCAAAATCGAATGTTACAAAAAACTAAAAATTTGGTACGAAGGCTATCATTTCAGTAAAAATTCCGTTGACATCTACAATCCATTTGGATTGATGAGGGCATTGGATAGCAAGGAGTTTAAGGAATATTGGTTTGAGACTGGCACACCTACTTTTTTAGTAAAAGAGATTAAGAAACACAATATGATTCTTAGCGACCTTGACAATGTGCGCAGAACGGATCAGCAGTTGGCAAAGATTGACAATTTCAACGATGACCCCGTGCCGTTGCTATATCAGAGCGGCTATTTGACAATCAAAGGGTACGACCCGATTTTAAAACGTTACACACTCTCTATGCCCAATAAGGAAATTGGCGAGGCATTGCCGAAAGTTATCCTTAATTTCAATTTTCCGAAGACCGACGGTGGCGACTTTGACATTACCAATTTCATTGAGGACGTTATAAACGGCGACATAGACGGCTTTATGAAACGTCTTTGCGCACTTCTTGCAGATAGTAGTTATAAGATTGTCGGCGACGCGGAAAAGTATTTCCAAAATGTATTTTATCTGATATTCAAATTATTAGGATTCTATGTGGAAGTGGAGCGCAATACCTCAGACGGTCGTATGGATGCCGTGGTCAAGACCGACAGATTCATATATGTTTTTGAGTTCAAACTCGATAAACCCGCCCAAGAGGCATTAGACCAAATCAATAGCAAGGAATACGCTCTGCCATTCTCCGTTGATAATAGAAAAATGTTCAAGATAGGCGTTTCTTTCTCGTCAGAAACAAGAAGAGTGGCGGAATGGATGTCTGAATAATTCTTTCACCACAATGCAACACAACCAAATCATCATATCTAACGGCGTATTAGAACTTTACCAAACCTACGCTTCCGAAATTACCATCCCTGAGGGCGTGCACACTATCGCGGAGGGTGCGTTGAAGGGTAATGCGGGATTGCGCAAGGTTGTTCTGCCGTCAACGTTGAAGACCATCGGAGCGGCGGCGTTCAAGGGCTGCCGGCAACTGCACGATATTCAGTTTCCCGAGGGATTGGAGGAGGTGGGCGATTATGCTTTCAACCGTTGCCACAATCTCGAAGAACTGATTTTCCCGAAGACGATGACCAAAATCGGGGCGTTTGCGTTTCTCTATTGCGACAACCTCAAAAAAGTGGTTATGGAGGGTCCTGAGCACCTTTCAAAGGCGGTTTTTTCGCATTGTTGGATGTTGGAGGATGTGGCGTTGAACCGCAATGTTGACGATTCTAATTTTTCGCAGGAGGTGTTTGAGGGCTGCATACGGCTTTCGCGGATAACGCTTTCGGGCGAGGTTTTTGAGATAAAAAATTTCGTGGCTGCGATGGACTCACGCTCTGATTTTCCGCAAGTTATACGTTCATTGGCGAAAAGCGTCTATCATTTGATAACCATCGAGGACGGCGGCGTGCTCAAATCGTTCAATATCAACCTCAAATCCGTGCTTCTGCCCGATGGAATCGTTACGATTGCCAAACGTTGTTTTTTCAATAAGAAAGGAATCGTGAGCATTTCGCTGCCCAAAACCGTGAAGGAAATCAAGGCTAATGCGTTTTTGAATTGCCTCAGTCTCGAAGAAATTTCGTTTCAAGACGACGATGTGGAGTTGGATTCGCAGGCGTTTCGTGGCTGTAACAATCTGAAAAAGGCGCATTTGCGCGGCGAAACTTTTTTGCTCGAAGACGACCCTCAAAATCCGCTTGTTGGCGCAATCCGCGATCAGGTGTTGGGCGATTTTAATATCAGCGGCAAAATTCTTATGAAATACACGGGCAACGAGGAGCAAATCCGCATCCCTAACGGCGTGGAAATCATTGGAGAACGTTGTTTTTTTGGTAACGAACAACTGAAAACCGTGCTCTGTCCCGACGGTCTTAGAGAGATTCGCGAACAGGCTTTTTTGGGGTGCGTAACATTGCAGAATATTGTGCTGCCCGAAACATTAAAACGTATTGAGCGTGAGGCGTTTGCCGAGTGCAAAAAACTTTTGAAATGCAACATTACAAACACTTTGGAATTTATCGGCGAATATGCCTTCCGTCGGTGTTTTACGCTGCCGACATTTGAGCCGTGGCCCGATAACGCTGAAATCAATCCTTACGCATTTTACCGCGCCAAAAATTTCGCTGAAATTTCATCAAAGTTGCAACAATCGGAATCCTCCACCGCGACTCCCGATTATGATATTCAGCCATATTCTTTTAGCGGTAACGGCGATGTTACTATTCTGAAACTCAGCAATATAAAGCGTATTGGCAAATACAGTTATGCCTCATGTACAAATCTTGAAGAAATCATTATCGACGCGCCCGAATGTGTTATCGAAAATAATGCGTTTGCCACTT
>CAJOGF010000212.1 GCA_905233995.1 uncultured Bacteroidales bacterium | reverse complement strand
CTGCATCCAAGTATTGAAAACGCTGTTGAGCGAGCCGCCGGGAAGTATTTTTTGTACAATCGTAGTGTCAGAAACGTCCCAAGCCGTGCCTTCGGGGAACTTCTGACCAGCACGTCCGCCACCTTCGATTGTGGTCTGCGGGTTGCGCGGATGCCAACTGATAGTTACTATTCCGCCGCGACGGTGATGGTTCTGAATTTCTTGCCTAATGCGTGTGAACGGCACACTGTCGAGGTTGGCATTGTCGGCGATTTCGATGCCGCCAAGGTCAAAACCCATGATTGCAGGATAGTCGCCACAGACATTCTTCACGTCGCTCGAATCCTTGTCAAAAGCCCATGTAAGACCATACATCGGGTCGTCCTGATGACCAAACATCACGCCCTTCTGTCGGAGGTTTTTAAGGCGCAAAAGAAGACTTTCTGCCAAAGTGTCGTTGGTTGCTGGTTGATTGTTGCCGCACGACTGAATCATTAGCATAGCGGCGGCTGCGATTGCAAAAAGTTTAATTTTTTTCATTTTTTTTTAAAAAACAAATTAGTGTAAAATTGGATTGCGACAAAGATAATGTTTTTTTACAACGGAACACACAGAAACCAAAGATTTTTTTAGTTATATTCTAATTACTATTTCTGTTTTCAATGGTGAGTTTTAGAAGTATGTAGAAAGAATTTTCTAATTTAAAGATATAATTTAGAAAATATATCCAAATTTTTGGTTTTCCATAGATAATATCCAAAATAATCGTAAATTTGCACCGTAAAAACAATTAAAAATATTAGCGCAATGAAGATAGGATATTACAAACATTGGAGCAAAAATCTCAAAAGAGAGATTGAATACAAGACTTACGGTGAGTCGGGAAGGGGAGTGTTGGTGTTTCCTTCGCAAGACCAAAGATTTTATGAATGGGAAGATAATGGTATGATTGACACTCTAAAGCCAATGATTGAAGCCAGTGATTTCCATTTGATTTGCTGCGATAGTATTGACGCTGAAACATGGAGTCTTTCTTCTGGCGATTACAACGAGCGCATTCAACTTCATGAACAATGGTTCAAATATATTGTTGAAGAACTTATTCCGAAAGTGAACCGTGGCGAAAAACTAATTGTAACTGGTTGTAGTATGGGAGGTTATCATGCTGCTAATTTCTTTTTTCGTCGTCCTGATTTGTTTGATGGTATTCTATCGCTCAGTGGTTTGTTTCATGCCGATTATTTTTTCCCTAAATACAACAATGCGCTGATTTTTCAAAATTCACCTATCGACTATCTTAGCAATACAAGCAATTACAATTTGATTGTCAGAGAGTTGAAAAACAAAACTATGATTTTTTGCTGTGGTCGTGGCTATTACGAAGATATTACGGGCGAATCAACCGCTCGACTTGGCAAAATTCTTACTCGCCTTGGCGTTGAGGTTTGGGTAGATTTTTGGGGTACTGACGTAAGCCACGATTTTTATTGGTGGCGTTCTCAAGCAAAGTATTTCTTTGAAAAAATCGCCGTTAAAAATGTCAGTAGAGCCGCTTAGAATTTTAGAAGAAAATGAATAAAAACTATAACGATGAATTTTATTTTTATATCACCACATTTTCCACACACGTATTGGGAGTTTTGTGACCGTCTGAAAAAAAATGGCGTTGTTACTCTTGGTATTGCCGACGCTCCGTATGATGCGTTAAGTAACGAAGTAAAAAACTCTCTTACAGAATATTATAAAGTCAGCAACCTTGAAAACTACGACGAAGTTTATCGTGCTGTGGCTTTTTTTGCGTACAAATACGGACGCATAGATTGGATAGAGTCAAATAATGAATATTGGCTCGGACAAGATGCACGTCTTCGCACCGATTTTAATGTTACCTCTGGTCTTATGACCGATAGAATTGCCGCAATCAAAGAGAAATCTGAGATGAAAAAAATCTATCAAAATAACGGTATTCCTACAGCCCGTCAGGTAAAGGCATCTGAAGGCATGGTTTCAGCACGTGAATTTGCCGCTTTGGTCAACTATCCTTTGATTGCAAAACCTGACATCGGAGTAGGAGCGGGGGGAACTTTCAAAATACATTCAAACGACGAACTTAGCCATTTTTTTGCTACTGTTAGTAATGTGAAAGATTATGTGATAGAGGAGTTTATCACTGGCGACATCTGTTCTTACGACGCTATTATCAATTCTCATGGAAAGCCGCTGTTTGAATCTATGACTGTTTGGCCTCCGTCGATAATGGATATAGTTAACAAACAATTGGATCTTGCGTATTATGTTGACAAAAATATTCCTGATTCACTCCGTACTATCGGACGACGTACAGTGGAGGCTTTTGATGTTAAGAGCCGTTTTGTACATCTTGAATTTTTCAGACTTGACAGCGATAGAGGTTCGCTTGGAGCAAAAGGTGATTTCGTAGCATTGGAAGTAAATATGCGTCCTGCTGGAGGTTACACGCCCGATATGATTAACTACGCCCATTCAACCGATGTTTACAAAATTTGGGCAGATATGATTTGTTATGACAAGTCGCAGTTTGCAACTTCTAATCAGCACAATATTGGCAACGCACTTTCGCTACCTTGGAATAACGAATATTTTTGTGCTTTTGCCTCTCGCAGAGACATTCATTCGTATGTCTATTCCGACGAAGAAGTGAAGAAAAAATATAGTAGTCAGTTGGTTATGAGCGAGCGTATGCCTGACATTCTTTCGGGTGCAATGGGTAATCAGATGTTTACTGTCAAACTTGATACATTAGAGCAAGTTGAGGAATTTGTATCGTTTGTTCATGCAAAAAAATAGCGATATTCAAATTTTTTTTTATAACTTTGTTCTCAAATACTTCTAAAATGAAAACTGAATATAGAAAAAATTATAGTCATAGCCTCGGTCGAGATATGGAATACAAGGTGTATGGCGAAAGTGGCAAAACTGCCATTGTTTTTCCTTCGCAAGATGGTCGTTTTTTCGACTACGAAAATTTCGCAATGGTTGAAACTCTTGCTCCTTTTATCGAAAGTGGACGCTTGCGTCTTGTATGCTGCGATAGTATTGATATAGAAACTTGGAGCAGTAAAAGTTGGGACAACCGCTGGCGAATTGAGCAGCACGAGCGTTGGTTCAATTATATTTGTAACGAACTTGTACCCGAAATTGGCGGGGCTGGAAGTCTACTTTCAACAGGTTGTTCGATGGGTGGTTTCCATGCGGCAAACTTTTTTTTCCGCCGTCCTGACATTTTCGACACGTTGATTGCTCAAAGTGGAATATATCATGCAAGTTATTTTTTTGGTAATTATTCTGACGAACTTGTTTATTCAAATTCGCCCGAAGATTATCTTACTTGGATGCCTAATGACCATTATTATTGGGACGAATATCGCAAACGGCGCATCATAATTTGCTGTGGACAAGGTAATTGGGAAGAAGATTTGCTTGCTTCTACTCGTCGTTTGGATAATATTTTGAAAAATCATAACGTTCC
>CAJOGF010000211.1 GCA_905233995.1 uncultured Bacteroidales bacterium | reverse complement strand
GCATTGAATTAATATCCACCATACCAGAAACATCGGTTGTTGTATTACTTTCGCTTGAAGAACTTCCAACGGTGCTAATTATTGTAACATTAGCATCGGGCAAAGGCTCTGAATCTTCCAAATCCACAACTCTTAAAGTTTCAACGCTTGTTTTTGCAGAAAGAAGCACTTCTTTGAAATCGTTTTCAGGAAACTCGTTATAAGCATATTTTTTTCCCGATACCTCCTGACACGTATTTCCGCAACTTACAGCAACAGAATCCAAAAAGCCTCCGAAAAATTTATACCAAAGCGGATACTTTGCGTCTTTTATAACAAAACGACCATTATCATCGGTCATTGCGGCAAAAGTTTCTTCTGTAACCTTTCCAAAAGTTGAAATTACAGGATACAATGCCTGAGCATGTGTTTGTGAAACAGCAATTTTAGTTCCTTCTTCCAAAAATACAATATTGATGTCCCTCTTTAAAGGAATCAGCAATATTAGCGGCAGCAAAAAAAGAAGAATCCACCAAGGGAATTTTTTCTTTTTAACAACCAAAACCACATCGCCGCCATTCTCCTGATTTGTAACTGTAACAGAATTTTTAGCCATACGTTGAAATAATTTTTATTTACATAACAAGAGCCGAAGCACCCAAAACGGCAATATTAGTCCCTAATAGACCAGAGGGCAACACTTTAACCTTGTCCTTATAAATAGGCATAATATATTTTTCCAAATAATTCTTAGTAGCCTGAATTATAAGTTCTTTTGCATTAGCAAGACCACCGAAAATAAAGACTGCTTCAGGTGAAACAACAGCGCACAAGTCTGCAAGTTTTCTACCCAAAATATCAGCAGTATAATCAAAAGCCTTGAGCGCAATTTTATCTCCTTGAACTGCATAATCGTATATATCCTTGCTTGTCAACTTAGAGAAAGGAATATTTCTTAATTCTGACTCGTCGTTGCAAGAGGCAAGCAATTCAAAGACAGTACGTTTAATACCAGTTGCAGAGGCGTATGTTTCAAGACAGCCTTTTCTACCACAACCACAAACTCTACCGTTTTCCACAGCCGAAACATGACCAAACTCTCCTGCAAAACCGTCAGAGCCATAAACTAATTGTCCGTTAACAACAATTCCCGAACCTAAGCCCGTTCCAAGAGTTACCATAACAAAGTTTTTCATGCCTTTAGCACCGCCATAAACCATTTCACCGATAGTTGCGGCCTTTGCATCATTTGTGACAACAATTTTACAATCGAAATATTTTTTCAGTTCACCGCTAAGGTCAACTGTGCCTTTCCATGGCAAATTTGGGGCTTTTTCGATAGTTCCCGTATAGTAATTACCGTTAGGCGCACCTATGCCGATTCCTTTGAGATTATAACCCTCGGCTTTAAGGAGCAAATCTTTAATACTTTTTACCAAAACGGCAATATAATCGCCAAGTTCAGTATACTTTTGAGTTGAAACAGATGTTTCAGCCAAAATTTCAGCATTTTCGGTTACAATGCCGATTACGGTGTTCGTTCCACCAATATCAATACCTACTGCAATGTTTTTCATCTTGTTTTTATTTATTTATTAAATTGTTTAGTGCATTGTTAATACTTTCAAAATCAAACTCTTTGTAAATTTTATTGAAAAGAGCCGTAATTTTGTCGTTGCAAAGATTGCCAATACTTCCAATATGAGTATGATTAAGAGGTTTGTCCCAATGAAAACGCCCCTCAAAAACAGCATGACCAACCTCTTTATAAGCATCTCTAAAAGGAACACCTTTGACAACCAACTCGTTAAGAGCCTCAACAGTAAAAATAGGCTGATACATCTGATTGTCTAAAATATCCTTTTGAGGTTCGATTTTCGGCAAAATAAACTCCATAAAATCCAAACACAACTGCATACGTTCAAAAATAGGAAGATAACTTTCTTTCAAAAGTTGAAGGTCGCGAAAATATCCGCAAGTTAAGTTTCCCGTTATACGATTAAGTTCAAAAGGTAAAACGCTGATTTTGTTGCAATAAGCACGCATAAGTTCAAAAACGTCAGGATTTGCTTTATGCGGCATTATTGACGAACCCGTCGTATATTCTTTCGGTAGTGAAATAAATTTGAAATTCTGACTCATAAACAAACAACAATCTGCCGCAAATTTCGATAGTGTTTGCGACAATTGAGCCAACGCCGAAGCAACCACAGTTTCAACCTTTCCTCTTGTCATCTGCGCATAAACAGAATTATAATCGGGAGAATAGAAACCTAAAAGATTGGTAGTGAGTTGTCTATCAATCGGAAACGAAGAGCCATAACCCGCCGCACTACCCAAAGGATTTCGATTGTTGATTTTCCACGCTGACAAAAGCGTCTGCAAATCGTCAGCAAGACTTTCTGCATAGCACCCAAACCAAAGCCCAAAACTCGAAGGCATCGCAATCTGCAAATGAGTATAACCGGGCATAAGATAGTTTTTATATTTGTCGCTAAGAGAAATAAAAGTTTCAAAAACGTTTTTAACGCTTTCGATTATCTTCATCAATTTGCTACGAGAAAAAAGTCTAACAGCAACCACAACTTGATCGTTTCTACTTCTTGCTGTATGAATACGTTTACCCGCATCACCGAGTTTTTCTGTCAAAAGAAACTCTATTTGCGAATGTACATCTTCAACATCGGGTAAAATTTCAAACCTACCCTCCGATGCCATTTTGAAAATATCTTTCAATCCGCTTTGAAGTTTTTCGTTGTCCTCTTTACTTAAAAGTCCACATTCCGACAGCATCTGCGCATGAGCCATACAACCCAAAGCATCGTATTGAGCCAAATACAAATCCATTTCACGGTCTTTACCGACAGTAAAACGATTAACAAACTCAGCGGTATCAAAACCTTTGTCCCAAAGTTTCATTATTCTTTATTTTTTTAAGTTTCTAACTCTTTGCAAAAACTCATCAAAAAGATATTCTGTATCAACAGGTCCGCCACAGGCTTCAGGGTGAAACTGTGTTGAAAAGAATGGTTTTGTCTTATGTCTAATTCCTTCGCAAGTATTATCGTTTACATTAACAAACCAAGGCTCCCAATCGCCTGAAATACTATTCATGTCGATAGCAAAGCCATGATTTTGACTTGTGATATGACATTTATCTGTTCCCTCAAGCAATACGGGCTGATTATGACTACGATGTCCGTATTTAAGTTTGTAAGTGTCAAAACCAGCAGCCAAAGCCAAAAGTTGATTTCCTAAGCAAATGCCGTAAATAGGACGGTCTTCTAAAATTGCTTTTTTCAAGTGTTCGATTGTCGGGACACACATCTTAGGGTCGCCCGGACCATTTGAAATAAACAAACCGTCATATTCTATTGAAGAAAAATCATAATTCCAAGGCACACGGATTACTTTTGCGCCTCGATTTGTAAAACAACGAATTATATTGTTTTTGACACCACAATCCACAAGCACAATGCTCACATCTCGAATATCTTTGCAACTTACCTTTTCAACAAGATTATCTTTGTTAGGGTCGTAAGTTTCAGGGATTTGATTATCGATTATTATCTTTCCTAACATCGAACCCTTTTCCCTCAAGCGTTTTGTTAACGCACGAGTGTCAATACCTGTAACTGCTGGGATTTTTTCTTCTTTGAGATAATCGGCAAGACTTCTTTCGGCATTCCAATGACTATATTCAAAAGAATAGTCCTCTACGATAAAACCCTGAACATGAATTTTTTCTGATTCAAAAAAATGTTTCAAGCCATCTTTGTTTTCTTTTGAAGGAATACCGTAGTTTCCAATCATAGGATAAGTTGCGGTAAGAATCTGACCTTTATAAGATGGGTCTGTCAAACTTTCAGTATATCCGGTCATAGCAGTATTGAAAACAACTTCACCGGCCACAGAGCCGTCATAACCGAAAGAATAACCGTAGTATTTTGTGCCGTCTTCCAATTCTACAACGGCTTTTTTAAGATTGTTCATGATTTTATACGTTAAACTTTTTCTGTGCAAAGGTAATTTATTTTTCTTAAAAATCAACGTTAAATTATTGTTTTTTGATTTAACCGACACGGCAATTTCATTTAACACCGAATTAAACGAATAAAACGAAATTGTCTTACAGAAAGTTACATTAAACAAAGTGCCGCAAGCGGCAGCGAATTTAA
>CAJOGF010000210.1:5328-9171 GCA_905233995.1 uncultured Bacteroidales bacterium | reverse complement strand
TTATTGATTTAGTCATTGAAAATCAATTGGTTAAAAATTCAACAAAGTTGGAATGATTTGATTGACAACGTGTTATGACACTTGCGAAAGTTTAGTAATTAGAATTGTATTCCAATGCTTTTGAATATTCGTTTTTTGTCATCCTTACAGAGCCACTGGCTTCTCGTAGGCCTTTAACTTCCGCTAACAAATATTTCTCGTTGCATTGGATTTGGAAATCATAGCCGTCACCCCATAATCTTGCATCTTCTAAAATACCATCAACAAAAATTGGAATTTTCATATAGTTGTTTATGAAATAGAATTCTGCCTCTTTCCCTGTCTCTTGCATTAGTTTGTATTTCGACTTTGTGGAGGGGGGTATTTGCGAAGTTACAATTTGAACATCAGGACTCAATTCTTGAATGAACATTTTTACGACGTTTGCAAAACCCTTAACATCTTCGTTCCCAAAAAGACTATCAATGAACAATTTTATATGTTCACGCTGATTCCGTTGAAACCAACCACGACGTCCATTGTCAAAATATGGATCGAAACTATCCATTCTGTTTGTAACGGCTTTTACTGTATTTGCCAATCCCAAACCAACAATATAACGAGCAAAAGCGGACTTTGAGGGCATAGCAAACTCATTTGCAAAATCATTGTCAAATTTTGCAAGTCCATATCCAATAAGATTCATTATCTCTGATTTCTTGTCTTCGTTCACTTCCGTAAGGGTTAATTAACTTTGCAAATATACTCATTTCCTTTTTTTCTACCAATTTTTTTATTAAAAATTTTCTTGTTGAACAAAAATAATATATCTTTGCGGTGTGTTTTAAACAAAATTGTCAATATGAGTCCGACATTTAAAAGAGAAAAGGGATTTGTGTTCAAAATATTCTCCAACGAAGAATTGAGAATGCACATTCACGTTTTCAAAGAATATTGCGAAGCCAAAATATGGTTGGAGCCTGACATAGAACTCGCAAACAATGATGGTTTTGCAGAGCACGAGATAAATAAAATTATTAAACTTGTAGAAGAAAATGCAAACGATTTTAGAGAACAATACAAACGCCATATCGGCAAGCGTGTTGATGATTAATAATCAAGGAATTATGATTTCTGTGGCAGGAAATGACTATTTCCTATCATATAACCGAGTGCCTTGGCTGAAAGATGCGACCGTGAGAAACATCCTTAATATTAAAATGTTAGGGAAAAATGCGGTTGAATGGCCTGAACTTGACGTGGATTTGGAGGTTGAAAGTCTAAAACATCCTGAACGTTACCCTTTGGTAATGCGAAGAAACGAGTTTGATTACATTCAATAACTATCTTTTTCGTCAGGTAGATTGAGTGGTTTGGAAAGCAAGCAAGGCATAAAAATAAATAAGGAGAGGGTAAAGACGATTATTCTTTACCTGATTTTGTAAATGTTTTGAATATTGGATTGGGAACGGATTCCTTCAAACCACAAATGGACTACGAAGAAATCAAGTTCAATATTATGAAATGGGCGTATTATCAGTAATAATGAATACCATTCAACAGCCTAATCTTTCATTCGCCCAAATGACAGCCGCTGTTCCGCCCGAAATCCGTAAGGAAATCGTGAACTTGGAATTTGCGGTTTCAAATCGTATTGATGCACTGATAAAAAAAACGGCTATACAAAATTGCAGTTAGCCCAAAAACTCGGTAAACGTCCGTCCGAAATCACCAAATGGCTCAGCGGTCAACATAATTTCACCCCTCGCACCATTGCCTAATCATCCGCCTTTTTCGGTGAACCGTTGGTGTGGACGGTATTTTATGCATTTTTTTACCCAGCCATTTTTTATTGCAAAATTTTTATTACCTTTGCTAAGTGTTAAACAAAATTTGACGAAATGAGTCCGCCGTTTAAAAGGGATAAAGAAAACGCCATATCGGCAAGCGTCTTGATGATTAACAATCAAGGTATTATGATTTCTGTGGAGGGCAACGACTACTTTCTGTCATACAACCGTGTGCCGTGGCTGAAAGATGCAACAGTTCGTAACATTCTGAATATAAAGATGTCAGGCAAAAATGCCGTTGAATGGCCTGACCTTGACATTGATTTGGAAATAGACAGCCTCAAACATCCGGAACGTTATCCGCTTGTAATGCGTCGAAACGAATTTGATTACGTCTAAACTTGTCAAACGTCCGTCCGAAATCACCAAATGGCTCAGCGGTCAGCATAACTTCACGCTGCGCACCATTGCCCAACTCTCCGCCTTTTTTGGTGCGCCGTTGGTGTGGGCGTAGTGATTATAGTTTCGCCATTGTTTGCACAAATCTTTTCTCCCATTGCTCCAATTCCGACAATCTATTGTACAATATCGACTTTTGTGGCGTTGTAATTTGCGGCATGCCATTTAATTATCTACCTTTGCATTTACAAAATCGACATTAAAAATGAAAAGACAACTTCTGACCTTGGTAATTATTATTCTGTCGGCGATTCAGACATTTGCCGACGGACGTTTTTGCATTGTAAAGGACGGCAGGGCGGCGCAGATTGTGGTTGCCGACAACGATTGGAAGGGCGTAATACGTGCCGCCAACGACCTCGGCGACGACATTAGAAAGGTGTCGGGCGTGGCGTCAAAAGTTATAAACAATTATGACTTGTCTGACGGCAATGCGACTGTGATTGTTGCCGGAACTATTGGCAAAAGCACTGTAATCGACCGTCTTGTAAAACAGAAAAAAATCGACGTCAGCAAGGTGCGCGGACAGTGGGAGTCGTATGTGGACGGCAACCTCGTAATCGCTGGCAGCGACAAGCGCGGCACTATCTACGGCATTTACGAAATCAGCCAACGCATTGGAGTATCGCCGTGGTATTGGTGGGCAGATGTTCCCGTAAAACATTGTGACGAAGTTTATTACGACGGAGGACGTATTGTGCAGCCGTCGCCAAAGGTAAAGTACCGTGGCATTTTTATCAACGACGAGTGGCCTTCGTTTGGCGGATGGTGTACCAACAATTTTGGCGGAGTCAATTCTAAGGCATACGCCAAGATGTTTGAATTGCTTTTGCGTCTCAAAGCCAATTACTTATGGCCGGCAATGTGGGCGACGGCTTTCAACGAAGACGACCCCGAAAGTCCGCGCCTTGCCGACGAATATGGTATTGTGATGGGCACCTCGCACCACGAACCAATGATGCGCAGCCATCAGGAATATCTCCGCCGCAAGGACAAAATCGGCGCGTGGGACTATTCCACCAACAAGGATAACATAGAACAATTTTTCCGCGAGGGAATGTTGCGCAACAAGAATTATGACAATATTGTTACAATCGGAATGCGTGGCGACGGCGATGTGGCAATGGGCAAGGGCGACGATGCCGAAAATATCAACACTTTGCGCAAAGTCGTTGACGCTCAGCGCAAAATCATCAAGGACATTTACGGCAAACCCGATGCCGTGCCGCAGTTGTGGGCTATTTTTACCGAGGTGCAGCGTTATTACGACGCGGGAATGACTGTGCCCGACGATGTTACATTGCTTTTTTGCGACAACAATTGGGGCTATATCCGCCGCAAGGGGCGCGATTTTGAACGCAAACGCAAGGGCGGCTTAGGGCTATATTATCACATAGATATGAACGGTGGCCCGTGGAACGACCGTTGGATTAATACCACCACTATTCCAAAACTACGCGAACAACTGCACCTTGCATACGCGAGCGGCATCGACAGGATTTGGATTATCAACGTTGGCGACCTCAAACCCAAGGAAGTGCCTATTGATTTCATTATGCATTATGCTTGGAATCCCGACGCCATCAATCCCGGCGACGAACAGGCTTATTTAGAG
>CAJOGF010000210.1:0-5306 GCA_905233995.1 uncultured Bacteroidales bacterium | reverse complement strand
GAGACCGCCGACATCATTGCAAAATACACCAAATACAACCTTTGGCGCAAACCCGAAGTGCAGTATCCGGGCATTTTTAATTATGAAGAAATGCTCAAAACCGGCAGTCTTTGGCAGCAACTTGTGGTGCGCTGCGAGGCGTTGAAGGAGCGGATTCCTGCCGAAATGCAGGACGCTTTCTTTCAATTGGTTTATTATCCGGCAGTTGCGGGTGCGGGAGTGGCTCAGATTTATAATTGCGCAACCATCGGCGACAGCCTTACAATCAATTACTTGATGGAAAAGGACAAGCGTCTTTCTGATTATTACAACAATCAACTCGCGGGCGGCAAATGGCGCGGCATTATGCAAGACAACCACATCGGCTACACAAAATGGTCGATTCCTGACAATAATGTCAATCCTATGACGCTCGGTTTCAAGGTGTTTAACAATCTCTGCCCCTCGTCCGACAGTAAGGAATATTCGATTCCGTCGTACAAATACACGCGCAAGGACGACGGATGGATTTTTCTTCCCGACCTTGGTCGCGGTGCGGGCTGTATGGGCGCAAAAGACGTGATGGCAGAAAACAGCGGTGCAAAAATGGAATATGAAATTGACATCGTGCAAAACGGCAGGATAGCCATCGGCATCCTTCCAACACAAGACATCTATCCCGAGGATTGACAATCAGACAGTTCAGGTAATTGATGCCCGTCAAGGTTTCAACGACATTTTTCAAGAATACACGCCGCAAAACATTGCTCGTTCTAAGGTTTTAAAACCGTTGCCGCCGACTAACCGCCTATTGCTCAGCGGTTATCATAACGGCAGGCGACTACCACGCCGCGACGAAGTTTTCGACAACATTCGTTGGTTAGATGTGGTTTTTGATGGCATTTCGGCAGGCAAGCACACGTTAAAAATCATTATGATTGACCCCGAAATTGTTGTGGAACAGATAGTTGTTAATCCGGACGATACAAGGTACAGTTATTTTGGAAAAGGTGGATTGTAAGGGTTGGGAGAATCTCCTATTTCACCCCCTACACCTCCTCGCACTTCGCCACGTCCAAACCCGGTAATAGCAACGAATAGCTCGAACCTGTTGACGATGAGGCTTATAACAAATTAAAATAAAAAGAAAACATGATATTAGACAACATCAACTCCCCCGCAGATGTCAAGAAATTGACGATAAGCGAAATGGAAACCCTCGCCGATGAAATTCGCGAGGCATTGTTCAACAGGCTCACAAAAGTAGGCGGACACTTTGGTCCTAACTTTGGTTTTGTAGAAGCCTCAATAGCAATGCATTACGTTTTTGATTCACCCAAAGACAAGTTTGTGTTCGACGTTTCGCACCAGAGCTATCCCCACAAGATTCTCACGGGTCGCAAGGCGGGATACATCGACGACACAAGGTTTGCCGAAGATTCGGGATATTCAAATCCGAAGGAAAGCGAACACGACTTTTTTAACATCGGACACACCTCCACGTCAATCGCACTTGCGCTCGGACTTGCCAAGGGTCGCGACATTCACGGCCGCAGAGAAAACATCGTGGCGGTCATTGGTGACGGTTCGCTTTCGGGCGGCGAGGCGATGGAAGCCCTCAACGTGGCCGGCTCGGAACTTGGCAGCAATTTCATCATTATTGTTAACGACAACGAACAGGCCATTGCCGAAACTCACGGCGGCATCTATCAGAATCTCAAAGAATTGCGAGAGAGCAACGGCAAGGCGCAAAACAACTGGTTCAGTGCGTTCGGACTGGATTACATTTACGAAGAAAACGGCAACAATATCGCCGCGCTCATCAAGGCGTTCCAAAAGGTAAAGGACACGACCAAACCCGTTGTAGTTCACATACATACAATAAAAGGTAAAGGATATGCCCTCGCCGAACAAAACCGCGAGGCATGGCATTGGACTGTGCCTTTCGACCGTGCCACAGGCAAGCCGACAGTAGATTTTGGCAGTGGCGAATCGTATCTGGAAATCACACAGAAATACATCTTGGACAAGGTAAAAAAAGACAAGGATGTAATTGTGGTAACGCCTGCAATGCCGATGGCTGTGGGTCTTGGCATTGAGGAGCGCAAACAGCTCGGCCGCCAGTACATCGACACGGGAATCGCCGAAGAAGCCGCCGTCGCCATTGCGTCGGGCATAGCCACCAACGGTGCTAAACCATTGGTTGTTACCAACATGACATTCCTGACCCGCGCCTACGACCAAATCTCACAGGATGTTTGCATCAACAACGCTCACGTTACGATGCTGATGAATTTCACCGCTTTCGACGGTCTTACCGACGTTACTCACCTTGGTATTTTTGGTTTGGCGGCGTTCTCCAACATTCCAAATCTTGTGGTGCTTTGCCCGACGAGTGCCGAAGAGTACGTCAACATGCTCGACTGGTCAATCGACCAAAGGGAACATCCGGTTTTGATTCTGATTCCGGGCAACGAGGTAACGCACCGCAATGCCGACAAGTCATTTGCCAACCTCAACACCTACAAGGTGGAGCAACAGGGCGAAAAAGTGGCAATCATTGCCCTTGGCGATTTTTACCAAAAAGGCGAACAAGCCGCGGCCGCCATCGAGAAAGAGTTCGGATTCAAGCCCACGCTCATCAATCCACAGTTTGCAAGCGGTTTGGACAAGGCACTTTTGGACAATCTTAAATCCAACCACAGCCTTGTAATCACCTTGGAAGACGGCATTTTGGATGGCGGTTTTGGACAAAAAATTGCCTCGTATTACGGCTCGTCAGATATGAAGGTAGTCAACCTCGGACTCGAAAAGAAATTCTACGACCGTTACAACCCACAGCAACTTCTCGAATCGCTCGGCATAACGGCGGAAAAGATTGTGGAGAGGGTGAAGACAATTTGCTAATCACAATTTATCGTATCGGACAGCATTTTGCGAACCATAAAACTGAAGAATACTCCGCCAAACTCAACAAAAAATTGCTTGTTTGGCGGAGTATTTTTGCAACAGCAACGAATGGCTCGAACCAGTTGACGATGAGACGTATAACAAATTGAAATAAATTTCGGAATGATGAGGTCGAGTTGATATGAAAAAATCGGCTCATTTTATGCTATTTTTAGGACAAATTTGCGAATAAAATATCAAAATCGAAAAGATTTTCTTATCTTTACACCGAAAAAACTTCAACCATTATGCTCGAAGAAGAACTCAAAAACAGAATCGCAACAAAATATTTCAAAAAATTTGATTGCGATGGCATCATTAAGCGCATCGATTTTTCGGTGAAAAACGATTACGGCTACTTGCTGTGGGCGGAAGCCAAACAGCAACCAACCGACATTTATAAAATGTTGGCACAGTTGCTTATCACCATAAAAGCCGACGCTTGGAATCTCACGCCGCCAAAATTTCTCGGCTGTTTCGACAACGAGAAAATCGCTTTCGTGCCGTATTACGACGTTCAGCCTGTTTTTAACCTTAACGATTTCAACTGGACTCAAACGCCGTCGCAAGTGGATCAGAAGACTGTGGACAGCGTTAAGGCGACAGTGGATAGTAGCAAGATTTTCGCTTTTTATTTCAACAACGACGAAACAGAACTGAAAACCTTTATCGCCGAAAATTTCAAAGACGGCGGTTCGCTTTTGTCAACTTTAATTGATAAAAACAATTTTATCTTCGTTTATCAAAAATGGTGCAAGGCGGTGAAACCATACATCAACGCCGATTTTGAGAAACTCAAAAAATCTTACGCCGTTTACGACTGCGACTTTTTCCTCGCCGAACTCAACATCGACGACAACGGAACTACCGACATATCAGACGACAAGCCCGTCAACGAGGATTTTTATATCACATTTTCGTCAACAGATAAAAAGCCATACGAACTTTTGCGCAGGGACGGATTGGGCATGGATGTTTCATACAAATTTGGTTTCAAAGACGGCGGTTTGGAACGTTACGCCGAGTTTTGGAAACTTTACAAGCGTCCGCCCAAAGACGAGATTTGGAAATACATCATTTCGCGGCTTGATTTGCTTGTGCCACAAGACGTTAGAGAAAGGAAAGGCGCGTATTTTACGCCGCAGATTTGGGTAGAAAAATCTCAACAATACATCGCCGACGTACTTGGCGCGTCTGGGACTGTTGCGCCGGCACGGGAAATCTCCTCAACGGCCTTACGAACAAATACCACGTATTTGCCTCCACGCTCGACCAACAAGACGTTGACGTTATGAAAGAACGCATCAAAAACGGCGCGAACCTTTTGGAAAGCCATGTTTTTCAGTTTGATTTTCTCAACGATGATTTCAACAGCGAAAAAGTGCCGAAAGATTTAAGAAAAATCATTTTTGACGAAGAAAAACGGAAAAAATTGGTGATTTACATCAATCCGCCGTATGCGGAGGCAGGAAATGCAAGGAAAGTTACGGGTTCAGGAGAACATAAAAATGATGTAGCCGTTTCTTCAAGAGTTTATAAAAAATATCTTGACACAATAGGCATTGCAGGACGAGAATTATTTGCTCAATTTCTAATTAGAATTAGCGAAGAACTCCAACGTTGCAAATTGGCACAATTTGCAAAGTTGAAAGCGCTTTGCGCTTCCAACTTTGCAAAATTCCGCTCCGCATACCATGCAAAATTGGAAAAAATGTTTATTGTTCCAGCCGACACATTTGATAATGTAAATGGCAAATTTCCAATCGGTTTTTTCATTTGGGATACCTCCATCAAAGAATCTTTATCTTCGATAAAAGCAAACGTTTTTAATAGCAACTCAGAACTAATTGGAACTAAAATAGTATCAATTAATTCAAATAGTAAGACAATTACAGATTGGATTATTGAAACACGCAAAAGAAATTTTAGTCAAAAAATAGCATATATGACTGTGCGTGGATGTGATTTTCAACAACGTAAATATAACTACATCATAAACGATATTAGTCTTGTTACGAATCCTCGTGGTTCGTTTGTTACAGATGTCAACTTAATTGAAATATCAATTTATATGTCTGTTGTTCACGTTATAGAAGATTCATGGCTCAACGACCGCGACCAATTTCTCTATCCAAACGACGGTTGGAAAACCGACAGTGAATTTCAGACAAACTGTTTGGTTTACACATTGTTTCACGGACAAAACAGGATTTCGTGCAAACAAGGTGTCAATCATTGGATTCCGTTTTCGGAAGAAGAAGTTAACGCCAAGGGATTGTTCGATAGTCATTTTATGAAAGATTTTTTGGATGGGAAAATGGAAATTGAAAATAGAAAATTGAAAATGGAAACTGGAGATTTGTTTGCTGACCTCACCC
>CAJOGF010000209.1 GCA_905233995.1 uncultured Bacteroidales bacterium | reverse complement strand
TTCTGAAGAAATTTTTCATGTCTTCCGTCCTCAACATTGCGACTAATCGGGGCTACGTATGCAACTGTAATGTCAACATCTTTAGGGAAAAAAGCACGATAATAAGTGCAAGTGGAGCCTCCCTTTGAAATTCCCGTTGAAATCCACTTGTTTTTGAAAATCTTACCAAACACCTCTCTAACATGATGTAAATCAGAGGCTGAATTGCTAACTGTCATAAACTTCCAGTCGAGATTTTTCGGTGCTGACTCCTCAAAAAATCTATGCTCAACCACCACCAAATTAGCATTGTACATTTCAGAAAGTTCTTCCCTATAATTCGGTCTTAACGCATACGAGGCTGAATAACCTTCTGTTACAAGTACAGTAGGCCTATCAAATCCTCTGAAACACACAACAATACGCTGTAAAAAATTGCCATTTTGAGCATTTTTCCAATCTAATTGCTGAGAAAATTTCAAAACGTATTTTTCTTTATAAGCCGAAGAGGTAAGTTTTTGAATGTCAGAAATTTCTGATATTTGGGACAAAACATTTCCCAACTCGTTGGTCTCTTGCGCATAAAGCCCAAGACATACAAAAATTAGAATTTGAACAATTAAAATTTTTTTCATAATTTACTTTTTTTTAAATTTGAAGTGTCAAAATTACTAATTATTTTTTGTCCAAAAGAAATATATCAAATGAAAAAATCTCTGTTTTTAGTTTTGTGTTTTTTATTTACGACGATTTCTATTTCGTTTTCACAAAAAACATCACCGTTATATGTTGATAATCAAGGCGTTTTAAGGCGAACCAGCACTCAACAAGAAGTATCGTATTTCGGTGTAAACTACACTGCACCGTTTGCTCACACATTTAGAGCCGCAAAGTATTTCAACGAAGACCTCTACAAAACAATCGACAATGATGTTTACCATTTTGCAAGACTCGGATTTAATGCTTTTAGGCTTCATCTTTGGGACGTTGAACTTTCCGACGAAAACGGCAATCTAATTGAAAACGAACATCTTAAAGCATTAGATTATTTAATTAAAAAACTTGAGGAAAGAAAAATTGACATCATTTTGACCGCTCAAACAAACTTTGGAAACGGTTATCCTGAAAAAAATCAAAAGACAAGCGGTTTTTCCTACCTTTACGACAAATGCATGATTCACAGCGATTCCAAAGCCATAAAAGCACAAGAAAATTATCTAAAACAACTTGCACAACATGTCAACCAATTTACAAAAAAGAGTTATCTTGCTGATACTTGCATAGTTGCATTTGAAATCAACAACGAGCCTTGTCATAGCATAAGTATCGAAGACACAAAAAATTACATCAACACGATGATAAAAGCGTTAAAATCAACAGGTTACAACAAACCAATTTTCTACAACGTCAGCCACAATCACGATTTTGTAAGCGCGTATTTTTCAACTGAAATCGACGGCGGAACGTATCAATGGTATCCGACGGGATTAGTATCAGGAAAAACGTTAGACTTTAATTTTCTGCCTTACGTTGATGAATATACGATTGATTTTCAAGATGTTGAAGGATTCAAAGAAAAGGCAAAAATTGTTTATGAATTTGATCCGGGCGACATTTTCGATACATACCTCTACCCTGCCGTTGTCAGAAGTTTTCGTTCTGCGGGTTTTCAATGGATAACGCAATTTGCTTACGATGCAACTTTTTTGGCTTGTTATAACACTGATTATCAAACGCATTACTTAAATATTGCTTACACACCCGGCAAAGCAATTGGCATGAAAATAGCCTCAGAAACTTCAAAAACAGTGCCTTTGTATGCTAAATTTCCCAAATATCCTCTTGACACCATTTTCAACAACACATTAGTTAGTTATTCTCAAAATTTGGCAGTCTACAACAGCGATGAAAAATTTTTTTACACAAACTCCAATAACATACAACCCAAAAACGAGAAAAAACTGACAGAAATATGCGGCGTTGGAACTTCAAAAATTATTGAATACGACGGTTTAGGCGCATATTTTCTTGACAAACTAAGCAAAGGTGTTTGGCGTTTGGAAATTATGCCAGATATTATCAGTGTTGACGATGCATTTGAAAAACCATCGTTTAAACGTAAAGTTGGCGTTATAAAAAACGATTTCAGAACATTAAAAATCAAATTAAGCGACCTAAAAGACGATTTTACAATCGAAAAAATTTCCCAAACAGCCGACTACAAATTTGAAAACAACGAATTAAAAATCTTTCCGGGTGTTTACATTTTGAGAGCAAAAAATTCCACTGCAAAAATTTCTGAAGATTTTCAGTACAATAATATAAAGGTGAAAGAATTTTTTGCACCCAAAAACAACATTGACAAAATTTATTTCACACATTTAGAAAAACCATACCACGAAAAAGGCACAGCACTAATATTAAAAGCACAAGTTGTAGCCCCAAACAAAATTGATTCAGTTGTTGTTTATCCATTGGACATTTCATTTTGGAGAGATGACAACAAATCAATACAAATGACACAAACAAACTATTACGATTTTGAAGTAAAAGTTCCTGATAATTGGTACTTTAAAGGAGCATTTGGATACTACATTTTGGTTTATTCCAATGGACAATGTACAACTTTTCCCTCTGGCAACAATTCCAATCCTTTATCTTGGGACAGCAGAGAAACGTCTTATTACAAAACACAAATTGTTGATAATCAGGATAAAATAATATTAATAAATTCTGCCGCCGAAGATAAAGATTTGCAATTAAAAATGTATCCAGATTGGTCAAAACTAAAAATAACAGAAAAAATCAATATGCCTTTTTCTCAAAATTCGTTAAACATAAAAATTGAACCAAAAACAGAAGTTTCAACGCTGATTTACAAAGACATACGACCAATCATAAGATCACGCAACATAGGAATAAAAAACATCGAAAAAATAAAAATCAAAATTCTGCCACTTGAAAAAGCACAAATTTTTAAAATTGGATTTGTTGACAATCTTGGAATAACATTTTCCAAAGAAATAAAAGCAGAAAAAAATCAAGAAATTTTGGAAGTTTCAATTAACGAATTAACCCAAAATCCGACCATTTTTTTAAGAGATGCGCATCCAACATTCCTAAAAAAAGAGTTTTCAAGCGATAGTAAAATGACTTTTTCAACCGAAAATGCAGCGATTTTTTTACTTATGACCCCAAAAAGCAAAGAATTCTTAACTTTTGACCTTATAGGAGCATGGCTTGAATAAAATCGTAACAAATTGATAATCAACAAGTGAAGAAAAATTATGTTAAAAAACGTAAATTTCTTAAAAAAAGTTGCCCAAAAATTTGCACAGAATAAAAAAATGAAGTTACTTTGCATTGTTCAAAAGAGCATTACATTATAATATTATAGATGTTAAAATTTTTTGAGTTAATAGTTTGATTTTAGGTTGTTATTTGTATTGGGGGTGTTGTTGTGATAACAACACTCCTTTCTTAAAAAAAAGAGAAACAAAACAACAGAAACAAACAATAAAACTAAAATTTTGACGTTTTACATTTAAAAGTTGAAAAATATATTATTTTTCATAGTTTTGTTAGGTTAATTAGTTTGTTTTAGGTTAATTTTTGGTTTTAAAGAGAGTTCTTATTTTTTTAAGGGCTCTCTTTTT
>CAJOGF010000208.1 GCA_905233995.1 uncultured Bacteroidales bacterium | reverse complement strand
GCGTTTTGGCTGCCGTATTGAACCGGGACACCGTTGCGGGTGTAATACCACTCACGGAACGTGTTTACCATACGGACAATTATGTCCTTTTCGTTTTCTTTTTTTGCCATGATTTTTTGGGGATTAAGGCCGCATAAAATGCGGCGTAATTAACAGAACAAAGTTTCAATTGTCAATTGTCAATTTTCAATTATTTAGCGTCGGTGATTGAAAGCGGAATGGGGAGCCATTCGCCGTCTTCGCCTTTGATAAATGCGCGGATAAACTGCTTAGAGGCTATCGGCGCGTAAGAGTTCATAATGATTTCAACGCCTTCCGTAAAGCGGTCGTTGTTGATCTGTTCGGCAATCTGACGAAGTTGCAAAACGCGGCTGGCTTTGAGGTTGCCTTTCTGGTCCTTTGACAAGAGTTTCAAAACCATATCAACAAGGGCTTTTGTTTCGTCAGTCTCGGCAAGACTGGTGATGTAGTCCTTTACCAAGGCAATGCCGTCGTTTACGGTGTCTTTGTAGTTGTCAATTTGGTAGAAGCCAAGTTCGATGCGGCTCTGACCGTCAGAAGTGGTGAAGGTGTGGCTGCGCTGACCGTCTTTTGTCATTTTCATAATGTCCTTTTTCATGTCCAAAAGGGCACGGAAGTTTTCAAACACGGTCTTTTTGACAGAGGAAAGTTGCTCGCTGATGTCCTTTAATTCAGGAATAGTACACGCAATTTGTTCGTCAATCATTTGGTTGAAGGTGTCAAGGTTCTGTTTGCGCTCGTCTTTTGCGCGTTTTGCGGCTTGTGCCGCTTTGAATGCCTCGAACTCTGCGAGTTCTGCGGCACTCATTGTTACTGTTGCATTTTCCATTGTGTAAAAAGTATTAAAATGTTAATAATAAATTGCTGTTTTGGCGGGCTGGCAGCCCGCACTCCATGGTATTACGTATTCGTCAACGTCGGCGGTTCTCTGCCGCTCCGATGCACGGCGGCGGCTGTCGTTGATGTACATCTTAACAGAGAGCGCAGCACGCTTGCGGCAAAGGTCTTGAAAGACTTTGTAATCCTCTCTGTAATGCAGTTTTTCCAACTGAAAGTTTACAAACTCAAAGTCCGCCTCCGGGTCATAAAGCGGGTAATCGTGCGGCCAGAGTATTTCTTTATATAAAGGTGTAGCCATTATTTTATGTTTGATAATTTGTTTATTAACTTTACCAAGCCGGAAATGGTCTTGGCGATTGCTTTTACAGGGAAGCCGGCGACCATAACAATAGCCGTCCAAAGTCCCGTTTCGTGATTGTAGTATCCTTTCATGTCTTTAAGTTTTTACTGTTTAGGCAGGCGAGCCGCCTGCATTCCAATTTAAAATTCGGCGTTTGCGGTTTCTACAAATTCCTCGTCGATGATAAAGGGTTCGTAACTGCCACCAAGGCGGCTATTGACAAACGCCTGACGGCCCGAAACACGGATTTTGACATCTGCAAAACCGTATAACTCTTTGCCTAATGCACCATCCGGCAGTTGGTTCTTATCCTCGTGGGCAATCACGATAAACAGTTTTTCGGGGAAGTCGTCGATAAGACGTTTGTAGACATCCATGCGGCGGCGTTCAAAGTATTTGTAACTGTCGATAATAACCACGTCGGGGCTTTGTTTTTTGACAAGGCGAGCGGCGATTTCTTGCGGCGATTCCTTAACAGCCGTTAAGAACTTGTGCCCTACTTCCACCATGTTGTTGCGGATAAGTGCCAACTGGTAAGGGTAAGAGTTGCCCATTTCGATACTGTTGAACAAAACCCGGTTTACAAACTTGGTAAGGTATTTGGCAAGTTGGAGGCAGAAGGAAGTTTTGCCGTTGAAACTTGCGCCGTAAACAAGCCATAAGCCGTGAAGTTCTGGCGTTCCAAAACTCTTTTTCCATTCGCCATCGAAGGCTGCGGGATAAAACCGCATTGCGAGGATGTTGTTTGTTGTTAATGCTCTTTTCATTTTTTTTAATTCATAATTCATAATTCATAATTCATAATTGGAATGTGCCGTATGGCTTAATTGTGAATTATGCATTGTGCATTGTTGTTATGCGGCTTTTTTGAGGGTTGCCCAGACTGCACGTTTTACGCGGCGGAAATCGCCATAACAGTCTGCATAAATACGGTTTATTTCTTTTTCGTCCACAGGCGGCGGCAACATCTTCTCTTCCGGCGGCAAGTACGCAGATAAATTTGCGACCGATACGGCTGTAAATCTCTTTATAACCTTTTTTGCAGTTCTTAACGCCTTTTTCGATACGCTTTTTGAGGTAGTCGGTAGCCATAAGAACCAAGCCGCAAACATCCTCCAACTGGTTGTAGAGAGTGATGAAAAAGTAGAGTACGCTATCGGAGAGTTTGTCGGCTTCGTCAAGGATAATGAGCGGGGTTTCGGTGCGTTTTAGGGCTGAGGTGGCAGTATCCATCATCTCAGAAACCGAAAGACCGTCGGAGCCGATACCGAAAGCCGTCAAGAGGTTAATAAGGAACTGTTTGCGGTTCCAATACTCTGCACAAGTGAGGACAGCAACGTTCTTGTGGGTGTTGGCGTATTCCATTGCGGTAGTGGTTTTGCCGCAGCCAGCCTCACCGCAAACAGCGCAGGCAAGAGAATCGTTTTGCGCATTCTCAAACACAAACATCAATTGTTTGTAGGTGGAAGTTTCGGCGGTGAGCCATTGTTTTTTGCCGCCGTTTGCGCCTGTTTTGGCGGCTAATACACGCCACATCTCATCAGCAATGTTTTCGGTTTTGCCGTTCAAGATGTTGGAAAGAGTGGCAGCACTGATGCCGAGTGCAGTTGCCGCTTTGTTTTGTGAGCCTTTGACTTTTATAAAGTTCTTTAAGGCTTCGATGATGGTTGAGTTTTCCATGTTTAAAACTGTTTAAATGGTTTATGAATATCGTTTAAAACCCGTTTAGAGGTGTTTAAATTGGCGTTTTGCTGTTAAAACATATCATAGTCAGGATTGGGCGGCGGGTCGGGTGATGCCGCTTTCAATGCCGCTCGTTTTTTGTTGGTTTTGTGGTCCCCGGTACTGTCTGTCAAAAGCATACGCCGCAACACATCATAAGGATTAGGGGTGCGCTCTGGCAGACGGACAATTTTTGCAGTTTTGTCGGCATGTGCGGCAAGAGTGTCCATTACATAGTCTTGAAGGTTTTGGTTAAAGTCACGGACACGTTGCAACTCTTCCGCATCTCCCTCTTTGCGGTCTGCCAATGCCATAGGCTGAACATATTTTTCTTCCAGGAGAAAACTCTGTGTGCCGTCAGGATTGACAGCCAGAACGGTGCTGAGGTCGTCGGGGTCATATTTGACAGTCCAATCCGTAAAAGCCAACTCGCGGAATTTGATATTAAAACAGTCATAGACACGCTTTTGTCCGAGAATTGTAGGCATAAGACCTGTTGAAGCAAGACGGTTGGTATGTCCGGTAGTTTCGCCGAAATAGTAAAGGAAATCGGCACGGGACATTTCCAACTTACGGTCATCTTGCAAGTCCGCATATTTGTCTACAAACTCTGCCTGTTTTTTACGGCGGTCGGTTTCAATCATAGCCGTTATTTGGGCGGTAACGCCGTTAAGGTCAGGAAGTTCATGTTTGTTTTTGTCGTGCCATTCGGAGTTCGGCTGCTTGTCGGGATTGGTGGTAATACCAAAACCTGCCCAGTTGGTACACATTTGACAATATGTGCGGTTAAGATAACCGAAAAAACGCTCAATAGGTTTTGATTTGGCGTTGCCCACACGTGCGGGCGTTACCTTGTCGGCAACAGCAGCGTAAACGGCTTTCATGGCAGACATGGCAAAATGGTCTGACTGGATTTGGTTGGTCTTGTGCATAGTGCCGAAGAGTTGCTGAGAGTGTAAAAGAGCGTTTTTGAGTGCGGCGGTGATAAGTTCGGCGTTTTCTTTAAAGCCGATTGCATAGCCGATAATATAGTCATTTACAGGGTCAAGCACTATTTCCACAACAAGCCGGTCGTAGTAGGTTGTACGTCCGTTTTTGGTGTCCTGAAAGCGCAGTTCGCAGTCCCAGCCGTCAAGAGACCACATTAAGAACGGGGCTGTTGGACGGCTACGCTTTACAATCATAGCCTTTGTATTGAAAAAATGGTTAGTGCCATGTTGAGCGGCATCTGTTATAAGAGCATGTTTTTTGCGCCAGTTGGCAACCGTGCCGTCGCTGATGGGTTTCCAGCCGTTAAGTTCTGCGAGCATATTATAATTGTTTACGATTTGGACGTTATTCCAACAATTAGGCACTTTAAGAAGTTCTATCAATGCGCTTTCTTGTACGTCTTTGACCTTTGCCGCGTTTGTCAATCCCCATCGTTTGCCGACAAGGGCAGAATAACCCTCTTTGCAGTAAGCGTTGAATTTGCGCTGCAACTCACGTGCATTGCGTGGCAGGGAGTTTTTTTCTGACAGCGTTTGAAGGTACGCGGCGGCGCGTTTCCAAAAATCGGTGCGGTTGATAGTCTTTTGTCCGCATGACGTGTTTGCCTTGTCGGATTTTTCGAGAACTTTTCCAAAAGCGTTGAGAATCTCGGCATTAGCAACAAGTTCTGTGCGCTTGTCTTCGGGCAGATGTCTGCCGTCGTCTAACACAAAGGTGTCGAAAAACCTCACAGCCTCACAGTCAGGCAAGATAGTAAAGTTGCTTTGAATTTCTTTGTCGGGCATAGGGTACATTGCTAACACTTGTTTTTTGTACTTTTCGGGCAGGGAATCCACTGCAAACAATGCGGGATAACCCGGACACGCACGGCGGATTTGTTGAAGTTGTCCGCGATGACGGAGGTTCTTGACGTTTTGTTCCGTCATTACCGCCGTTAGTTCCTCGTGCGTTGCACATAATATTTTGCCCGAATATTCCATCTAATTATGCATTATGAATTGTGAATTATGCATTGTTTAAGGTTTTCGGCCTTTAATTGCCAATCGTAGATTTCTTTAGTTAAAATGCTGTCGGCTGATTCAATTAGTCTGCCGTCGAAGGTGAGAGTAACTAAGCCGTTACGCATATTGATAGCGAGGCGTGCGCCGTTTGGGTAGTCCCAAGACCAAACATCGCCAGTGATTTGTGCATCGACAGCACCAGTATCGATACCACCGAAGTTTTTAACCGCATTATATCTGATTTTGCGGGCGAGGAAGTATTCGTCGGCATTGCCGGTATTTTCTAAATACCGCAGGGCTTTGCGTGCGGTTGGCTCGCTGACTTTGGGTACCTCCAACTCCCATGGCGTGACGGGCGGTGTGTACAAGACCCGGGAACGCATTCACCCCGACATGCTGATTCGGGATTACTAGCAACTCCTACTTCATGAGGGCGGGTTGCAGCCCTCAATCTGAACTGAGACTATTTTTTTGAGATTCGCTTGACCTTACGGTTTTGCTGCTCTTTGTAATAGCCATTGTAGCACGGGTGTAGCCCAGGACGTAAGGGGCGTGATGATTTGACGTCATCCCCACCTTCCTCCGTGTTATCCACGGCAGTCTATACAGAGTTCCTAACTAAATATTGGCAACTGTATACAAGGGTTGCGCTCGTTGTCGGACTTAACCGAACATCTCACGACACGAGCTGACGACAACCATGCACCACCTGTCTCTCTGTCCCCGAAGGGAAGACCTGATCTCTCAGGCGGTCAAAGGATGTCAAGTCCTGGTAAGGTTTTTCGCGTTGCGTCGAATTAAACCCCATGCTCCGCTGCTTGTGCGGGTCCCCGTCAATTTCTTTGAGTTTCAACCTTGCGGCCGTAGTCCCCAGGCGGAATACTTAATGCGTTA
>CAJOGF010000207.1 GCA_905233995.1 uncultured Bacteroidales bacterium | reverse complement strand
AATGATTTTGCACCTTGCAATAATAACTTTTCCACAATGGAAAAATGATTTTGCACCTTGCAATAATAACTTTTCCACAATGGAAAAATGATTTTGCACTTTGCAATAATTACTTTGCTACATTAAAAATTACGAATTAGGCGTTTTAATACGCATTGTGACGGAGGTTCACACCCCCGTCTATTATATTTCGTCCTTTCAGGACTTGGTTTCAGATATAATTCGATAGCCAAACCCCGTAGGGGTGATATATAATAGCCGTGGGTGTGAACCCACGGTCAAATAAGAAATAATAGGTTTTGTAAACAATTACAAAATCTCTTTTGCTAACGTTTCAATTGTTTGTTTATCAGCCTCTTTGAACGCACCTTTAATTGTTGCTTGAGTTTCAACGATTTCAATATCCTTAAAATCCTTGAAACTTTCTTTCATAATGCGTGCTGCTTGAGGAGCCCAAGAGCCATTTTCGATGAATGCAACCTTACGTTTTTGAAAATTCTTGATTTTGAGATGATGAATAAAGTCAACCATCTTAGGGAACAGACCTCCGTCGTATGTTGGAGAAGCCAAAACTAAAGTGTCATGTCTGAAAGCATCTTCAAGAGCCTCTGCCCAATCTTCTTCACAAAGGTTTGCGATAGCCACCTTTTTACCACCTTTTACTAAAACATCTTTCAGATATTCAGCGGCTTTGCCTGTGTTTGAGTGCATTGTACAATAAGCAATAAAAACGCCTTGAGTTTCCACCTCATACTTCGACCAAATATCGTAAAGACGAATAGCGTTAGAAAGCATTTCACCTCTCAAGATAGGACCGTGAAGCGGACAAATAATCTGAATATCAAGCGTTGCGGCTTTCTTTAAAAGGTTCTGAACCTGTGCGCCGTATTTTCCGCAGATATTGAAATAATAACGTCTTGCCTCGCACGACCAATCATCGGGTTCGGAGTCATAAACGCCAAATTTTCCAAAGCCATCAGCCGAGAACAAAACTTTTTTTTCTATCGCATACGTAACGATAACTTCAGGCCAATGCACCATCGGAGCGGCGAAAAATTGTAAAGTATTATTTCCTAAACTAAATTTATCACCTTCTTTAACGGTAACAAATTCTGCTTTCAAGTCGGGGAAATATAGCGGCAACATTTTCTGAGCAGCAGCGGAAGTAACGATTTTTGTTTCAGGATATTTGCTGACAAATTCTCCGAGTACGCTTGAATGGTCAGGTTCAACATGTTGAACTACTATATAATCCGGCTTTTTCCCGTTTAACGCTTTATCGAGGTTTTGAAGCCATTCTTGTTTTTTTGCCTTGTCAACGGTATCCATGATAGCAATCTTTTCATCCAAGATTACGTATGAATTATAGCACATACCGTCTTCCAACACATATTGCCCTTCAAACTGCGTAATATCTTTATCGTCGCAGCCAATATAAATAATGTCTTGATTAATAGTTTTATCCATCTCCTTTTATTAACTTATTCCATTGATATTCACCGTATTCTTTTCTTTCGTCATACTCTTTTGGCAAGGGTTTGTCAATGTCAAACATATTCTGAAAATCTGACGGGATTTCAAAATCTTTTTTTGATACTACGATTTTCTTGTGAACAACTTTAGCATTTGATACTTTTTCATCTGGTTCAACTAAATGCGCAACCAACCATTCACGGTCGCTAATGCTCAAGCCCCGCAAAAAAATAAGCAAATTATTTAATGTTAAAGCATCCATAATATCCTTTAATGTGCATTTGCGCCAGAAACGATTTCGATAATCTCGTTTGTGATTGATGCCTGACGAACTTTATTGTACTGAAGATTAAGGTCTTTGATAAGTTCGGTAGCATTATCGGTTGCCTTATTCATTGCGGTCATACGCGCACCCTGCTCTCCAGCAAAACTTTCTGCTAAAGCACTAAATACAACCGTTTTAAGCCATTGCGGAATAAGTTGTCTGACAATTGTTTGTTTGTCAGGTTCAAAAATATAATCACTCTTGAACTTACTTGCAGAGGCTTTGAAATTAAGCGGCAAAAAGTCGTTTTCGGTTGCATTTTGCACAGCAGGATTAACAAACTCGTTGTGAACAAGTTTTATGCTATCGAATTTCTTCTCTAAAAACAAGTCCGTAACCTCCTGAGCAATAGCAGCAGAGGTTGAATATTCAACTTTGTCGATTGCCTCGTTGAAAGATTTATAAACTTTGAAACCACCCTTTTGCAGTTGTTCGCTAATTTTTCTACCAACGGCATAGAATTGCAAGTCAATCGAAGGATTTTTCTCCAATACTTTTTCTTTCAACGCAACGCATTGTTTGAAAATATTGCCGTTGAAACCGCCGCAAAGTCCTTTGTTAGAACTTACGGCGACAACGAGCATAGTTTTTACTTCCCTTTTTGTAGCGAAAACATTGTCGCTGTCTTCTTGCAACGCTTCGTTTAAAAGGGAAAGAATCTCCTGCATTTTGTTTTTGTACGGAACAATTTGGGAGACAAAAGTTTGCGCTTTTCTAAGTTTAGCCGCCGCTACCATTTTCATAGCAGAAGTAATCTGCCTTGTAGAGGTAACGGAGGCTATCCTTGAGCGTATTTCTTTTAAATTGGCCATATACTATTTGTAATTTGAGGCAACATCCTTTGCCACTGTTTCAATTGCCGAAGTTATCTGGTCGTTGATTGTACCTTTTGACAACGGCTCAAGTATATCGTTTTTATGGGCAACTTCGAGTTTGTCCAAAAATTCCTTTTCAAAATCTCTAACCTTGTTAAGAGGAACATCTTTCATAAGGTTGTGTGTTCCGCAATAGAGAATTGCGATTTGTTGTTCAACCCTATAGGGCGAATACTGTGGTTGTTTAAGGATTTCCACATTACGGCGACCTTTTTCGAGAACGGCGAGAGTAGCCGCATCGAGGTCAGAACCGAATTTAGAGAAAGCCTCAAGTTCACGGAATTGCGCTTGATCGAGTTTCAATGTTCCTGCCACCTTTTTCATGGCTTTTATTTGAGCGTTACCACCAACCCTTGATACAGAGATACCAACGTTAATAGCCGGTCTCACACCTGCATTAAAAAGGTTAGACTCAAGGAATATCTGACCGTCAGTAATTGAAATTACATTAGTCGGGATATAAGCAGACACGTCGCCGGCTTGAGTCTCAATAATAGGCAAAGCGGTTAAAGAGCCACCACCTTTTACAAGGTGTTTGATACTTTCGGGGACATCGTTCATTTGTTTTGCTACATCATCGTTGTTGATAATTTTAGCCGCTCTTTCCAAAAGTCTTGAGTGCAAATAGAACACATCGCCCGGATAAGCCTCACGTCCTGGTGGACGACGAAGCAACAACGAGACTTCACGATACGACACCGCTTGCTTTGAAAGGTCGTCATAAACGATTAAAGCGGCACGACCTGTATCGCGGAAAAATTCACCGATAGCCGCACCCGCATACGGAGCATAATACTGTAATGCAGCGGGTTCGCTTGCCGTTGCTGACACAATCACAGTATAAGGCATCGCACCTTTTTCCTCTAATGTCTTAGCAAGCGAGGCAACAGTAGAACCTTTCTGACCGATTGCAACATAAATACAATAAACAGGTTCACCTTTGTCGTAAAACTCTTTCTGATTGATAATAGTGTCGATTGCGATTGCGGATTTAC
>CAJOGF010000206.1 GCA_905233995.1 uncultured Bacteroidales bacterium | reverse complement strand
ATTTTTGTAGTCATAGCAAAAAACGTCCATACGACAGGCAATGCACAAAATGCCATCACATCTCATCCCCGACATCGGGAACGTTGTTCCACAAAATTAAGTTCTCCATGCTAAAAGCATTTTGGATAATATACTACCATGTAAATAATCTGCAAGTGTACATCAATGAATATACATTCAGGTACAACAGACACATTATGAAATGGGGTATATTCGAGAATCTTCTTGCGAAAGTCATCGCTCACCCTCCGAAAACGTATAAGTCACTATATGCCTAATTATATAAATTTTTTTGATGCTATGGTGCTAACAATTACGTTTAAGCCTGCACCAAAACTCCATTTGTCGTTGATTGGACTCTGATAGTATACGCCGATAGGAATATCGAGAGCCGAAGTGTTGATTTTTTCCTCCACATTTGAAAATGTGGTGTGGTAGTTGCGCTCTTTGTGTTCGGTGAGTATCGATAGTTGTGTGTTTTTTTCTACTCCCGAAATTAATTCTACAAAATCGTGAAATATTTTCTACAAAATCGTGAATTTTTCTACACTTTTTGCCAACGAATATAAAAAGTGGATTATAAAAACAAAAAACGGGCGAACCAATTTGTCCACCCGTTTTTTTGTTGTAAATATTATTGAGTAAATTATTTTACCATCTTGTTATCAGGCATTTGAGCACCAAAGTTAGATACTTTGCCAAACAGATCTTTTGCTTTTTCCCAAGGATATTTGTTGCAATACATAGTTGGACGAACTATTTCTGAGCCTTGTTGGTTTAGTCCAAATGCTCTATTAAATTGGTTGGCTGCCGAATTGGCATCGTACGATTGCGAAGCCATAATTTTTAGGCTCAAAAATCCTTTGAGGTAACTTTGATCAATAGCGTTGACAAATGCTGATTCTGACGAGGGTAACTCTTTGTTGCCTTCGTATTTAGGACCAATCTGTTCTGCTTCTTCGATACGAGCGGCTGATACCGAAATAGATGCTGCACCAGACGAAGCAATTTCGAGGTCGCGTTTGTTAGCAAAGAAATAGTTGTTGTATAAGTTGCTCTGTTTGAGCGATTCCATTTGTTTGTTGGTTTCGTAATAAACTCTTTCAACGGCGCAATTACTATTGCAACCAAAAATATTGTTGTAAACATTGATAGATTCCGTTCATAAAGCGGAAACCTTGTCCCATATCATCTAAAACTTTGGTGCGTGTCCAAGAGAACAAAACTGTATTGTGGTGAAAATCTAACGACACTTTGTCGATGTCGGCATCTTTTACATTACCTTTAATTTGGCACGAAGCGTATCGGCAGGCAATAAAAATGTTGTTGCAAACTTCAACGTGTCCTTTGCCTACAAGAGCAGCAATACCGTAGTCGCGGCAGTTGACAAAAATACAATTTGCAATTTTCACATTACCTTCTACATCCATGTGTAGAGCGTATTGGTCGCCATTGTGATAGCCTTCTTTGGCACAAGTAGGCGATTCGCCAAGACCAATAAACCGTCCTGTAAGTACGCCGTCGTTTGGTGTAGAAGTTACAGGGTCGTTGACATTTTTAACGCAATACAAGTTGTTTTCGCCAAGATCAAATACAAAACCATCGATTTTTACATTACCAACAGGTCCGTTGTAGTCGTAGGCTCTACGGGCATTCCAATTGAACAAAGGAGCAATAAATTTTTGTTCTTTTGGTTGAAATTTTGTAATATGTTTTATTACATCGCGCTCTTTAAAATCGGTGGAATATCCGCCATAAAAACTAAGAAATTTGCCTCGTTCTGTTGAAGAATTTCCGAAACGTCCGATTTCGATATAGCCTCGGTCAAGATTTCCAAGATAATTACCTTCGGCAACAAGAATAACATCGTTATCTTGAGCAAGGTCAATTGCTTTTTGAAGATCTTTCAAGGCAGTAGATGGTGTTTTGCCATCGTTGCGTGCGCTACCAGTTGAAACACTTACATAAAATGTATTTCCTGTGGCGGCTTTGGTCTGTTGACCATTAGATGTTCCTTGTTGATTAGAGGATTGCGCGGTTGAACTTTGTGTACTTGAAGATGTCCCTGTTGAACCATTAACAGCATTGTTAGCCGCTTCTTTCGCTTTGTTGAGCAGATTCTTGCCAAATTGAGCATTCGCCTGTGGCATAGATAATAACACTGCAAATAAAAACGTAGCGATTTTTAGACTTTTAGAAAAGTTCATCTTATAATAATTTTTTAGTTAATAGATAAAAGTTATTGAAATAGTTGCAAAAATTGTGCAAAAATTGTGCAAAAATGAAAAATCTTACAAAAATTGCTAATTACAATTTTTTTTTTTTTGACATCAACGAAATTATATCATATATTTGTGGCATACAATTATCAACCGTTGAAACGCAAATTATCGCATCTCAACACAAAAACAACAATTATGAAAAAATCATTGATAATCATCCCCGCCCTCGCCCTAACTATGTCTCACGGTGCAAATGCCCAAACTTTCAAACAGTCGGGCAAAACATTAACCGAATTATGCTCCGAAAATGCAACCATCTCTGCCGAAGGCGACTTCAACAAAGACGGCGTAAAAGATTTGTTCATAAGCAACAACAGCGGCAGCGCATTTTATTTCGGCAAGACGGGCGGCGGATACAATCTTTTCCACGACTACGGCTTGTCAGTGTCCGAAAATGCAAAAGTAACAGTAAACGACAAGGGTGTCCTGAGGATTCAACAAGATATCGAAGATGGCTGCGATGTATTCCTCTTCCGCTATCAAGACAACTGTATGAGGCTTATTGGCGGCAAAAAAGATCGACACAAGACATCCGAAAACTACGACATATCGTTCAACTACCTCACATCCAAAATGATAACCACCACTGGTGCCGGCTCCTCAAAGCAATCCGAAACCAAAGATATGGAATACCTTCCCATACTGCGCTTCGGATGGTTTCCACTGAAATATGATATGCTCCATTACCTTGTGCATCAGATTTACTACGACGAAGAGACATCAACCCCTGAATGGAAGGAGGCTTTTGGAATTTTCAGGCTTATGCAATCAGGCTATTTTCTCTTCGGATTCTTTAACGATTACGAAAATGAATATCACGACATCAGCCCCGTAGGCAAAAACAAATTTGAAGCAGAATTTATCACCGAACGTCCGATGGTTTACAATCACTCTTCCACTGTATCAATGGAAAAACTCTCTGACGGCACCTACAAAATACATATCGAAGATGCTCACCGCGACCGCAAATACGAAAGCATAGTTGACCAATACATCTCAGAACACCCCGAAGACGAAGATTTAGACTATGATATACTGATGGAAAAGAGCGGTGCTCAATACCCCGCCGAAGAATACGACCAGTCAGAAAGCAACTACATTTTTAAAGATGGATTTTTTATCAAACAATAGTTAATTAAAAACATTGCCATTATGAAAAAACAACTCTTATTTTCAACCTTAGCCGCCATTATGCTAAGTGCTTGTGGTGGAGGCTCAAACCAAAATACTGGAGGCGAAAACAAAGCGGCTGCCGACACTATCACCGCATTTCATATTTTCAAAATGCTCAATCCCGATATGGCGGCAGAATCCACTAATGCCGACTCTTCTGATAGAATGTATTTTAATTGGGAGGATAAAGAGGATGAATTTTCAGGCATTAGTACTCAGTTGTTGCGCCACAATAACAACGGATATTTAGTTGTTACCGAGAAAAGTTCGCACGACGAAATGGGCGATGTATACATAGATTATTTAAAATTTTATCACTATAACGATGGCAAACTTACCGAACTGAAAGACATTCAGCCCACACCGTCAATCAACGAATTTGCCGCCATCGATGCCGTTACTTTTTACGACCCTGATGATGAAGGAGACTTTGGTCCGGCGGGTATTATATACAATTATAATTTTGTCGATCAACTTCTTGAAGTTAGTGCTTCTCCGTTTTGGGTAGATCCGTTTTACCTTTATTACAAATGGGACGGTTCTAAATTTGTTCTCGACCATAAAAGCGACCTGCCAAAACATATCAATTTGATTACGTCGGCAGGCTTGGGCAATATTTACGTGGGCGACAATCCTCCCGAAAACCTCGAAGGATTTCAGACCAACACCCTCGGCAAAACTATGTACTTTAACCGCGACGGCAAAAAAATGTTTAAACTATCGCTAAATGCCGACGGCAAAGTAGACACAATTACCATTTTGTCAGACCTTTACACTTATAGAATGGATGTTGACGGACCTTCCAAAACCCCTCTTGGAATAGGATTCAACCCCATCGACTTTGGTTTTTGGGGCAAGCAGTATTTCAAGTTTAAAGACAACAATTGGGTAAGGACAATCCCCGCAGTTGCCGACGAAAATCTTGAAGAAGCAACTCAAAAGAACGACTCGCTCGGTGTAATAGAGTTTTACACCACAAATGATGGCATTACGAATCTTTATCCCGAAATAGGCAAGATTGTTACCAACGACGATAGTCCCGATTTCAACAGTAATGCCACCATCTCTCTTATAAAAATTTATAAGGCTCAGCCCGATATTGACACTGGGCTCGATATTTTTCATCAACTCATCACTCTACACGCAAAGGAGAACGACGACAACCCGCTACTCAACTACGATGAACAAGCCGACGAAATATACAAAGACAATAAAAAAAATAATGGTTTTCATCTTAATGATTATGGTTCTCATCAAGTTTATAACCATGCTTTCAAGTATTTTCCGCTCAAAAATGGAGGCTACAAGGTGTATGAATATGTGGCTTGGGAACACGGCTATCAATATAATTGCGAAGAAAATCCTTTTGACGAAGAATTCCACCTCTATTGTTACATTTATAAA
>CAJOGF010000205.1 GCA_905233995.1 uncultured Bacteroidales bacterium | reverse complement strand
CGAATATTTCAAGGGTAAAAACGGAATGGTGCTCACCGGTTCGGCATACGCTCACGGATTGATAAGCGTGTTGGCTGAACTCGGAATCAAAAACGAAGGCGCACTTGTTTTCCACCACGACCCCGTGTACGACGGTGCAGGTAAAAATCAAGATACATTAAAAGAACTCGTTGATACTTACGGAGATATACCGCATTACACGGTCAGCAAAACTCGTGCGTTCCAGCTTCCGCAACTCCTCAACCGTATCAAAACCGACTTCTTGATAATCCGTCATCCGGGCCTTGCATCGGTGGCAGGACACCTTGGCGTGCCGACGTTTGCGCTCGGCGACGAACACATTCCCATTGGTTACGACGGCATTCTCCGCGTTGGCGAAATCCTCAAAGGCGTGCTTGCAAGAACCAAATTCAACAAGACCCTCCAACGCCACGTCCGTCTGCCTTACAACGATTGGTGGTTTGCCCAGACCGACCCCTTTGTTTTGACTAATCAAAAGGACGTTTTCAAAGATATTGAGGAGAGGTTGGCGAGTTGAAACAATTGAAAGTTGAACATTAAAAGTTGAAAATTGAAAGTTGACAATCCATAATTAAAAATAAAAAATCCTTATTCCGTGGTGGAGTAAGGATTTTTTGTCGTCACATTTATGATGTGCAATTATTTCTTGTTATTGTTGTTGTTTTGCGGAGGGCGTTGTCCGTGGTTCGGGTGCTGTCCGTTGTCGTTGTGCTGACCTTGGTGATCGCCTTGCTGGTGTTTTCCGTGCTGTCCCTGATGGTGGCTGCCGTTGTGTTTCGGAGCCTTTTTGTTGCCGTGCGCCGACATCATGTCAAATTTTGCACGTTGTTCGGCATTGAGCATCGACCGCATTTCCTGGAAGTTGGCCTCTTTGATTTTGTCGCGCTCGGTTTTCAGCCTGCCAATCTCTTCGATTGTGGAATTGATTGCGCCCATGTCGGGCTTGTCGGCGTAGCGGAGGGTTTTCAGGTGGGCTTTCTTCTCCTTGATTTGGAGGTCAATCTGGAAAGTCTTCCTTTGACCGTCGGCACGAATCTGATCCATCTTCTTTGCCTGGTCGTCGGTGAGTGCGAGCGTCTTTGCGCAGCCGTTGCTGCATTGCCCCTGGGCGTTGTGGCTCTGTGCGTTGGCGAGCATCGGTGTCATGGTCATCAATGCTGCAATCATAGTGATGATAATTCTTTTTTTCATAGTCTGCCAGTTTTTTTTGTTTATAAATCTGTTTTTACTATTTGTAATTTTTTGACATAAAAAAAATGTTTGGGTTTAAAAACAGCCCGAATGTTTTAAGGTTTGTTAACTAATGCAGAAATACTCTTAAAAGACACAGGAATATTTCGCCTTTTTTCGACATTTTTTTGCAAAGTCCCTTGAAAAAATGTAACTTTGTCTCGAAAAGTCCCTTGGAAAAATGTAATTTTTGGGTAAAAAGTCCCTTGAAAAAATGTCAAATTGTTTATAATTAAGATGTTACGAAGAAAGATAGAACTGACACTTACGGATTGGAAAAACAATCCTGACAGAAAGCCACTTTTGATAAGGAGTTACGAGGACGATATGGTTAAGTATGCGCCAACAACTTACAAGGCACTTTTGCGCGAAACATTTCATTCTATTCCGCGCCAATTGAGTCGTGAAAACAAAAAGTTTCAGTATTCTTTGGTAAAACAAGGTGGACGGGCGTCGGCTTTTATGGGTGTTTTGCAATGGATTGAGGACGCTGGGATTATAACGCGGTGTTACAATCTCAACAATCTCGAACTGCCCCTTGACGGAAACGCTGACAACAATGTTTTCAAGGTTTATATGAGCGACACGGGATTGTTTGTGTCGATGCTCGAACCTGAAACCAAATTTGACATTTTGCAAGGCAACCTCTTGGGTTACAAAGGTGCAATTTTTGAAAACGCTGTGGCAGACTTGCTTAGCAAGGCGGGACGCAAACTGTATTACTTTCACAAGGACAGCGGTTTAGAGATTGATTTTGTAATCCGTCAAAACAATCAGTGCGTTATTCTCGAAGTAAAAGCCGCCACTGGCAACACCAAGAGCGCGAAAACCATTCTTAAAAATTTCGACAAATACCACGTCTCCTCCGCCATTAAAGTTGGCGACTACAACATCTGCGAAATGGGAAGCATCCTCACAATGCCGCATTACATGCTGATGGTTATAAACTGAATTGATTTCTGAAAAAAATATGTAAAAAAATGCGCAAAACCTTAGAAAGGTGTATGAATTATGCTTAAAAAAAGATATACAGCGAGTTGCAAAAAGCTACCGCTACACCACGACATCGCTTACAAAACTCCGCCAAAAATATGGACAATTCCTCGCTACGCCGTATGTGCTTCACACTGCCGATTTGAAAGAGTCCGATGGAATATTATTCCTGCCAGTATATATGGTGGGGACGGTGTGATTATCCGCCAAATTCTTCAATTGGTAAAATTTTGTTTCCAAATGTTTACTTTACTTACAAATCAATAAAAAAGTAAGTTTTGTTGGTTAGTTATATGCAAGCCTTAGGCTTAAATCTTTCACTCTTCGTATTTCATTAATTCTGTTTTTGCCTTTTCATGACCTTGTGCAGACGCTTTTTCAAAGCACACTTGGGCTTTATCCTTTTCACCTTTGTCTCGATAGATTATGCCCAATTCGTATTGTGTATTAGCCGCTTTTTCAAACCACTCTTTTGCTTTATCCTTTTCATCTTTGGCTCGATAGTTTATGCCTAATTCGTATTGTGTATTTGCCGCTTTTTCAAACCAATATTCTGCGGCATCAATGTCATTTTTGTCGCGATAATCACAGGCCAATTTAAATTGAGCATCAGTGTCGCAGTCAATTATTGCTTTTCGAAATGTTTCATTAAGTACATTTTCGGGTGAGTTATATATATTTATCACATTATTTGCTTTTTTCACTTCACCTGAATCTGAATCCTTGATTTCATTTCCATTATTATTTATAGCAAATTTATATTCTTTGTTATCATCAAAATAACATGTACATTCTTTATTTAGATATATAATGGAATACTCTATTTCTTTTTTCTCTATTCCCTCTTTTTCTTCTTTTGTCTTTATGTCTATTTCATTTGTTTTATTTTTATAATTCAAATCTTTGTCAAACCAAAAAATGATTTCGGCATCTTTGATTTGTTTCATTACAACATATTGTACACCATTATTATTTGATAATGGTTTTCCATTATTATCAATATAAACTGTCAGAATGTCTTTTTGAATATTCTTATCTTGGTTGTTTTCGTTTTTGTTTTCAGATTCGTATTCGTATTCGTATTGGAAATACTCTTCGCCATAAACGCCATCCTCGCGTTTAGCAGGGTTCTTATCTATGTCCAAATATGTTGTTTGGATTACTCTGTTTTTATTGTCATATTTAAACTTTACAATATGTACATTTCCTTCTACGCATACTTTGTCGAACTTGTCATTACTTCCTTTTTTGAAATAAGATATTTCTTCTATCAAATTTGAATCTTTTTTTCTTTTGAATTCAATTACATCAAACTTATATGAATTTTCAGATACATCATGTAGAATAATCCTTCTTATTTCTTTTCCGTTTCCGTCATATTCTGATTTGTAACCATAGTTATGGTCTTCATGGTTTGTACGATACTTCTCGTAATCTAAAATCTTATAGTATCTAATTTCGTAAT
>CAJOGF010000204.1 GCA_905233995.1 uncultured Bacteroidales bacterium | reverse complement strand
TTTCTTGGTGCTGACACCGTTTTCGTCTCTGTACGACTTGGCTATGTAATAAATTTTGCCCTCACAGGGCTTTGATGGTGACAAGTGCATAACTGTTTTGATTTGTTAAGTAAAATTTACAATATGCTACAATATACTGCAAGGATAGAAATATTATTTGACACTGCAAAATATTTTGTATCAATTTTTTTAATTATTTTTTCGTGTGGGGAAGTGTCAAAGATGCGTGCTGTAAAGGCGTTGGGGTTTGAGTGCGAGGCGGCGTAGAGATTGATAATCCGTCCAAATCTGAAAAAATAATGCAGATTTGGACGGGTTATTTTGTTATTTGTGTTTTTTCTTTGGTTGAGTTTGGATGTTAGTTTGCTGTGTTGACGGCGTTGCGTCAAGATATTGACTAAGTTTGTCATTGAAATCCGCAAACAATTTGTACATCTTGTCAATATTCTCGATGTTCGTCAACTTGTCTATGCCGTTACGGAATATGACAGCACCGTTGCTATAAATAGCAAGCGTGTCGGGAGTGACCACTTGGAACGCATAATCGTATTGCGATTGATTTTTGGTTTTGATTATTCCGCTATTCACAAAGGTCTCTACATCAAGACTGATTGAGTCCTGAAATAATGGACTTTGTAAACTTTTTAATGAGATTACTTGGGCTTGGGAAGATTTTAGTTCCGATTCCTTGGTTTCCAAATCGTCTTTCAAATTCTTGACAGAATTTCGCGAAAACATCAGGCATATCACCAATACGGCGTTTAGAATCAAGGAAATCAAAAAGACGTTTTTCATTACCTTCATGTTTAAGCCATTCAATAAATTCGAAGAACTCTTTGAACTCTCCTGGGACAGGTTCATCTGTCTGGGCTTTTTTTTTACGATTTCACGGTCTCCGACTTGGTTGTTGTCCGAAATTATCAATCCTTGTGCGGGATACGCAATTTCCTTTTGAATGAAATCAATAACATCATCTTTCAATGTGTTATTGCATGCAGCCAAAAGAGTAATGCCATCATTTTGATTCTCGGAATTGAGAATGTTCAATGCTGCCACAAAATTGTCTGTGTTTCCATCCAAAAGACCGAGTTTTACAACATTTGGTTTTATGACATCGGTTTCAATCGAAATGTCAGGCAATGACTTGGCAATGCTGATTAGTTTTGACTGTATTTCAGATTCTGTTGCGGCAGTGTGGCGACATTCGTCGAACTTGGCGATGTATTCCGTCGGAAACTCGCGGTCAAATACTTCTCCCAATTTTTGAATGTCAGAAACTGCGGCAGCGGCGATTTTCTTGACCGCTTTTGCTGTCTCGTTGTCGCCAGTTTTGCCCTGTGCCGTAACGACATAGTACATAAACCGTCTTTGGTGGTCTTGTTTTGACGATTGCATTTTCTCGATGTAGGCGGAGAAACTGCCGTCAACGATTTTCACGATGACCGAAAAATCGCCTTTGCCAAATCTCTCGCGGTACGGTCTCAAATCCTCCACAGACAGCGGCCAGGCGTTTTCGCTGAAAAACTCAAAGTCTTTCCTCATGCTCGCCGTCATTAGTGATATATATTCGCTCATTTCCTTTATTATTTTTTGTCTTTGTGACGGTTTTTGATGAATGTGCTTCTGCCTTCTTTATTGTTTTTGAAAACGGAAATTATTCCCTTTACTGCCAAAACAATGACAAGAATCATCACCTCTAATATGATGAAACCGGGTTCCGCATCAGCAAAAACTGAAAGTGCTATCACAACCGCCATTATTCCTATAAATATTTTCATAACGTCAATTGTATAACAAAAATTCTACGAAATCTTCAATCGTGTCCCACAATGCACTAAAACCTTCCTTCGACAAATAACGGTTTATTGCCTGAAATTTCTCTTCATACAAATTGTTGTTGACCCATTTGCTGCCATTTCGGTCAAGTACAATGTTGCCAAAGATTTCAACAGGTGTGCATTTTATCTCCAATTTATTTGGCTGTTCGCTCCATGCAACGGAAAGCACCTCCTTGTAAGTTTCCAAAAACTTTTCAAAACATTGTTTTAATTTGTTTTCAAAACTATAAATTTCGCTTTTCAGCATTACGAAATGGAGTGTTGCCCGACCTCCCATTTTGCTGCGGTATTGCATCCATGTTCGCACGGCACAGTATATGTTGTACAAGTCAAGCGCGGCGGCACTTTGTCCGGGTTTCTCTTCCTCTGCAAGACACGGCGTGTCGATGGGAATTACCAAAATTGGACTTTGTTCGAAATGCTCGGAAAACCGTATGTAATCCGGATTTGACGAGCCGAACTGCATTTTTTCAACGAATCCGCCGGGAATGTCCATAAAATTTATGTTGATTTTGTCGCCGTCAATGATATAACGGAACCCAAATTTTTCCACTTCGTTGGTGCCGTATGTTGGAATCAATGTTCTGGAAAAATTTTTCACACTTGAACGGATTTCTTCAAGTTTGCCTTTGTATTCGCGCGGAACTTCAAATTTTAGTCCTTTCCCGTCCTGTATCTCGGTGGATACATAATCATATAACGCGCCGATAAGCGTGGTCTTGCCTGTGCCTCTCGGCGCGATTATACTTATGTTGAGTGCTTTCTCCATCTTTTAGAGTGGGATTGAATAGTCGAGAGAAAACTTAGTCGGTTGTTTGAGTTGCAGCATTTTCTCTTTCAACGGTTCGATTTTCTTGTGGAATGAGAGCAATGCCTCTTTCATCTTTTTCTCCTTGAAGGGAAACCAAGAGTCAGCAATCACTTTGTTCAATACTTCGATGTCGTTATTGATGCGGGAATCAAGTGCAGTGTAGCAATATTCCAATACCGTTGACATCAGTGCATCTACACCGCTGATTTCCGGAGAGACTTTTTGTTTCGTGAACTTGTAGTCGGCTTTGAGAACGCTGCGACCTTCTTCTGTACACCACCATTCTCTGTCGTAGATTTTTACCACTCCTATGGTTTCTATGGGAACATAGTTCATTTTGATCTTGTTGCTTATCTTGTGGATATCATTGATAATCTCTTGATACCTGTCTTTGAACCTTAGTTGGCATTTTGCTGCCTTTGTCTTCGTATCATCCTGAGTATGATATGTTTCGCATTTGGTGATTGCGAAGTTTGCGCTGCAAGGTTCGTCCTCTTTGTTTCGTATTGCGGCCCACTCTTTTATGAACTCACCTACTCTTTCTATACATAACACGTTGGCAGAATGCCCCATTTCACTCTCTGATTTGTAATCAACTTCCATAAGTGCAGGTGCTTCAATGGGAATCCAAAGAATACGACTCTTATGAAAATGTTCAGTGAACTCTGTGGGGAAAGCAATGTTGTCGCTTATCCAACCGCCTGGAATATCCATCACAATAAATTTCTGATGCAGTACAGTTTTCTCGTTTTCGACATTAAATTTAAGTTCAAAGTCGAATTTGGAAAGTTCATTGTCGGGGCGAAGAACGCCCGAATCAAACTTGAAACTGCCGGCTTGCATTCTTGCACTCAAAACACTATTAAATTGAGCAATGCGAGTACCGTCAGTCTCAGTGCATGGGCTTACTGTGAATCCATCCGCTTTGGTGATGTTGTTATTGATGTATGATATTACCGTCGCCAACAACGAAGTTTTGCCTGCCCCTCGTGGTGCCACAAGGGTGATGTAGATTGGGTCAAGATCGGCGTGTTTTATTCCGTCTTTGTCTTTTTTCGCACTTGCCAGGATGTCGATGAATGTT
>CAJOGF010000203.1 GCA_905233995.1 uncultured Bacteroidales bacterium | reverse complement strand
GCCAAAAACTATCACGGAAAACTCCAAAATTTTTCAAAAACCATCATCCTCCTCGGCATCAACTACGACAAAACCACCAAAAAACACGAGGTGGAGATTGAGGCGTTGAATGGGGATTTTGTGTGATTTTTACCTCACCTCCACGAACATTACGCTTGAACCGTAGCCGCACCAATAACCCAAGCCGCCGATGATGTTGGAGGAGATGTTGGTGTTGTAGCGAAGAAGGGCGTTGCGGGAGAATGAAAGGCTGTTTTCGTAATCTTTCCAAATGGCGTAGGAAACGCTGTCGATGTGGCAGAGTTTTACCATTACAACCTCGCCACGTGTGAATCCGGGCTTGTAGTCGCTGTCTAAAAAACGTCCTCGGTAGATGGTATTTTCGATTGTACCGTTTGAGTTGGAATCGTCGATTGTCTGCATTATCGTCGAAAGGTACATATTTGACGTGGAATCGCAATTGCTGAATGTCTTGTAGTAATCGTGAGTGGAGGGATTGTCGCTAAAACGGATTTTTATGCCGAAACTTGATGTGTCGGTAGAGGGGACGGCAAATGCTGTGTCGATGTCAACGTGTGGCGGAATTGTTGTATGCGCTGTTAATGTATGATTTTGATATTCAACGGTTAACGAATAAGTTTTACCAGCCTTGCCCGTCATGTTTCCCGTCGTGTAAATATACGGAGGATAATACCGACTGTTGTATTTTCCTGTGAGGATTTCGCTATGCTCGCCATCAGAAACCGTTACTTTTGCCCATTTTACGATGTAGTCGCTGAGGTCGGAAAGGCTACGGGCGGTGTGGTCAACATGGACGGCTTGCGAGAGCATCACGATAGGATGTCCGCCTTCGTCTATCCAGCCTTCAACGGTGATTTGGTCATCTTTTTGCGAAAGTTCTATTTCTTTGTCGCAGGCTGTTATCAGAAATGTCAATATGGTTATTATCAATATGTTGCGCATCATATTTTCAAAATTTTATGTAATAACTGATGTTGGGCAGAAACCTAACTAAAAATGTTACGTGAAAATATTTGAACTCGTTGTTGAAATATTTCAACGTATAGAAAATGTCGTTGGAACGACCGCTGAGGTTATAGACAGAAATGTTGATTCCGTCGGAAAACCTTTTGTTTTGGTGCAGACGGATGTTTGCCGAAGCGTCGAGCCGCAAATATGGGCGCAGACGGTTGGCGTTGTGGTTGCCGTACTGCATCATCAGGTTGCCGTTGAGTAGGTAAAAATAGTCGGGCGATGTGAAAGGCGTTCCCGATGCAAAAACAAATGTCGCCCCAAATTCAACTCGGCTGAACGGAGTGTATGTGGCAACCACATTCAATTCGTGCGGACGCTCGTGGGTGGCAGGAAAGCGAGGTACTTGAATTTCGCTTTTGCGCCAAGCACGTCCGTAACTGTATCCAATCCAGCCTTTTAACTTGCCGGTGCGTTTGTTAATCATCAAAGAAAATCCGTAATTGTGTCCACGGCTCGAAATAAGGTTTTGGTTGATGTCGTAGTCAGACGTTACAAGGTCGAGCAAAGTGCCGTTGTATTCAGTCTGATTTTTCATCAATTTGTAATAAAATTCGGCATTTAAGGCAATCTTCGACTGAAACATCAACGATTGCACAGCCAATGTAACACCGTGCGAAAATTGCGGTTTTTGAGCCGTTGATGATGCATACCAAAATTCTATCGGCAGCGACACCGCCGAACAGCCTGTCTGGAAAATATTTTGATGACGTGCCGCATAACTCAGTGATATTTCAGCATTTCCGAGGGTTTGGTTAATCATTGCGTTAGGGTCAACGGACAAATGCGAATTGCCGTCAAAATCCACATAAACACTACCTCGTATGCCGGCTATGAATTGTGTTTTTGGAAAAATCCGTTTTTCGTAATCGGCAAAAATGTTGGCTTCGGTGGTATTGAGACGTGTCGTGGCGGTGTGAAGCGATATGTCGTTATAATCCGATTGTGGAGTTTGCGGCAAAATGTTGTGAATCGCAGCGTCCACTCCAAACAAAAAATGTTTTATTTTGGTTTTGTTTTTGATTCCAAAAGTGGAAATGTCGGACGGCATATTGGCGGTGGCATCGTTGAAACTGAAATCCACATTGTTGTGATAACGAGTAAAATATACGATGCAATTATTTTTTATGTAACGGCTGAAATCGAAATGCAGAGCCGCCATGTCGTTGCCCCAATTGAGCGAAAGTCCAACAGAACCGTCGGTTTTGAGGTTGTCGTTGCCATGATAAAGGTCGAGATAGATTTTTTTGCGGTTGTCAGAATGGAAAATATACCGTACATTAAAGTCTGAAAAAGAATATCTCAACGCCGATTCGTCGATTTTCAACCAGTTGGAATACAACAAATTAAGATACGACGACCGTGCCGCCAACATCAACGTCTGTTTTTTGCCGACGGGGATTTTCACCGCCCCTTGCGACGAAATAAGTCCCACCTCGGCGGAAAGGCTCACGCTGTCGGCGATTGCGGTAGAAGGCGACATATTAATCCGCCCGCCGAGTCGGTTTGGAAAATCGCTTTTCCTTGGAGTTTTGTCAATTTCAATGGACGTGAAATGTTCGGGGTTGAAAACCGAGAAAAAACCGAGCAAATGTCCTGCGTTATAAATCGGTGCGCTGTCGATGGATATAAAATTGTGTGTGTTGTCGCAGCCCTGAATGTGGATTCCGCTGTCGTATTCCGAATTGGTCTGCACTCCGGGCATCATCTGTATGTAATGCACGGGGTCGGCGTTGCCCATAATTTTGGGCAGCGACGAGAGGTATTCCACCGAAAGTTTTGTTGTGCCGTCACGTGTGGTTTTTACATTGGAGGTGCTGCGCTGACCTTGCACGGTTACTTGGTCGATGGTGCGCGAAATTATCGTGTCGCGTTGCGCGAGAAGTCTATTAGGCACAAAAAAACAAGACAAGATTAACGTCAATGCGCCAATCTTGTCGAGTTTTGTGGTTGAAAAAATGGATTTAGTCAACTTTTATCTTGTTTTCGTAATCGTCGGACATGTCGTCCCAAAGGTTATTAACATTGTAGAAGTTGGCTTTGATGAAGAAATCATCGAAAGCATTTTTTGTACCGTCGGCAAACTGAATCAACAAATCGTAATCCCAATATGTTTTGCCGCCCCATGTTTCTTCTTCAAAAGGCTCCATGACAACTTCCAGCTGTTTGGTGTCGCCTCCGTCGAAATACATTCCGTAGTTGATAAGGGCGTTTGCAGCCGCGATTTTCTCTTTATAAACCGTTTCGTTGTCATCGTTTTCTTCTGCTTCGTCAAGGAGATCCATGAGCTTGCCACCGTCCTTGCTTGTGCCTTTTATCTGAACCTTGCCGAGGATGTCGATGGAGATTTCGGTGTCGAGCGATTCTACATCGTATTCGTCGTCGCCCTCGTTGACGATTTCACCGTTGGCTTTGATGCTGTATTCGAGAAGTTTTACATCGCCCTTTTTGAGTTTGAAGGTAGATTCGGCTTTCTTGTCTTGGTTGGAGAAAGATGCCTTGGAAACCTCAAATGTGTAGCCGTCGATTATGGTGGTTGTGGTAACGTTGAATTTGTCTTTTGAGAAATCGTATTCGGTTGACGATGCAATGCTGAGGTCGGTGTTGATTTCAGATTTGATTACCTCCTTGCCGTCCTGGGTGAGGGTAACGGTGATGTGTTCGGGAACGGCAACGATTTGTTTTTCGATTTCTTCAGTGCTTT
>CAJOGF010000202.1 GCA_905233995.1 uncultured Bacteroidales bacterium | reverse complement strand
TCCGACCAACCATTTGGATTTGGAAAGTATTCAGGCTTTCAACAATACGCTTACTAATTTCAAAGGTATTATTTTGATGTCTTCGCATGACCATGAATTTATTCAAACAATTGCTAACAGAATTATCGAACTTACTCCTAACGGCATAATAGACAAGCGTATGGAGTATGACGATTATATAACTGATGAGAAAATTCAGCAGCGTAAAGCAGAACTTTATGCAGTAAAATAGAAAAAAATGATAGGCTGTCAAATTTTTTTTTCGACAGCCTAATTTTTATCCGAAAAAAATCAGCGTATGAAATTTATTTTTTCTGTATTGTTTTTGACATTGACGGTTTTTGTTAGCGCACAAGAGTTCAAAAGCGGAACTTTCCTTTATCGAATAATTGATGAAAAAAACGTTGAAGTGCTTTCTAATGACAAAAAAATGTCAGGAAATGTTATGATTCCAGAAAGTGTTGCTTTTGACGGTAAAATATATTATGTATCGCAAGTTGCTGATACAGGCTTCGCTAACTGTAAGGGAATCAAGAGTTTGATTCTATCATCAAAAATTTCTAAAATTGGTAAACGCGCTTTTTTTAACTGCGTTAATCTTAACTCGGTAAATATTCCTTATGGCGTTAAAGAAATTCCTGAAGGTGTTTTTTGTCATTGTCAGGCTCTTGGCGGAATTTCTTTGCCTGACAAAATAACTATTATCGGCGATTATGCTTTTGCAGGTTGCAAAGATATTGTTAAAATAAATTTGCCAGATATGCTGAAAACTATTGGTAATAAAGCATTTTATAATTGTAGCAAACTTGCGGCTTTGAGGCTGCCTTCTGAAGTAGAAAAAATCGGAATAAGAGCCTTTCAAGGTTGTACTGGTCTTTTAAGGTTTGAAGTAGAGGAGCAGAATAAGTTTTTTACTGCTAACGAATCTGTTCTCTTTTCCAAAGATTTGAAAAAACTTATAAAATACCCCTCAAAAAAAGAAACTCAACTTTATACTCCGCCTTCTGCGTTGACAGAAATTGAGGAGTTTGCTTTTGAAAATGTTAACGATATAGTTGCCGTTCAACTTTCAAATGGCGTACAAACGATTTCCAACTATGCTTTCAGTAATTGCGAGACGCTTCAAAAGGTGAAAGTTCCTACTTCTGTTAGATTTATAGGTGAAGATGCCTTTTTCGGTTGCCTTAGACTTCAAGAAGAAAGTTTGCACGGCGGTGTTGACTATATCGAATTTGACTATTCATTAGGCTTAATCGAAGACCTTGAATAATTGTATCATTTTTTTTCACCGGTGTAGATTGCTGATAGTCCTAATGTTAGCCATTTTAGTTTAACGTTGTTATAACCGGCTTCTGTCATAAGGGACAAAAATTTTTCGCCGTATGGAAAGTTGTCAACACTTTTTGGTAGATATTGGTATGCTTGAGCATCTTTTGAAATTATTTTACCCCAAAACGGTAGAACTTTATGAAAATAAAAACTATAACCTAATTTCACAATTTTGTTTGGTGGCTCCGATAATTCCAAGACAACGAGTTTGCCGTTAGGTTTCAAAACTCTTAAAATTTCTTTCAGCCCTTTGGGAATGTCAACAAAATTTCTAACACCAAAACCTACGGTTGCAACATCAAAACTATTGTCTTCAAAAGGCATATTAAGTGAATCGGCTTTGAGAAATTTTATTCGCTCTGACATTTTTTTTGTTTCTGCTTTTTTTATAGCAATATCAAGCATATTTTGCGAAATGTCAATTGCAGTGATATTTGCTGACGTATTTTCGGCTTCAAGAATTGTGAAGTCGCCGGTGCCGGCAGCAATGTCAAGAATTGTTTCGGGTGAATTAATTTTTGCTTGTTTTATTGCTTTTCTGCGCCAAAGTTTGTCAATGCCGAAAGTAAGTGAATGATTAAGAAAATCGTAATTTTCGGCTATATTATCAAACATATCTTCTATTTGACCGCGTTTGTCTTTTGAAGAGTTTTCGTAAGGTTTTATTTCCATTTCGTGTTTTTAAAAGTCGTTTTTTCCGTTGTAAATTTTTTCTCCTATTATCTCGAATGTATATTTGTCATAAATTATTCTTTCAGAGGCAATTTGCTTGAACTCTATTTTGTTGATGTCAAACTCGTCAGAATTGCCTTCACCGTCGCGTGTTATATATAAAGGTGGTCGGTTTGAAATTCTATCAAACAATAGACGTCTTTCTTCCTTTACATAATACACGCCTGAATCGTCGTCTAAGGATTCGCCGTGTTTTTCCAACATTGATTGTGTTAACAAGAGTTTGCCGTCAAAAAAATAGTATATATATTTTTCGTTTTCAAATACTTGACCAATTCTGCCTTTGTAGTATTCCGCCATGAAAAAATTATCTTTATGCTTGGTACGATAAAATTTAAAATATTCAAAATTACCAAGTTGTATTGTATCACCGATTATTTCGTTGTTGTAATCCTCAAAATAATTGTCAGGATTTTTTATCATTTCTGTAAATTCGTATTTCTGATTTTTTAGCGTTGTCGCAAAAAGTGAAATTACAGAATCTGTTTTTATTTTTACTGCTTTTGCATTTTGAGCATTCAGCGTATTGAAACAAAAACATAAAACCAATGTTGAGAAAATAGAAAAAAGTTTCATAACGTTATTTATTTTTTTGTTTGTACTTGTAGTTTGTTATGAGTCTGAGGACATATCCATATCCGAGGCTAAATTATCAGAAGAATCCTCGTCGAAACTTGAATGTGCAATATTGCTTCCAAATTGAGATTCGGGACTTTCATCGTTGTCTACATCGTTGCGCAAGAGATAGTCTATTGAATTTATTAATTCAATATTTTCTTCTTTTTGTTTTTCTTCTTTGGTCTTTTCGTCAATTTGAGGCGTTTCTTCTTTTTCGGGAGCAACCTCTCTTGTGATGTTGAATCTACGATTTCTAAGTATCATTCTTAAAAGCGATACAATGTATTCAAGATTTACCAAAATACTTTTTGGACATCCAAGCGATGGTATTTCGTTGATAACTGTTAGGTATTCGCCCGAAAAATTGGTAACACAAAACACTCTGCCAGCACCTATTTTTTGTTCTGGGTTGTCGATAAAATTGTATTCGATTTCCCTGATGTCGTCTCTAATGGAGGATATGTCCTGAAAATAAAATTCATTAGTGGATATTGTGCTGATAGAATCCTCCAACCAATTGTAACTACATTTGAAAAGACTTATGTAATGTTTTGTCAGCACGAGAATCTGAACTCTCCATGCTGTGTATATGTAAGTACCATCTTCCAAAGCCGAACGCATGATAGAATCTTTGTTGATTCCGGGGGCTTCCCAATAAATAGGGATAGGTATTATGATGAAGTTTTCTGGTCGTACATCGCTCATGTTGAGTCCTAAGGTTGTGATACTGCGCGGTTTAACAGTATTTTTCAAGTCTTTAATAAGCCATGATACTATTTGTTTATCTTCAGGACGTTGCGAAAGCATACGTTTAACTTGAAAATACGGCGTTATAAATTTGTAGAAGTGCCAAAACGCAAATACAAAGCAAGCCGAACAGAAAATTACTGTCGGAACGGCTTTCCTTAAGTAAAACATCAAAACAATGCCTAAAAATACACCTGCATATACAAGTATAATTCTGCCTTTGGTAAAAGACGGAAGTTCTATTTTCCCGGCTTTGAAATAATTGTTAATCAAAAGTCGGCGTTGTTCTTCCGTTATTTCGTCTATGTGGACGGTGTTTGCCATAACTTTTTATGTTTATAATCTCATTTTTTTGTGTTGACGAAATTTCAAAATCGGCTTTGCGTCCGATAAAAATTTCAGAATAATCACCTTTTAATATATAATTTGAAGCGTCAAAACTATTTATTGCTCCAAATTTGTCCAATTTTCCAATGTTCAAAATTCTATAATCTTGAAAATCATCTGTAAAATCCTCTGGATTAAACGTTGGTTTTATACGTCTAATGCCCAAATCAATGGTGTAGTTTTCGTATTTTGACTTAACAGTTAAGTTTTTGATTATTAAGTCAAAAGCATTGTACCTTATATTTTCAGGAAGTTGAAAGTATATCTGTTTTGAAACATTTTTGAAACTTTCGGTTGCTATACTTTCCACTGCCTTTACAATTGACAAAAATACAACTTTTCTTGCAAATAATCGCTCTTTATCGTTAAAAATTGACCCTGCTTCCAACAAAATTGACGATGTTCCTCTTTCCATAAGTGTATCGCCGAAAGCCTCTGCTGTAAATTTGTCAGAATATTTGGCTATTCTATTTTTTGCAAGGCTTTCTAATGATAGAAAAACCTCTGAAATCACTTTCATAGACTTTTCTCTTGAAGGTGTTATATCGCCGTTTTCGTTACATTCGGGGGCAAGCATAGCGAGCGAAGTCTGTAAGTTTTCTGGTTTTGACGTGTAGTAGAGTTCCATATCGTGAATATTGAGAGCAAATTCAAAATTATATTGCTTTGAAAACTTGTCTAATATTCTTGCTTCGGGTGATATTAGCGTTTTTGCGTCTCTATTGATGTCGATACCTTGAGCGTTTCTACGGTCAAATTTTTCCAAGCCATCGGGGTTCAAAAGTGGTATTATTATAAGTGTTAATTCTTTGTTTACCAATTTTTGATACTCTTGGGTTTGTTCAAGAAAGTTCAGAAAGTCCAACAGTGCAAGTGTTGAGGTTGGTTCGTTGCCGTGCATTTGAGTAAAAATCAATACTTTGCGTTTCCCCTCGCCAAACATAATTGGGAAGATTTTCCGTTTTTCAAACGAAAATTCTTCGGGCAAAAAATTAAGAATTTTTTTTTCAAAATGTTTGCCTATAACTTGACAAAAATCATTATATTTGAACCGTCTTTCTGTTATGGTCTGTTCTGCGATTTGTTCGTAGTAGCCATTAAGTTTTGAAATGTCCATTTTTGGAAAATATTTTGTACAAAAATATAAAAAAAATATGAAAACAAAAGTATTATTAATTGCAATTTCAGTTTTTTTTGCCTCTTGTAGACAAACACCGTTAAGGATGGATTTAACTTTTCATACCGACAAGGCTGTCGTGTGTGATGTTGACACAGTTCGTGATTTTGATGTGTCAAAACTTGTTAACCAAAAAAACAAAGTAAACTTGAAAATCTTGAAAAACGAATCACCGCTTACAATCAGTGATTTAAGTGATTTTAGGGATACGATTTTCGGTTTTAATATCGAGCCAGCCTCGGCTGCCAAAGGTCTTACAATAAGTGGTAACGCAGTTTTCTGTTATGACAAACAGGGAAAACTTTCCGAAATCTTTTTCCATAGTCTTGATAACAGCAGAATTTTTGTTTGGCCTGATAAGTACGCTAAGTTGTCAAAAGCAAATAATAAAGACAACAAAATAGTTGTTGATGGTTTGATAGCCAAATTAAGGTCGCATTATCAGTATTTCCTCAAATATATGGCAACTCCTGACATTCCGGGTGCAGTGGACTTGCAACTTCTTCATCCTAAAAGCATTTATATGCTCGGCGTAATTGAGTGTCCAGAGTCAAGAAATAGATTTGATATTTCGTCTTTAACAGGGAAAGGCAATCGAATGTATACTATTGCCGACAAACCTGACACTCGTGATATTTATTATGTTGACACTCTAAAAGGTAAGTTCTTTATTAATTTGGCTGTCAAAACCTCTAATATTACAAGTGAGGATCTTGATATTGAGGCTGTTGACGTTGTTGATAACAGATTTATCATTGCAGACGAAATTCACGATTTGCTTTATATTCAAAAGGGCGAGGGTGCTAACGAGTTTGAACAATTGAAAATAGATTTTACCGTTTTAGGCGAAGATATGGCACAATGGAGCGGTAACAATGCAGGTATCGAAGGTATGACTGTTGACAACAAAAATCAACTTCTCTACATTGCCAAAGAGCGCAACCCAAGAAGAATGTTTGTTTATGATTTAAAGACAAAACAACTTTCTGCACCTTTCGATAATTCAATATTACCTAACGACGGCGATATTTCGGATTTGTGTTTTGAAAACGGTTTCCTTTATATTCTTGACCGTCAGAATTGTTGTGTTAGAAAATTTGATGTTAAGACACAAAAGAGTAGTTATGTAAGTTTCAAGAAGTTTTCCAACAACAAAAAAGAGCATAATTATCATGCTGATTTTGGTATGGCAGAGGCTCTTTGGCTTACAGAAGATGCAATTTTTGTCGGTTTTGACAATAACGCAGACCCTGTTACAAAGTTTGGCGAACAAGTCGGTTTGGAAAAAGGTAGTACAAGACCTTCAATTTTCGTTTTCAAACGTCCAAAAGGTTTTTAAAAATTTTTTTGAAGTATTTACAAAGTCATTATTTCAACTGCAATAATCGTTTTGTAATAGTTACAAAGTCGTCATTTCAATTGAAATAATCGTTTTGCAAAAATAAAAAACCACTGTTTCAAAGTTTGGAACAGTGGTTTTTATTATGTTAAAAATATCAATTAGCCTCTGATAGCAACGATACCCGGAAGTTGTTTGCCTTCCATGTATTCGAGCATTGCGCCACCACCAGTTGAAACGTATGATACTTTGTCCGCAAGACCATTTTTGTTGATTGCTGCAACAGAGTCGCCACCACCGATAAGAGTGAATGCACCGTTTGCGGTTGCTTTTGCAACGGCTTTAGTAATTGCTGAAGTCTTTCCATTAGTTGCATTTTTTATAAAGGATTTTAATAGTTTTATTGATAGTAAAATAATGGTTGTTATTTTACTTGGAGTAATAATTATATATGCATTTATGTTTTTACTTGATATAAAATATAATAGAGGGATTTTAAAAGGTCTATTCTCTATTATCATGATGACTGAAGTATTTATACAAGCATTATTTTCCTTAAATTATACTGTGGCTGATGATACATTTTTAGATTCTACATATGAAGCTATCAAAGAGTATAAAAAAAATAGTTTAGAAGACAGTGCTTTTGTTAGATCAAAGGTGATTGAATTAACATCAAGTAATAATGAAATGCTTTTAGATTTGAATGGAGCTGCATCGTTTGATGGTTTTAATGGAAATGAAATAAAAAGCTTTTTAGAGAGTTTTGGATATTTTGTTAGTGATTCTTCTATAGAAGATAAAGGAATATATAAACCAATAGATGATATTTTAGGATTTAAAACAATATATAGTGTGACAGATTCATACATTGGAAATTGTGAGTTAGAGCGATGCTACGG
>CAJOGF010000201.1 GCA_905233995.1 uncultured Bacteroidales bacterium | reverse complement strand
GTCATTGTCGTTTTTGTTACAACTTGCAAAAAACGCTAATGCGAATAGCAGCGAAAAGCCAAAACATTTGTTATTCATATTATTAGATATTTTTTTTCGGTTAACAAAAAAGGCGCAAATACCTTTTAAAAAAATATATGCGCCAAATAAAAGTTAGTCTATAAAAATTGGTGAAAATCAGTTCTTTTTGTAGAAAAAGATAGCGTCTAAATCAATAGTTCCACCAGTAAAACCGCCAACAGCAGGGAAATTGATGCCTTTAGAACCATCAAAAGCGGTGAAATTAACACCTGCATCAATTAAATCGCCTGCCGAAAATTCGTATTCTACCCATTTATTATTGGTGTTGAGATTAAAAGCATTGCCACTAAGATCTTTTACAGCGGGAGTTACTTTAAACTCTTTGCCACTTAAATCGGGACTTACAAAAGCCATATAGCAATCGGCATCGGCTTTGCTGCCACGTACCGAAATGTGAAGGGTGTAAGAATCGTCGATTTTAGAAAAATCGAATGCCGCAAGACGACACCAGCCAAAACCAGTCCAAGTTGTGCCACTGTTAGACGAAATTGAAACTCCGCCATCCGAATCGTTGCCAAAACAATCTTTGCCATAAAGCGAAGTGCCAGAACAAGTGTTTTCCCAAAGGTAGAGCATTGTGTTAACGTCATCTACACTAAGATTAGCAACAATTTTGCCGTTATCTTCAAGGTATTCGTAAGCCATTGAGTTGAGGCTAATTATATAATAATCGCTACCATTGAGACACGCTACCGACGAAAAATCGGGTTTGGTAATATCACCACCGCCACCATTGTTTGTTGTACCACCGTTATTGGTTGTGCCACCGTTATTTGTTGTGCCACCGTTATTTGTTGTGCCATTGTCCTCGGTCTGCTCTTGGGTTACGGGTGTAGTGTCATCGTCAGAATCTTTGCTACAAGAGGTAAACATTACACTACTTGATAACATGGCAATAGCCATCATTGCATAAAAAAATTGTCTTTTCATTTTTAAATAATTAATTTAAGGTGAATAAAAATTTAGTTTTGCCAAAAAGTGGCAATATTTAATTAGTAATAGAAAACTTTAGGGGAGTTCTAGATTTTTCAAGGCGTATGAAATCGAAAAAGCGCAGTTTACTGATTGTAAATGAGCATTTTGAGATTGAAATACAACGCAGAAAAAGCAATTTTTAGAACCCCCGTTTACTTCTTTTGAAACACCCTCACATAATCCACTTGCATTGTGGTAGGCAGTGCTGACTCGTCGATACCTTTGTAGCCGCCCCAGTCGCCGCCCCAAGCAAGGTTGAGGATTATGTAGTAAGGCTTGTCGTAAGGGTAGTTTTTGACAGTGCCGTCCGACTTGTACGATAGTTGGAGTTTGCCGTCAACGTATGTCGTGATTTTCTCTTTTGTCCATTCGATGGCGTAAGTGTGGAAACCGTCTTCAGCACCATCGCAAAGCATTTCGTGCGTTACTTGGTTGCCGAGAGTGTGGACGTGTCCTTCGGCATGAAGACTCGACGAAACGTAGTTAGGATTTGCGCCCACTTCTTCCATGATGTCGATTTCGCCACATTTTGGCCAACCCTCGTTAGCCCAATCGACATAGACTGGCATCATCCAGAATGCAGGCCAAGTGCCTTTGCCTTTTGGAAGTTGAATCCGAGCCTCAATGTAGCCGTATTGCCAACCTTCGTTGACTTTGGCGTAAATTCTGCCGCTATAAACTTTGCCGTCGCTACCCTTGAAACAATTGATATTCAAAATGTTGTTCTGAATTTCAACAGTATTTTTGCCGTCGATTGCGCCCTTGCGGTAGTTTTGGAGTTCGTTGTTGACCCAACCTGAGTTCTGAACCTCGTAGGTCCAGTCTGACGAAAGTTCAGCGTCATCAAATTCGTCGTGCCAAACAAGTTTGTAACCGTCAGGGGCTTTGATGTCGCCACTATTGAAACTTGCCTCGTCATAACCTTGAACGATTTCGCAGTTTAAGGACGTTCCGCCGCCATAAAAATTGATTGTTGCAGTGCGGTTGTCGGCTGTTGAGTTTTTGGCGATTGTCGCTTTTACTTTGTTTTCGCCGGCAACGCCGCCTTTGTGGTCAACGGTGCAGAAATCGGATTTTGACGTTACGCCCCAGTCGCCGTCGGCATTGACAGTGAGTTCTATTTCGCCGCCTTCAAAACCGATTGTCGCATTTTGAGGCGAAACGGTGATTGAGGTCTGTTTTGACAATTCGTCGTCATTGTCACCACAACCAACACAGCCAGTAATCACAAGCAACGACAATGCAAATATTGTAAGATTAAATGTTTTCATAGTCTAATTTTTTGGGCAAATAAATTTTTAAAAACTGCGGCGGAATTGTTTTCCTCCGCAGTTTCCTTACTAAACCAAATTACACTTATTTATGAGAAGGGTTGTTATTTCGATTCTTGGAGTATCATTTCCGAAATCTTGATTTCGGTATTTGCTGGGTTGCCGCCGAAGTCGAACACGATTTTCACAGCACCCGTTGTCTCGCTGTTGTCGTCGTTGGTCTTGGTGACAACAGCGATATCCTTGCCGTCAACACCATTGACAAAAAACTCGTACTCCTCGCCGGCTTCGAGGTCGATGCGGTTTTCTACGAGCGTTTTGCCGTCGGTTTCGGTGTCAGTTACTTTTATCGTAACACCATTTACATTGGTTGACGATGTCAGTTTGACGTGGAAATCATACTTCTTGTCAGCAGTTGTAACAATTTGAGTAATGTACGCCAACTGTGCCTGCCATTGAAGGTCGGTGGCTTCGGGAAGGCTATAAGTCCAAGTGCCATTGTTATTGTCGGACAGGACATTACCCGAAAGTTCAGTCCAATTGTCGCCGTGTGCATAGTATGTTGTGGTCTGATACTGAGCGTCTTTCGTGAGATCGCCGTCAGCATTGTAATTCCAAACAGGAACTTCCACTTCGCCAATATGTTCGCCAAAGGTGATGTCAGAAACCGTTACCTCGAAGTTTTCGGGATTCCAACCAAAATCGAATACGAGTGTGAGTTTAGCAGCGTCAACACCCTGTTTTGCGGTGAACTTGACTTCGTTGGGTTTGCCCGCCTCAATCGAAACTTTTTCAGCGAAGATGTAATTTTCGGAGTCGTCAATATCGGTGAGTTTTACGGTAACATTGTCGTGGTTAGCGTTTGGTGTCAACATAACGGAAAAGTCGTAAACCTTGTCGGCTGCGGACGACACGTTGCTGAATAGTTTCACCTGACTTTGCCAAGTGTCGGAGGTAGCGATTGGCACGGAAATCTTGTAAACGCCACCGTCTTTTACGACAGAAAGTTGGTCATTAATTGGATTATCAGCCCAACCGGGGTTATAATAAGTTTCATAGCCTTCGAGGTCGTCGCTCCAAAGGTTTTCGATTTGCGGTGCTTCACTATAAGGAGCGATGATGTACTGCCAAGAGATTCCGTTACCGTTCCATACGAGAGTAATTTTCTTTGCAGAAACCTGAGTAACAGCAAATTCGGGGGCATTCCATTGTGCGTCGTCAGCCAAATAACCGAGGACAGTTTTTGGCGAGAGAACGAGGTAGAGTTGAGAGCCACGGTATTCAAGTTTCCAAGTGCCTTTGATTTCGCTGTTTGGTACATCGAAATCCTTATCGTCTGTGGCAGTGCCGAGAACTGTTGAACCTTTGTTGACGTATGTCAAACCATCGTCGCCGGGATTGTAGGTGTAAGTGCCGTCGGCATTGAAAATAAACTTGTCGTCGTAAAGACCAGTGCCATCTTTTTCGCCCGACTCAGCACTATACCAACCTGTAGGATTAGCCTGATTTTCACCACAGCCAACGTGTCCCGCAACGTCCTTTGCAATCTGCCAAACAGACTCGCTGCCGCCGGTGAGGATTGCAATCTCGTTGTCGTAGTTAGCGAAAGTCTCGGTGAACGAAAACTCCTTGGTTATGCTGCCCTCGCTGACACCATTCTTGTTGTACATCTTGACTTCAACGGAATAGTCGCCAGCCATAAGAAATTGTTTAACAAATCCGTTTTCAGTGCTTTGGCTACCGTCGCTGAAGTGCCAAATTGGCACATTACCTTGGTTGAGAAGGTTGAATCTAACCCTGTTGGAGTCCAACATCTGAAGTTCTACGTTGATGTCTAAGGCTGACGGAAGGTTGCGTGTGTCGATGTCGTCATGCTCGTCCTGACAGCTGTACAATGCAACTGCCGAAGCAGCGATTGCCATATATTTTATTATTGTCTTCATAATATTCTATTTTTTAAAATTGAGAATTGAGAATTGAAAATTGAGAGTTGAAAATTGAAAGTTGTGAATTGACAGTTCAACTTTCAATTTTCAATTTTAAAATTTCAATTTTGTTTAAGATTCTGGTCGGCAGAAATTTCCTCTTGTGGAATTGCCAAATACTTCTTGCTCATTGAGAATCTGCCGTTTTGAGCGAGTTGCTCGGCGGTGTAGGTGTATTTGCCTGAATTGTCGTTGGCAGCACCCACGAGAATGTTTTCGGCACTGATACCTTCCTCGCCGTCGTTCCTTACGATGATGAAGAACCTTTTGCCTTCGCCGACAAACTCACGTCCTGCCTCGTCGATGATGTCTTGGAGGCTGCTGCCTGTATATGACACGCCACGAGCAGACCTAAGAGCGGTAAGATAATCGGCAGCCTTGCCGTTGCCGAGTTTTGCAGAAAGTTCGGCGGCGTTGAGGTAATCGACGAGGCAAAGAAGCTCTATTCAGATAAAGAGGCTCAAAGCGCGCTCGATTATCTTAAGCAGGTTTATTCCGCACTTTGCGACGGAGGCTTCGGCGAATACGTAATGCTTGACCTCGGTCTTGTAAACCGTTCAAACTACTATACGGGGGTTATCTTCCACGGCTATGCCGAGGGTTCGGGGCTTACCATTCTTTCGGGCGGACGCTACGATAACCTT
>CAJOGF010000200.1 GCA_905233995.1 uncultured Bacteroidales bacterium | reverse complement strand
AAATGGATTCCGCTCAAAGACCAACTTGCAAACAATGGCGACGGACTCACCACCATCGGACGGCGGAGGATTATTTGTTTCCCAACCGTTAATGCCAACGCGCTGAGGTTCACTGTGTTGGATTCCAAATGCAAACCCATCATCAAGCGCACATCGGCGTATCTTGCGCCCGAACTCACCGCCGACATTCCCAACTCTGGCGAAAAACTGTCGTCAAACCTGCATATCTTTATGCCGTCGCCCAAACAGATGTTTATTGATTACGACAACGAACAGACAATCACCTCGTTCCGCTATCTTCCGCCGCAAGACACCCGCAACGGACTTGTTACGCATTACACTCTTTGGGCGTCGAAAGATTGGCAAAATTGGGAAAAAATCTCCTCGGGCGAATTTTCCAACATCGTCAACAATCCGATATGGCAGACCGTGAAATTTCCGCCAATAAAAGCCAGAATCCTCCGTTTTGAAGCCGACCGCCTTGCCGAGGGCGACAGGCTTGGATATGGCGATATAGAGGTGGTTACAAATAATGATTTGCCGTATATCGAGGGCGGATGGCAAGAGTTTGAAATCAACAATCCCGATACCGTAATCCGTCTCAACCGAACAGAAATTGCCACCAACAACAAGTCGAGGCTTTTCTATGCCGACGGGCGACAAGAGGTGAAAATTTCGCTGTCGATGATGTGCCATACGCTTGGTACTGAACAGGTTTTCGTCTGCAAGGAGGGTGTCAGGGGCGAGGTTTTTGCCGACCTTGCCATTGGATACGACAACACTCAGCACCGTATTTTCGCCGAGGTTAAGGATTTGGATGGCAACCCCTGCCGTGTGGCTGCCGTCAATCCCGCCCAAAAGGATGTTTGGTATGATGTTGAGGTAGTTTGCACATACAATTCCGTTACCAAAACATCGTCTATGGTGTTGACTGTCAACGATAAGGACGGCAAGCAAACGCCGCAGGTTTCACGCCTTGAATACAAAGGTTACGCGCTGCCTCACCGTGTAGGACGTTGGGTTGTGGGGCGAGGTTTTCCGGGCGGATTTCCAAATTCTCTGCAAGTTTTGGACGGCGAGATAGCCCGCGTCAGGATTTCTGCAATGGGTTTTGAGCACAAGAAGGGCGAGAATCCCATTTTTGGCGACCGTTTCACCGCCGACCCTGCCTGCACCGTTGTTGGCGACCGCATTTACGCATACGTTGGCGAGGATAGGGCGGACGTAGGCGGATGGTTCAATATGCCGCATTGGGTTTGTTACTCGTCGGCGGATATGGTCAATTGGACTTGTCACGGTGTGGTGCTTCGTGCCTCCGATTTTAAGTATGCCAACCCCTTTGGAGCGTGGGCAGGTCAGGTAGTGGAACGCAACGGCAAGTTTTATTATTATGTAACCCTCGACGACCGCAGCAACGGCAAGCACACCATTGATGTGGCTGTGTCGGATTCGCCAACAGGTCCTTTTGTCCCCGCTCGCAAGGACGGCACTCCGCTCATTACCGACGATATGACCCCCGATTCGCACCGTCCTAATGCCGACATCGACCCCACAGTGCTTATCGACGACGACGGCACGGCTTGGATGGCGTGGGGCAATGGCGATTGTTATATGGTGAAACTCAAACCGAATATGACCGAACTCGACGGCGAAATCCGCAAAGTGCCTCTGCGCAATTATTCCGAAGGCCCGTGGCTCTTTAAGCGCAACGGATTGTATTACAATGTTTATGCTGCCGATGCGCCGGGAGTTCAGCCCGAACAGATGGCATACTCATACGCCCAAAGTATCAACGGCGAGTGGACATACGGCGGACTTCTTACCGGCAGTGCCAAATACGGTTTCACGATTCATCCGAGCGTCAACGAGTTTGGCGGCAAGTGGTATTTCTTCTATCACGACGGCTCCTATATGCTCCACAACACCCCCGGAGGCGACTGCCGCCGTCAAGTCTGCGTAGAACATCTTCGTTTTCGTGATGATGGAACGATTGAGAAGATTGTGCTGACACAGGAAGGGATTGGAAATTGAGAAATTGAAAGTTGAAAATTGAAACGCCGTGCGGATTGGGATTCGCGCGGCGTGGAAATAAGTGAATAGTAAGTAATTGCGATTATTTTATAAAAAAGTTGGGAAAAGATTTGGTGGAAATGAAAATTTGTTATAACTTTGCAAATGACAGAATCCGCCACGCTTCCCATAGAACAGCGAACCAGGGCGGGTCTTTTATTTTATGGTGTCCTCACCGCCACAGTTGACTGAAAATTTGCGTGGAAACTGGATAAAAGATTGAGTGTCTTATAATTGCAAATAATATGCGTTTTTTTCTGTTTTTTTATTGTCATTTTATTGGTATTTTTGTAACTTTGCCGTGAAAAACAAAAGGATAAGCAACGTGACAACAAAAGCAAATATAAGACAGAAGCCTGTGCAGTTGGACTTGTTCCAAGTGCATTCAGAGTATCCGAAAGAGATTGTGAACCACTCGCGCCAAACTATTGACGTGAGCGATTTGGATATGTCGCAAAATGTACTTATTTGCAATGTCAAAAAGGACAACGTTGAACATTTTTTAAACGGGACTGCAAAGATATATTACTCAGGCAAGCGTTTCCCATCGACAATCGCATTAAATAAGTTATACTATTTTATTCCGTATATAGGCAAACAATGTGATTTGGATTTTTATGGAATACGAGATTTGTATCTTATAAAAATTGCTCGTGTCGGTTCTCGTCGCGAAGGTGAATTGGACAACGATCCAAATGATTTGAGAATAGTTTTTGAACTTAAATTCTTAAAATCTTTATATCCCGAATATAAGAAACAAAACCTTCAAATTTGGGATACGTATGCAGATACGACATTGCAACAACTGATTGAAGAACAAAAAAATACAAAATTACCTTTACAAAACCATCCTACCTATGTTAGCCTTTTTAGTAGTGCTGGTGTTGGTTGCTATGGTTTTAAAAGAGAAACTCCCTTGTGGTTGAGGCTATAAGAATGATTCAACAAATCAAACCTTTTTTTCTCTTTTAAAATATCTCTGTTTTTTTATCAGTATGTACAGCCATTAACGGTAACGACAAAGCAATATAGAAAACGATTTACAAAATGTATGACTATTGTTGTAAAATGTCGATTGAAATGGACAAGGAATAACGTGGTAATGAATCGTATTTATCATTGTAAAACCAAACACTGCCTTCATTAGTCAAGTTTAAATCATCGTCTAAATTGACATTAATCTGAATCATACTCCATTGAATTATCGGTATAGTTTTTAAAAAATATGCATAACTTTCATCTTCATAATTTCTGTCAAGTTTCTCATACTTGCATTTATACGAGTAATGTTTTCCCTTCCAATCAAATTTAGCACTTATTTCCTCGTTGTTTCTCAAAAATTTGATATCTGCATCAAAACATTTATAAGGACAACTATCATCAATGCTTTTATAAAATGCTACATAGCCTTTTTCAATTAGGTTACCATCTTCATCCTTTAAGATATTTATTTCAAATAAACTCCTAACAAAATTGGGAACTTTTTTTGTAAAATAGGCATAACGACCTTTGCCAAAAGCAATTTTTAAGTCTTCGGCTTTACATTTATACGAATAATTCTCGTCGCCCCAATCAAATGTTGCACCAACTGTCATAACTCACCAATTTATTATTTCTGAATAATAGTTTATTTGTGTAGATTGTATTTCTCGTGGAGAAAAAACAAGTTGCTTCGCTGGATTTTCCACTATGCTAAGTTTAGGAGTACTGAGCAAGTTGCTTACGACCACAAGAATATAATTAGAACTAAACTTTCGCAAGTGTTTTAAGAGCCAAAAAAAATAATAAAAAAAGGCAGCAAAAATTTTGTAAATACACTGAAAATCAGTATATTTAAGCGTTAA
>CAJOGF010000199.1 GCA_905233995.1 uncultured Bacteroidales bacterium | reverse complement strand
TTCACCACCTATTAATATAACAGAACCGGGAACAATTCCTCCGCCCAAAACCCTATTGAACTCTTGATTTTTTGTGTCAATGCGTAATACGCTATTTGTTTTTATTTCAGATAGTTTTTGTGGCTTGTTTAAACCAATACCTTTTGTTATTATTCCCGTGCTTTTGACATCTTTTTTGCTGATGATTTCTTCTACAAAACTATTCCATGAATTGCAAGAAGGACATTTGCCTATCCATTTTGGAGAACTTGCTCCACAGTTTTGACAGATGTATACTGTTTTTTTGTCCGCCATTTTTTTATATTTTTTATGACGCAAAGTTATCTTTTTTCGATTAAATTACACCTATTTTATAATGGTTTCAAAAAAAATATTAAAGTTTTTTAATAAAAAAAGGAAAAAAAATTTTTTTTCTGAAAAAAGATATGTAATTTTAGCCGGTCAATCGTATAGATTATTTCTTGTGGTTGACGAGATTTTATAAAATGTTGTATATAATTAACAAACAACAAGTTATATTTTTTAAATTAAACTAAAAATCATATTATGGTAGCATTTAACAAAACCAAAAAATTTGCGAAGATTTTCCAGAAGGTAAACTCGCTTGGTGCTGCTGTCGTTATTGTCGGCGCATTGTTTAAAATCCAACACTATCCGGGTGCATCTGTGATGTTGATGGTCGGTCTTTTGACAGAGGCTATGATCTTTACTATTACAGCATTTGCTCCACTACCTGTTGAATATCATTGGCACAACATTTTCCCCGAGCTTTTGATTGGTGAGGAAATTGAGGAGAAAGTTTTCAACGGAGATGCTCCTGTGGCTCGTTTCAACGAAGAAACTGGTGAAATTGATGTTACTCGTTCACCTTATAACTTCTATGGTGAGGCTACTCCCGGTTCTGGTAAGAAGGCTGCTTTTGCGGCTGCTTCAACTGACGGAACTGCTTTGGCTAAATTCAATGAAATGTTGGAGAAATCAAGCGACAAAGGTAACTTCTTCGACAAACTTGGTAATTCTTTTGCAGACTTTACTGAGAATGTTAAAGGTATGGCTTCTGTTGCAAATTCTGCTGTTGCAGCAAAGACATTTACTGAAAGTCTTAATTCAGCATCTTCAGCTGTTTCTTCAATCAACTCTTCGGCAGACGATTTGTCTAACACATTAGGCAATGTACAGTCTAAATTCTCTGGAATCAAAGATCTTGATTTCACTGCTCTTACCGAAGGCAACAAAGAATACAGCAACAATATCAAATCACTCAACGGTAATCTTAAAGCAATCAACGGCGTATTCGAAATCCAACTTCAGGAAATCGACTTCGACTCGATGATTAAAGGTTTGAAAGAATCTGTAACGGGTGCAAAACAATATTCTACCGAGGTTACAAAACTCAGCAAGAATCTTCAGGCTTTGAACACCGTTTACGGCAACATGCTTACTGCTATGAACGTAAAAGTAAGTTAATTTTTATCAGTTAAATTAATTAAAAATTTTCAAATTATTTAAGACACTATGAGTGGAGGAGGAAAAGAGACCCCAAGGCAGGCGATGATAGGTATGATGTACCTATTCTATACTGCGCTGTTGGCTTTGAACGTGTCTGCTGAAATTCTTACCGCATTTACATTGGTCGATGGAAGTTTGAGGAAAACTAATACTATTACGGAGGGTGTTATCGAAGGAACGCAGACTGAGTTTGCAAAAGCGATGACAAACAATCCTAATGGCGTTAAAAAGTACAATGACTTGGCTAATGAGGTAGTTGCAGCAGCGGATAAAGCCTACAAAGAAATCCAGCACTATAAATTGGCTTTAGTTGGTACGCTTGAAGGCGTTTACGGTGATAACGATTACACTGCACCTTACAGCGAAGCATCCGACGCAAAAGACCAAGAAATCGAAAAGTCCTTGCGTGATAAATGGGCTGCTGACAAACCAGAGGCAGCAGATCCTAATCTTGTAGATATTGACGACCTTGTTTCTAAAAAAGACGATAACAACGTTGGTGGTGAAATCTTCATCACTAATGGACAAGGTAAAGTAGTTGCTAAAAGTCGTGAGGATTACAAAAATACCCTTATCGACATTGTTGGCAGGGGTACAGATAATAGTGAGGTATCTCAGAAAGCAAAAGAATCACTTGTTGCAAGTTTGAATGAGTTACTTTCTACTGCGAGAATGAAATCAGAAAGTGATGATATTGACTCAGTTGATTGGGACGTATCTAACTTTGAACATCTTCCTGCAGCCGGCGTGCTTACCCTTATGACTAAAATGCAGGCTGACGTTAGAAATACAGAATCAAGTGTTCTTTCATACCTCTTGAGCCAAATTGGTAAGACTGATATGAAATTTAATGCTATTCGTGCCGTTGTTAGTCCTACAACAAGTAGTTACGTTCTCGTTGGCGAACCCTACAAGGCTGACATCTTTGTTGCAGCATACGACTCAACTCAAGACCCTGAAATTTTGGTTGGCGGTAGTCCTTTGAAAGTAGAAAAAGGTGTCGGCAAGTATACAGGTTCAACAGGTGCAGTTGGTGTTAAATCTTTCGGTGGTGTTATCAAATTGAAAAACAAAACAACTGGTGAACTTAAAGAATATCCTTTCAAGGGTGAATATGAAGTTGGACAGTCATCTTTGTCAGTATCTCCGACCAAGATGAACGTTCTCTACATCGGTGTTCCGAACCCATTGGAAGTTACCGCTTCGGGTTATAATCCTGAGAAACTTCATGTTTCAATTTCTCAAGGTTCGGTTAACAAAGCGGGTGGACAAGCAGGTGCTTATTCTGCTCTCGTTAAAACTCCGGGTACTGCAAAAGTTACTGTTACAGCAACTGTTGATGGTCAGACTAAAAACCTCGGTACAAGAGAGTTCCGTGTAAAAAGAGTTCCAGACCCAAGAGCGTCGATTACAACAAAAGATGCTTGGGGTAAAGGTGGTACAGTTTCAAAATCACTTCTTGCTGCTTCTGCAGGTGTTAAAGCAGACCTTGAAAACTTTGACTTTGATATGAAATTCGTCATTGTTGGTTTCAAAGTTTCTGCAACAATTAAAGGCTTTGTTCAAGATGCAACTTCTACTTCAGCAGCATTTACTTCTCAACAGAAGAACATTATTAATCAGGCTCCTGCAGGAAGTAAAATTTATATTGAGGATATCAAAGCAAAAGGTCCTGACGGCTCTGTTCGTGATTTGGGTGCAATTGTTTTGAAACTTAAATAGTAGGGGGTTCTTGTTTCTGTTAAAAAAAATGTCTTTTTTAGACAATATTCTTTAAAAAAAAGAGTTTTAATATAACAAACGGGTTTTATTAAAACTCTTTTTTTATTGTTTATTGCTGAAAATTTATTTTGTAAATAATTATGAAAAAGATTCTGTTTTTAATGGCTATTGCAGCTGTCTTGCAATGTTTTGATGCTGCAAAGTCGCACGCTCAGGTGTTGCTTGGTTTGCCGTATGAAAAAATTCATACCCTAAACCGTAAGCCTGTTCCTTTCCAATATGTTAGGGAGGCTGACGTTATGTGGTCAAAAATTATTTGGAGACGTATTGAACTTTCTGAAAAAGCAAATCAGCATTTGTATTATCCTACTCAACCCCAAGACGGTAGAATGAGTTTGATTGATGTTCTGTTGGAAGGTATTCATACTCAAGGTCTTACTGCTTATAATCCTGACCTTACGGATGAGTTTAGCAGTATTATCACCGAAAAAGAGGTTCATCAACGAATGGGTGCTAACACCAAACAACAAGAGGTTGAAACCTTGGATGGAGAGGGGTCTGAAGTAAAGATAATTGATGAACCTTATCACAGCGAGCAAGTTAAGGCTTATATGCTTAAAGAACTTTGGTTTTTTGACAAACAACGTTCGGTTCTTGAGGTGAGAATTATCGGTATATGTCCTTTGCGGTTGTTTGCAAAAGAGGGTGAAGAAGATGATGCAGAAGGCGTTCCTCAGCAGAAAAAGGCTTTTTGGATTTAAAAGTGCTCCAGTGGTAGTAGTTGATATTTCATCATTTCATCAAGCTTCAACATCAGGAATAGTGTTTAAATTATGTAAATTTATTAGTAAAAAAATAGATTATTTA
>CAJOGF010000198.1:4570-8684 GCA_905233995.1 uncultured Bacteroidales bacterium | reverse complement strand
AAAGACAAAGAACGCGCAGAAATCTTTGTCTTGGAAGACTTTCATGAATACATTAAGGAAAGAAACATTATTATACGTCTGAGACAATTGGCTGAAAAATTACGTTTTTACAGGAAACACATAATTATCGTATCTTCGGTTATGAATCTTCCTGTTGAATTGGAAAAATACATAACAGTTATAGAAATGCCTTTGCCTGGTCGTGCTGATTTGGAGAAGGTGTTGATGCGTGTAGCCAAAGACGCAAATGCTGAATTAAATGACAACTTGAAGAAAAAATTGATTGATTCTGCTTTGGGAATGACAGTTATGGAAGCGGATTTAGCATATTGCCTTGCCGCTGCCAAAAACAAATTGAGCAATGATTCTCCCAATATCGTTTCTCAAGAAAAAGAACAAATTATCAAAAAAAGCGGATTGTTAGACTATTTCCAAGTAAACGAAAACTTGCAGAACATTGGCGGTATGGAACACTTAAAAAAATGGCTTGAACAAAGACGACTTGCATACGATTTCAAGGCGCAACTTTGGAATTTACCCGAACCCAAAGGGGTATTGCTCACTGGTATACCAGGTTGCGGGAAAAGCCTTACAGCAAAGTGTATTTCCTCATTGTGGAACATGCCATTGCTTCGTTTCGACATCGGAAAAGTTTTTGAAGGCACAGTTGGCAGTAGTGAGGACAACATAAGGCGGGCAATTATGACGGCTGAAGCCGTTGCTCCTTGTGTTCTGTGGATTGACGAAATAGAAAAAGGACTATCGGGCATCCAAAGTAGCGGAGCCACCGACGGCGGCACTACTGCAAGGATATTCTCCACCATTCTTACATGGATGCAAGAGAAGACAAAACCGGTTTTTGTTGTCGCCACTGCCAACGACATTGCTCAGCTACCACCCGAACTATTGCGCAAAGGACGTTTTGACGAAATATTCTTTGTCGATTTGCCAACAAAAAAAGAACGTGAAAGCATCTTTTCTATTCATCTAAAACAAAAAGGACACAATCCTGACAATTATTCTCTTGACAAATTAGCCTCAGAAACATTTGGGTTCAACGGTGCAGAAATAGAAGAGTGCATCAACGAAGCAATGTTCGCAGCCTACACAGAAAATCCCAACGAGCCCAAATTGATGACAAAACATCTGTTAGATTCAATAAAAGGCATTGTTCCATTATCAAAAACGATGGACAAAAAAATAGAAAGTCTGAGGAAATGGGCAGAATCTCGTGCTAAATATGCAGGGGAAAAGAACGAAGAAAAGCCTCCTCATGAAGACTATAATAACAAAGAATTTGTGATGACACCGCAAGAAAAAGAGAATAACCGAAGTTTTGATTAACACTTCGGTTATGAACACAACTATGTATACATAAAAATTCAGAACTTTTATAGCTGTCTTCGAAATATGCGTTGGAAAGCGGTTTCCAAGGGGTGGAATTTTTTTTAACTGTAAACAGCAGCCAACAAAAAAAACGAAAGTCGTCGCCAAAAGCCAGAAGTACGATGACATAGTTTTTGACGTAAAAATATCAAAATTCGTCAATTATATTCCATTGACAACACACCGCCATGCGGTTGACGAAAAAATCTATGCAATAGGCTCGACACTCGATTTGGACAACACATTTCCACATGGCTAAATCTAACAAATAAATCGTTACCAAATCCGAATTATTAAATATTCACTCCTTCACCCATTCCGCCACTTTCCTCGTCTCTGACGAAAAACTTACGCCAACCTTGTACAACGTCCTACCGTCCACCGAAAACGGCAGCGGATAATCCTTGCTGTTTATTTGGTCTAATGCCTCTTGTGCTGGTTTGTCGAGCTTAAACTCAAAAACGTAGATATATTGAGGAGTTTTCACAACGGCATCCATCCTGCCGTCCGAAGTGTTGCGCTCCACCTCGGCGTAGAATCCCAACAGTTTAAAAATCAAATAAAAGACATTCTGAAAATATTTCTCCGCATCGCCCACAATTTCGTAACTACTGTCGGCAAGGAGCGCGGAAAGGCGTTTCATAAAGCCGTCAATGTTGCCCAGCAATACATCTTCAATGAAATTTGTGATGTCAAAATCGCCGCCGTCGGTCTTCGGAAAATTGTAATTGAGGATAAAGGTCGGGAACGCCTCGCCAATCTCCTTGTTGGGCATCGTGAGCGTGTAACGTTTCAAAACCGGGTCGTACCCTTTGATTGTCAAATATCCGCTTTGGAACAGCAGCGGTACGGGGTCGTCGTTGAAGTTGTCTATTTTAGACAATTGCGATGCTGTGCGCTTAACACAGTCGAGGTCGCTGATTTTCATTCCGCGCTTCTTGATTACCTGAACAAGGAAAGTGGGCGTGCCGCTCTCAAACCAATATTCCTTGAACTTCTTTTCCAACAGAGCCTTCATAAGTCCGAAAGGATTATAGACGTCTTCGGAATCCTCGCTGAAATGAAATCCCTCGTACCAGTATTTCAACTCCTTGTAGCATTGGTCTTTGGTAATGTGGTTGGCATCAGCCATATTCTGCACAAAGCCGTCGAGTTGGTCACGAATTTCCCGCTCCGTCGCGCCGCAGATGGTGGAATAGTCGAGCATATTTGAGATGTCGGTCATGTTGTTGACATCGCTAAAAAGACTCACCTTGCTGAACTTTGTAACGCCTGTTACGAAAGCCATCTTTATCTGCGTGTCGCAGGTTTTGAGAACGCCGTAAAATGGTTTCATTTCCTTGCGCATTTCGTCTTTTAGGTCTTCGTCCAAAATATTGTTTATCAACGGCTTGTCGTATTCGTCAACGAGGATTACGACTTTTTTGCCGGTCTTTTTTGCAATGGTGGTGACCAGCGATTGAAACCGTTCTGAATTTGTCGATGCGTTTGGATTGCGACCATATTCGTCCTCATATTCAGATAGCATAAAGCTAATTCTTGATATTACATCGTCAACCGTTTTATACGATGAAGCGTTGAAGTCAAAATGCAGCACGGGATACTTGTCCCATTTCTGTTCCAATTGCTCCATCTTGGTGCCGACAAACAAATCCTTGCGGCCATTGAAATACTCGTGCAAAGTACTAAGCGTCAGGCTTTTGCCAAACCGCCTCGGACGTGATAGAAAATAGCACGCCTCTGTGTTGGCGAGTTTGTAAATCAATTCCGTCTTGTCAAGATAGACAAATCCGCCCTCTATCATTTTCGAGAACGACTGTATGCCGATTGGAAGTTTTTTCATAGCCATTGCTTTTTAAGTTTGCGCAAATTTACAAAAAAAAACAATTATCATGAAAATCATATCAAAAACTTTCAATATATTTGTAGCGTCCTACCCCCGAAGCCCCGAAATGGGTGGAGGAGGCAAAGGGCATATATATTAAAGGCGTTACTTTTACGCTTTGTCTTATTTTGACTGTCAGAAACTTGGCCGTTTCATAGATAATCGTCAGAAAGCAAAGCAACATTGTAATGCCCGGCGGTATGTATAATCACAGACCGAAAGGTTTGTTATATACATAATTCGTGGGGCTTCGGTGTTGCTCGTTCTTGACGATTGGGCACGGCCAAGGCCTCAGACAGCGGGACGAGCATACAAGGGAAATCCCACGTCTTTTTTGTGTATATGTTTTAATTAAAGCGTTCTGATTTCGGGATTTCGGGGGCAACGGCTGGTCATTTATGTTACATATCGGACAAGAAATAAGGAAAGAACTCTTGCGACAAGAACGCTCCGTTACTTGGTTTGCTACTCATTTGTGTTGCGATAGGAGAAATATCTACAATATTTTTCAGAAACGCAGCATCGACTGCGAACTTCTTTCGAGAATTTCTAACGTCTTGGATACCAACTTTTTCCAACTTCTTTCCGAAGATTTCAAAAATGGCAAACTCTATAAGTGAGAATAATAAGTTCTCAAATTCGTGAATAGTTTGCTCTCAGTTTCAGGAACATATCTGTCTCGTAATTATTTTCATACCAAGGATTTGCGGCGTAACTTTGCGGTAAATGAAAACAACTTTTTTCATATTGACCTTGTGTGCGGTTGCGCCGTCGTTGTTTGCTCAAAATAATGCGGCGCAGGATTACGTGTCGTTTTACCAAAAGTATATCGGCACGATAAAG
>CAJOGF010000198.1:0-4499 GCA_905233995.1 uncultured Bacteroidales bacterium | reverse complement strand
TCATTGCCGACAGCGTTTTTTTCAAAGACAACAACGAAAAACAAATAAAAATCTTTTTTGATAATTCTCCATGCATCCTACACGCAAAATACTGTGGCATCAAAACAATAGGAAAAACCGCTTGCAAAAAAATAGAATTACGAATAACAAAACTTTCCAAAGATAATAAATCAAAAAAAATCATTTCGTTAATTCCACCAAATTCAACACATTGTATTTGGGTGTCAAACACTTACCCTTCATATTTGGTAAGTGCAAAAATCAATCTTGTCGCCGGCAGCCTGAAAATGGAGTTGAGAAACGACTGCATTTTTTTTTATGAAAACAATTTACAACCAAGAACCTTTGCACAAAACTTTACGAAAGCCAACATCGACTACAAAATCGGCAATTACCTTGTGCCTGAGACTATTAAGTTTGAGTGGAAAGATAGCGATTATCACAATTGAATATTATCGGCAAGTTTTGTAAAAAAATCCGTAGCAAAAGTAATATTTTTTTGCCGATAGCGGCAAGTTTTTTTTGCTGCAAATCACGACAGAATATTCTGTGATTTTTTATAATTTTGCAAATCATATTTTGTGTATGACAAAGATAACGCATTTTCAAACAAAGGTTTGGAATGTCGCCATCGGAAATATAAATAAATATTAATAGTCAAAAACTTATAAACAAATGAAAGCATCACATCTTCTTTTTGCAGCCGCAGCCATCACGTTGGCATCGTGCGGCGGCACACAGAGCGGTTTTGAACCCGTTGCCGCGCCTGCAAAAATCCAAAACGTGGAGGGTCGTGTCAATTTTGGCTCGCAGCACCCCGTAATCACTCCCGCGCCGTGCATTATGATTGCCACCTACGATGCCAACCAAAATCCCGATGTCATGATGGCGGCTTGGGGCGGTCAGTGCGGCATGAATCAAATCACCTTTGACCTCTCGCCCCACAAAACCACCGACAATCTGAGGCTCAAAAAGGTGTTTACCGTAAGTTTTGCCACAGCCGACGACGTTGCACAGAGCGACTATTTTGGCATCGTGAGCGCAAACGACGTGCCCGACAAGGTGAAGCGCGCCGGATTTACAGCCGTCAAAAGTCCCAACATCGACGCGCCAATCATTGAGCAATACAAACTTACGCTCGAATGTCGCGTCATCGAAATGGAAGAAAAGGGCAACGTCGGCGCACGTGTAGTAGGCGAAATCATCAACTCTTTTGCCGACGAGAGCATCCTCACCGACGGCAAGGTTGACATCATGAAACTCCGCCCGATAATTTTCCACTCCGCCGACGCAAGTTACCACGTAGTGGGCGACAGCGTAGGACAGGCTTGGGGCACAGGCAAGAGGTTTGAGTAAGAGATTGATAGTCAACTAAATAAAAGGTAGATTTAGTTGGCTATTATTGTTTTTAACACCAATAAATAAAATTGTCGTGTCAGTTATGCGAGTATTATAAAAACACATCTCGGTTTATAAGCCGAAGAATCTTCAAAATATTTCGGTTTATAAACCGAAATGTTGAAAAAGTTTATTATATTTGCAGCAAAAAGTGTCGGTTATGAACAAGGATTTAGCGAAACTCATTATTGCGGAAAACCAAAAGTTTATTTCCAGCGTGAAGTTTTATCAGCGTAATTATCAGTTTGATGAACATCTGAATTACGTTTTGGTAGGACTAAGACGCGCCGGAAAATCATATCTTTTGTACCAACAGATTCACACACTCTTACAGCAAGGGCATGACATTTCAGAAATTCTATATTTCAATTTTGAGGACGACCGTTTGGATTCTGTCAAGATTGAAGATTTGGATTTGATAAAGACCTCATACGAGGAAATGTTTGATACAAAGCCGTTTATATTTTTGGACGAAGTACAGAATGTGGACGGATGGGAAAAATTTGCGCGTCGCCTCGCCGACCAAAAATATAGGGTTTTCATCACTGGCAGCAACGCAAAGATGCTATCCTCGCAGATTGCCACGACGCTCGGCGGACGATATATGGTGCAGGAGGTTTACCCTTATTCATTCAAGGAATTTTTGCTCACGAGAAACATCAATCTCAACGAAAAAAACGCTGTTTACGATTATCGTAAGGAAATATTGAAATATTTGGAACCGTATTTCACTTTCGGTGGGTTGCCTGAATCTATTGACATTCAGGACAAGAGAAATTGGCTTAGCAACCTTTTCAACAAGATTTTTTTCGGCGACCTGATTGCACGCTATAATGTAAGAAACACCGAGGCGTTGAAAACATTGATTCGGAAGTTGGCAGAAAACGTAAAACAGCCCTCGTCGTATTCGCGCCTTGCCAACATTGTGTCGTCCATCGGCAAAAAAATCAACATCGAAACCGTAAGCGACTATCTTAAATACCTTAACGAGTCGTGGTTGATTTTGCCAATTGAAAACATCGTCGCCAAAATCGCCGACAAGGTTACAAACAAGAAATATTATTTTGTTGACAACGGAATACTGAACCTCTTTTTGCTCGATTCCAAGACATCTCTATTGGAAAACATTGTCGCCATAAATCTTACGCGGCGTTATCCGGGAGAGGTGTTTTATTATATGTCGGGCGTTGAGGTGGATTTTTATGTCAGAAGTGAAAATCTTGCAATCCAAGTGTCCTATTCCGTTGCCGATGCCGAAACCCGTGCGCGTGAAGCGGGCGCACTTGCCGAAATCGACAAACATCTCAAACCTTCTAAACTTGTCATAGTTACAAAGGACGAGGAGGATATTTTGCATACCCAATCGGGAAGCAAGATTGACGTATTGCCGCTATGGAAGTGGCTGATGGCGATGTAATTAATTCAATCAGAAACAAACTTAGATTTAGCTGATTATACTTTCAGAATCATCGCTGTGTTTGTCCTTGTTTCTGAGGACAGTTTCGCGGCTCGTGTTGGCATAACAATATACGCAAAAATGGCGGCACGTGTTGTACATTCCGATGTCTTTGCTAATCATGCAACCACAGATTTTGCGCTGGCCCTTGTCCTTAAGCTTTTTTGGGTCTGGTTTCGGCGGCAAAACTGTTGTCGGATTCGAGTTGCCAAACAGATTGTTTTTTTCTGGCATTTTGCCTGTCCTCAGATAATATATAAAATCGTTGTCGCCTTGCGAGATACGTTCAAGTAGTTCGCTGTCTATACAGCGGTTGTGTTCGATGCCGTATGTTTGTAGGTCAACTGCTTCGGCGCAAGTGGCAAGGGTGAGATCCCAGCCTTTTTCTGCCCACGCGGCACGGCATTTTACAAGCCCTTCAACGAACTCAATGCGCTGGTCATCAGTCATTTCAGCGGTTGCGACGTTCTCTTTGTTGAATAATGTAGGACAATCTTTTACAAGGTTCGACTGCACCTTGCGGTATGCCTTAACGTCGGCGAAACTGAAAACAAGTTTTTCGGTATATCCGAGGATTTTGTTTCCGATATTCCAAATGCGTTTCAAGAGTTCGCGCGGTGTGAGCGTGGACGTTACAATCAGTGGGTCAAAACGCCAAATAACACGCTCTTTGCCAATTATTTGCGATAGTTCTTTGAAAGTTTCGATACGATGTTCGAGTTTTGGGACGTTGGGTTCGAACCCCTCGTTTTCGTAGTCGTTCATCGTGAATTGGAAATAGTAATGAATTCCTTTTTCGTCCAATTCGTGAAGGTACGGAATTATCGGCTTGGGATTTTTGGTCCAAAAAACTATTGCCTTGCATTGGTCGAACGATATGCGCATCGGCTGTTGGTTGAATGGGTTGCGCCAAACGCAATAACCCGCCTCCAAACGGTTGAAAAACCATTTGGCATAAAAGGCAGGGATGTCGGTCGAGCGCGAGGCGGAGATGATGACAGGGGCAGTCATGGTGTAATATATTATAACGGATGTTTAATATATTGGTTTAACAACTTCTACCCTCATTCCAAGTGCAGCAATTATGCGGTAAAACATTCCGACACTCGGAACTATTATTCCATTTTCAATTTTTGAAATATAGGATTTTGTGGTATGCGCACGTTTTGCAAGTTCCAACTGTGTGATTTTGGCTTCTTTGCGGGCGTTCTGCAAAATCTGTCCCGAATAGAAATTGTACGCTTCTTCTTCTGCCTTTACTCGTTGAGGGCTGCCAATTTTTCCGAACTTTTCGTCGAGAACAAGGTCGTAGTTACGTATTTTGTGGTCGTTTGTCTGCATAATATTCCTCCTTTATTTTTAATGCTTTGTCTATTTCGTTTTGCGGCGTTTTCTGTGTTTTTTTCTGAAAGCCGTTGAACAGCACAACAATATTTCCTTCATCAAAAATGAAGAAAACTCTGTAAATAACCCCAGTTCGATATAAGAAATTCTCCCTTAATTCAAAAAAAAATAAATCAGCATAGAAGAGTTAACATTTCTTAATAGTTTTTTAGCGATAGAAATTTGAAAAATACGGGATATTTTTATAACTTAAAACACTGAAAATAAATAAGTTAAACTTTAAAATATCCCGCTATGAATA
>CAJOGF010000197.1 GCA_905233995.1 uncultured Bacteroidales bacterium | reverse complement strand
TTGACACAGAATGTAAGCAATTAGTATTATTTTAATATCATAACATGTTATAAATCAAGATTATATCAAACATGAACCTTTTGATTAAGGCAAAAAAACGACGCCTATATTTTAAAATGTATACTTTGATTTACTTTTGATTATTTCGAACTGGGGTAAATATTGCCTGCATACTCTGTCCGAAGCTCGTAACCCCCATCTTTGATATGCTTCACGAACTTGGTAGAAAGTCTGTTTTGCGTTTTTAAGAGAAGGAGTCCGTATTGGATTTTCTCCTTCTCCTTTTCCTGCAAACTCTCCATAAAGGCTTCAAAATATCCGCCGTATGTCAAAATTGTACGATTCATAGCGCAAATGTAACAAAAGTTTCAATATCGTGCAACTTTTTTTTTTATTTTACGTTATACAATTCTTTGAGTTTGTTTACAATGGCATCCACGAGTTTAGTATCGTACTTTTTCTTTACAATATTATAGAAGTGATAGATTACGTTTTTATTATCCGGATCTTCACACTTTACCCAAGTGCCATCTTTCTTTGTATATCCACCCTTTTGATACGCATCTTGAATAAATTTTATTTCCTCTAATATTTTGGACTTGGCATTCTTTTCGCTTATCAGCGGTTCAATATGATACCACGCATTTTTGTCGCAGTAAAAATGTTGACCGACAGATGCATCGGAAACAGTAGCATTGTTTGATTCGGAATGATTGTTTGAATCAAATCGGAAGAAGTCTATTGTTTTGTCAATAATTTCTTTACCCTTTTCAATTACATTTGGCGACTTACGGGTAGTTTTTTGGTTTTCTTGTAGTCAGGGTACAATTCTTTTTGTAACCAAGGGAAAATACCTTTCTCAAGCGACTCCATATCATTGTCAATCAACTTGATGAAAGCAATTCCGTCGTTGCCAACCATTCCGAGACCCTCGATGTAATCGCGGTCGGTGGCGAGCACTATCTGACGGAGTTCTTCGGCAGTGTAGGAGTAGTCTTTTATTATTTTTTTCATAGTTGATTGGGTGTTTGGGTAAATGTTTTCTGCAAATATAGTCTATTTCAGATACTTCTCCAAAATTTCATACTCTTTTCTCCGCATATAGGTTTCCATAAATGCGTAATCGGGGGTGTTGTCGGAATTGACGGGAAGTTTTACAATTTGTCGTTCAATTCTTTTTTGCGCAAACTTGTAGCCGTAGCCATATTTGCCACTGCAGCTTTTGTCTATACACATTTTAATGAACAATCCGACATAGCGACCCAACGGTTCTCCCGTTTTTCTAATCAGTTTTTCAACGTGGTCTGTTGCTAAGAAATCGTTTTCTTGATAACTTACAAAGCCGATTGTTGCGCTGTCGATAGTTAGCACGTCGCCACTTTCTGTAATTGGATTTTTGTAAAAATCATCCAAACCATTGTTTGTCGCAGAGCAAGTAATGCGGGGATTGTTGCCACAAGGTATAAGTTTAGACGGATGAGTTGTTTCTGTTCCTTCAACCACAAACAAATCGCTTATGAAGAACTCTGTCCATTTTTTTGTTTCAAGACTTTCAACAGAGCCCATTTCTTTTATTTTGCTTTGGATATAGTTTCTGTAACGCTCTTTTTGTTTACGCTCAATCTCGCGCATATATTCCTCCATAAACTCGTAGTCGGGGGCGTTGTTTATGGTTGGCAGAACAACTTTTAAGCGTCTTAATCGACCCAATGTTGCTCCATTACCTCCCCAATTGAATTTTCGCAACTGTATTTTTAACAATGGTATGATAAACAATGCGATGTATTTGTTTAATTGCTGATTTCGCAAAACTTGAATATTTTGTCCTGTATAGAATTCAGAGTTTTGAAAAAATACTGTTTGTGTATCAAGCCCTATTGTAATGACATTCCCTTCATCAGTACAGTATTTGGATTGGATACCAACAAACAATTCATAACCGTTGTTTTTATCAGTCCTTGTAACATACGGATAATGCCCCGGTTTGCCATTGAGTTTCTTTTTGTCAATACTACTTGAAGTAGCATCAATGTCGAAAACATCAGACAACCAAAACTCTTTCCACCTGCAATTTTCCAATTTCATCATAATCGACCTCCTTTTTTTAAAGTCCGAAGAGGTATCCCCTTCCGTGCGCAATCATATTAAACTCGAATGTCAGGTAGTCTGCCATTGTTTTTTCAAAATCGGCTTCGGTAGGTATCGCCTCGTTGAAGTAGTAGAACGAATGCAGCCACTCGTCGGTGGGTTCAACTGTGGATGTTACTATAAAGTCGTTGGTGGTAATTCTGCCGTTCCAACATTCCAACAGCAATTTGCGTCGTTGCTCGTATCTTTCGGTAGGCAGCAATCCCAAATGCGGAAAAACCTCAAAGCCGTCATCCTTGAAATTGATGAATTTTGAGTATTTGTCTTTAGGCTGCGGCTGGTGCGCAGTGAATACAGCAATCACCGGATTGACACCTACTCCGAAAAATGTCTGCGGATTTAGCGTAATTACGCCTTCCAAGGTATGGTTACGCAGAATGTATTTTTTGTCAAAAGCATCTTCTTTGGTTTTTCCTACCATAGTGCTTTGCGGGACGATAACCGCACAACGCGCGTTGTCGTCCAAAGAATCAAGGAGATGACGAATAAACTTCAATTCTGTCAATTCCTTTGTTTCTTTTGTTTTGCCTTGCGAATATGGCGGATTCATAAATCCGACCGAATATTTTTCTTTTCGCAAATCGTTTGTGTCCTGTTTCAAAAAGTTGGCGCATATAAGATTGCTTTTGCCGTCGCCCCTGAGAATCATATTTGTGGTGGCGATAGAAAACATATCGTCTCTCAGTTCAATGCCGTGCAGGTTGTTCCTTTTGATTTCTCGGTGCTTGTTTGAGTTGGATTTGGAAAGCATTTTGTGCATTGCTGCAATCAGAAAGCCGCCAGTGCCGCAGCAAGGGTCAAACACTTTGTCGTCGGGTGTCAGGTGAACCAAGTCGGTGAACAGTTCGGTTATGTGCTTGGGCGTTAGCACAACACCGAGAGTCTGTCCGTCGCCGCCGCTGTAGCGGATAAACTCGCCGTAAAACCTTCCCAGCACATCTTCGGGCGAATTGTTGGCAATGGCTGTCAAGATGTTTGAATAAAGGCATTCGGCAAAGTAACGCAATGGCGATTTGCCAAGCTTCGTTGTCATTTCCGAGAGATGCGGTCGATTTTTTATTAATCTGAACTGGTCCAAAACTCTCTCCTTCTTTACTTGCGGCTGCACCTGCACTGCATCCATGTGTTTTGAGAGTGCATCAAATATTATTTCTCCGTCCGTCCCCCCTTTATATTCGATGCCATAAGGTTTTGCGTGTCAAAATTGGGTTCTTGCAATGCCAAAAGAATTGCCGAAACAACAAGCGGCTTTTCAGTGTCGCCGAGGTGTCCATAGTTTCGCAAATCCTCGTGCAATTGTCCTGCGCGTTTCAATATTGTTTCAAGTTCTGCTTGCGCTGGCGTTTTGTTGCCTAAAACCTTTTCTTTGTAATAGGCAACCATCCTTGACATATTATCCGATGTAAAATGACTTACCTCAACTTCATTTTCAATCCAATGGTTCACCATTATACTCGGAAAATTAACAACATACTGTTTTTTGTCAAACAATAGAATCAGTGTTTTATTATCGTCAGCCCATTTTATGTCATAAGTGTTTTTAGGAAAGCTTACTGTATCTTCTTTGCTATAAAGAAATAGAAACTGACCCGTATTCGTTACCGCAACAGCCATTCCTTTACATATGTCCAAAACAAAATCCGCTATATCTTTCTCACTGATTTCTCTTTTCTTCTCTTCAATATCCATCAAAATATTTTCCCAGTTTCGCCAGAACGTATAATTTCTGAAATCAATTAAAGGAATCCTATATGCTGCAGCCATATTCTGCGCCTGATCCGTAAAACCACTTCTCGATGCAACAGCAACATTATAGTAATAACGATTATAAAAAACACTCCCTTTTCGGTTTTGTATCAACCTTCTTTGCAGTTCCTTGTCATCCAGTATGTTAAACACGTTAACATCGTCTCGTAAACCCAAAACGCCTCTTATCACACCAAGACCGACTCTTTTACCCGTATAGTGCTTACATTCAACCAATAATCTC
>CAJOGF010000196.1 GCA_905233995.1 uncultured Bacteroidales bacterium | reverse complement strand
TTTGTTGCACATCAATTTCAAAATCCTCATTTACAATTAGTAAACTCCGGTTTTTCAATTTCGTGCGCCTCGAAAAATCTAATTTTTAGAAGCCCCCTTTAGTCCGCCTCAAAGTTAATAAATTTTCTTGATATTCGCGCTAAATGTCCAGCAAAGTTTTTTTCTTAATTAAAACAAAAAAGCATATCTTTGTTGCGCAAGAAATAGCGAAAGACATGGAGAATATCAAGACATTGATTGTAAAATTTGACGGAGAAATCCTCGATAGAGAAATTCCTCAGTTTAGGGGCGCAGTGATAGCCGCCGCTGATGGTAACATTTTGTTTCACAATCATCAAGGCGATGGATACAGATACTCGTATCCGCTTATCCAATACAAAAAAATCGGACGTAATCCCGCCATTGTCTGCATCGGTGCGGGAGTGGAGAGCATTGGAAAATTGTTTGAAAACGGTAATTTCACTTTCGACATCGGTGGCAATGTCCGCCAAATGGAGATTGTGTCGGTGAAAGCCAACAAGACCAATGTTCAACTCTGGAACACCACTTTCAACTATTCAATGCGCCATGCGCTTAATCCTAAAAACTACAAGATTTTCAACTCGTTGACGTTGATGACTGACAAAATTGCACTGTTGGAAAAAATCCTCAAAGGCAATATTTTGTCGTTTTTGAAGGGCATGGACATTTTTCTTGAAGGCGACCTCGAATGTAGCATTTCAATTCTTTCGTCGCCGTATGTTTTGAGGTACAAAGGTGTTGGTCTGACGGCTTTTAACGTCGATTTTGTCAGCAACCTAAGCGTTCCACATTTGATTGGCTTAGGCAAAAATGCTGCGTTGGGTTTCGGCGTTTTGAGTGCAGGGAGAGAGTGAATTTGGCTAATTTGTTGGTATGGATATTTTTTTTATCTTTGCAACTTGAATTTGCGGCGCAAAATTCCAATTAAATTTACATACAAACAATGTTTTACAAACTCATACAATCAAAACGTAATCAATGGTTTGCACAGCCCGATTGTCCGGCGCACAACTTTGTCCGATACATTGAAGACAAGGGTAAGATGCGTGATGCACAAATCAAAGCCATCAAAACTTACCTTTTCCTTAAAATCGCTTGTCAAAATAAGCCACTGGCAGAGATATTTAAAGAAGGGCTGTTTAATACCCTCACCGATAAGGACATAGACCAACTGCCTATGACGGCGGAGGCGCGTCAGGTGTTCAAATCAAACCCCGCTGCCGTCGCCTTGTATGAGTTTGCATCGTCAAAAGACGACCAAGGAAACGTCATGGCTAAACAAATGGCTGAAACAATATTGACGATGTTGTGAATAAAATTTTCTATGGCGTAAATTATCCCGATTATGTTTTCAGTTTGCCAATGGGCGCGGGCAAAACCTTTTTGATGGCGGCTTTTATTTACATCGACCTGTATTTTGCACAGCAAGAACCTGACAACAAGGCTTTTGCACACAATTTTATGATACTTGTTCCTTCGGGCTTGAAAACTTCCGTCATTCCGAGCCTGAGGACAATTCAGGATTTTGACCCTTCGTGGATTATTCCCGATCCTGCCGCAAGCCATCTCAAACGGGAACTCAAATTTGAAATGCTCGATGAAAACAAGAGCGCAAACAAATCGAACCGCACCAAAAATCCCAACGTTCAAAAAATCGCTAACCACGAGCCATTACCCGAATTGTTTGGCTTAGTGGCTGTTACAAATGCAGAGAAAGTGATTTTGGACAGGATTGACAAAGACGCTCAAAATCCCAATTTGTATTCAAAAGACGAATTGGCTAAGATTGAGATTGCCAACGAACTGCGCAACATAATCGGCAAAATCCCAAATCTCTCAATTTTGATTGACGAGGTGCATCACGTGGCTTCCTCCAACGACGACAATGAAGCCAAACTGCGCACAGTTGTCAACAAATGGACAAAAAACAATACCATTACAACCGTACTTGGTTTTTCTGGTACGCCGTATTTAGACCGAAAAGAAACCGTCAAAATAACTGACAATCAGACGTTTAAAACTTCGGAAATGTCCAACATCGTGGATTATTATCCATTGGCTAACGGCATTGGCAATTTCTTGAAAGTTCCCAAAATTATAAAATCAGACAGCAACAACCGCACAGAAATCGTGGAAAACGGCGTCCGCAAATTTTTTGAAATGTATAAAGATACTGTTTACTCCAACGGCACTTGTGCTAAACTCGGCATTTATTGTGGCACAATAGAAACTCTTGAAGATGTTATATATCCGCTTGTAAGCCAAATATGTACAGAATTTGGTCTTAACGCCGACGATGCTGTTTTGAAATTTCACGACGGCAACAAAAAATACGCCGAACCTGCCAACGCCCGCTCCGAATTTGCTGCATTAGACAAACCGTTTTCTAAAAAACGCATCGTCCTTTTGGTGCAGATTGGCAAAGAGGGGTGGGACTGCAAAAGCCTTACGGGAATCATTCTCTCCCAAGAAAAAGACTGTCCGCAAAAAATGGTTTTGCAGACTTCGTGTCGCTGTCTGCGCGAGGTGTCGGACGCTAAAAACGAGGATGCCTTGATATACCTCAACGTTCAGAATTACAAATATTTGGACGAACAGTTACAAAAACAGCAACACATCACTATCGACGAGTTTCAGAAAAAGATTTCCAAAGGCGAAACCGTCAGCCTCAACCGTTACGACCGCACAGAAGTGTTGCAGTTGCCTAAGATCGATTTTTATCAACTGCACGTCAGCTACTCACAAGAAACCGTAACTGCCACAACGCCCGAAACTGCAAAGCAAGAGATTTCGCTTGCCGCCGATTCGGCAAAAATCCTGCAACCTATAACCACCGAATGGCAAATCACCAGCAATGGACTTGAATGTATCACAACGCAGGTGGACGACACCGAGCGTGGCACTATGCCCGCCGATTTCAATCTGTGGCTCTACAACATTGCAAAAGAGAGTTTTGGCAACATCACAATGCAGAATCTTTTTGCACAAAAAGGTGCATTGAGCGAGGTTTTCGATACGATAACTTTCGCCACCAAAGACGGCAAAAGGCGTTTTAGTTCTCACTACAATTTGGCACAAGTAAATGCCAACATTCGCAAGGCTTTTTACGACAAACGTACCCTAAAAGTAACCGACGAACTAATCGGCAAATCTGCCGAATTGCTGCACATCGCCAACACGGCGGATTTTTCGCCAGTAGAGATTGCCAAAAATGCCGAGCCGGATTATTATCCCGACCGTCAAAAAGTGGAAAATATCCACAAGGAAGACATCGGCGAAGTGCTTATAGACGATGACAAACTTAACATAATCAAAGGTTTAGAGGCGATGGGTCAGACAGAAATGGCAAATAATTTGCGCAGTCAGTACACTTCCGACCCATATAAGGACATCACCTACCACTATATGCCATACCATTTGGACAGCGGATTCGAGAAAAAATTCCTTGCTGAGGTGCTTACGTTGCCAAGTGTCAAAAATCAACAGTTGGAAGTATATTACAACGGCGACGGACAATTCACGGAGTTCCGCATCGACTGTTACAAAAAAAACGAGCGCAACCAATGGGGCTACATCGGCAAATACACGCCCGACTTCCTCATTATCAAGCGAAACCAAAAAGACAAAATACACAAGGCTCTCATCGTGGAGACCAAGGGCGGACTATATGCACAGGACGAAAAATTCAAAAGCCGCAAGGCATTTGTAGAATCGGAGTTTCTGAAAGCCAACAACCAAAAATTTGGTTACAACCGCTTTGAGTACCTGTATTTGGAAGATTCGCTCAAAGACAACGAGCGGATTACCAAAACCAACGAAATAATAACCCAATTTTTCAACGAATAGCACTATGACAAACGAAATAGAGGAAATACAAAAAAACGATTCGCTGAATAATTTGGCGGACAGCATTGTGCACATTGTTACAGAAGTGCGTTCTACTACTTCAAAATACATAAATACCAAACTCGTCACTACATATTGGAGTATAGGTAAGCATATTGTAGAATTCGAGCAGGGCGGAGATGCAAAATCAAAATACGGCACTTCGTTGCTCACAAACCTTGCAAAAATCTTAACAGCCCGTATCGGCAGTGGATTCAGCCGCCCTAATTTGAACAATATGCGAAAATTTTATCTTACATATCCAATTTGTCAGACGATTTCTGACAAATTGAACTGGTCTCAGATTTGTGAACTTATTACCATAGATGATAATCTGGAACGCAGTTTTTACGAAAAAGAATGCGTAAAAGAAAACTGGAACGTGCGCACGCTCCGTCGCCAAATGGATTCGGGTTTGTTTCTGCGACTTGCGGTAAGCAAAGACAAAGAAGGCATTCTCGCACTTGTGCAAAAAGGCATCGAAATACAAACTCCTGCCGACATTGTAAAAGACACTTACACATTAGAGTTTTTAGGTTTGCCCGACATCAACCGTTATTCCGAGGGAGACTTGGAGCAGCGTATAGTTGATAATCTTCAGTCATTTTTGCTCGAACTCGGCAAAGGATTCGCATTCATCAGGCGGCAATATCCAATCACCATAAACAATGTGCATTATTACGTTGATTTGGTTTTCTACCATCGCATATTGAAGTGTTTTGTGCTTATCGACCTCAAAAAAAATTCTGTAAAGCACGAAGACATTGGACAAATGAATATGTATTTGGGATATTTTGCCAAGGAGGAGAATATGAGCAACGACAACCCTCCCATCGGCATTATCCTAAGCCGTAACAAAGACGAACTACTTGTGGAATACGCCACCTATGGAATGGACAGCAATCTTTTTGTTTCGAAATACGAACTTTATTTGCCCAACCGCGAAGAATTGCGCCGTTTGATAAATAGAATTATAAACAATTAACACAATTTTTCAACGAATAAAATCTACACCAAATCATGGCAGTAAAATATATACCGTTTTTCCCTGAACCGATTGAAGGACAGGCCATCCTCAATAATTTCAACCGCACCCTGCGCTACAAAGGCAACACGGATGTTGCAGGCCGCCTCCGTCGTGGTATGCCATATTACGAAGTGCAGACCACCGAAACCGTAGGCGACGCCAACACAGAAAACCTTATCATCCGTGGCGAATGTGTCTCTGCCTGCGCCTATCTCAAAGACAACGGCATCAAGGTTGACCTCGTATATATCGACCCGCCATTTGCCTCCGGTGCCGACTATGCCAAAAAAGTATATATCCGCCGCAATCCCAAAATCGCCGAAACCATAGCCAAAGCCGAAGAAGAGCTCGACATCGACTCCCTCAAAGCCTTTGAAGAAAAAATGTACGGCGACGTTTGGGACAAAGAAAAATATCTCAATTGGATGTACGAAAACCTCTGCGCCATCAAATCTGTAATGAGCGACACTGCAAGTATTTACGTGCATTTGGATTGGAACATTGTGCATTATGTTAAAATCTGGATGGATGAGAT
>CAJOGF010000195.1:3301-7478 GCA_905233995.1 uncultured Bacteroidales bacterium | reverse complement strand
TGTTTCCAAACTTCAGTTGAACGTGTAAACTGTCCGTTTGCAGCCAATTGTTGCAACTGCTGAATATTAAAAGGACCTTGCTGTTGACCGTTAACTGCCAAAAAATATTGCGTTGCATTAGGTAAAGGAGGAGGCGCAACCTGCTGCTGATTGTATTGCTGCTGATTCATCATATTTTGATTTTGCATCATCTGATTCATCATAATCATACCCATCATACTTTCCATTCCGCCGCCACCAGTACCACCGTTTGCAGCCGCCGTTTTCATAGCATCAACCATACCAATTTGCTGATAACGAGAAGCATCTCCAAGCATATTCATACCCGTACCTTCATCAAGTTTCTTCTGAAGGTCTTCTGGAAGCGAAATGCTTGATATTAAGAATTTTGTAAATGTAATACCGTAATCAGTTTCAGTGTTGATTCTCTGTTCGCAAATCTTACTCATCTCACTTTGAGCCGCAGCAAAATCCAAAAGCGATTTTCCACTCTCTCCAATGGTAGAAACAAGATTTGTAACAATTACACTACGAAGTTCGTCTGCAATGTCAGAGGTTCTGTATTCACGGTTTGTACCACTGAGTTTTTTTATCAACTTACCTGCATCCGTTACCTGCATCGAATAAGTACCAAAAGCACGTATAGTTACCCTTCCGAAATCTTGGTCACGAACATAGAAATTGTTTGGTGTACCCCATTTTTGAGCCGTAAATACTTTTGTATTAACAAAATACACCTCACATTTAAACGGAGAATTAAATCCGTATTTCCAACTTTGCAAAGTTGTTGTTATAGGCATATTATTGGTTGTAAGTTCGTAACGACCAGGTTGAAAAATATCACCGATTTCTCCCTCGTTAACAAAAACAGCAACCTGCGACTCACGAACTATGAGTTGCGCACCGTTTTTAATAGCGTTATCTTTCCTTTCAAAACGATGAACAATAATGTCTTGAGAGTTGTCAGTCCATTCTACGACATCAATCAACTCACCTTTGATGAACTCTTTTGCTTTATCAAACAATCCCATACTATTTAAAGTGTTTTTAGGTTATAAAACTAATAATTTTTACGACCGTAAATGTAAAAGTTTTCTTTGACAATAACCAAACCTTTTAATTATTTTTAACACAAAAAAGTATATTTTTTGTTGATATATATCCTAACTTTGAAAAAAGAAAAAAATAATAAAAAATGACTCAACAAACTGTAGACAAGAATATTGACAAAGGTACAAAAGTAAAAACAGTCGTCAAATATTTCTTTTGGGATATACTTTTGATGACAATACTTGTTATAAACTTTGTACTATTAATTTGGGATTGGTTCTACTCTATAGAACTTGTCAACAACTTTTTCAAGGATTCGTGTCAGAATTTCGCAAATATGTATGACGGAATACACGCAAATATCAAACTAATTGATTTGGTGTTTGTTAGCATATATATTGTGGATTTTATTGTGGGCTGGATAATGTCAGTTGTCAAAAAAAAGGAAAAAAAATATAGTTATCCAGTAAGTCATTGGTACGACTTATTAGGATGCATTCCTTCTGGAAGTTTGATTTTTTTTAGGCTTTTGAGAGTGGTTTCGATTGTGATTCGTCTTCACAAAAAGAAACTTATAAACGTTGCTAAATGGTCAATCGTGAACAAAGCGTTGACAATTTACAACATTATTATAGAAGAAATTTCAGATAGAGTGGTTTTGAATATTCTCAACGGCATAAAAAACAATATTCATTCGGGTACACCGATTTCAAAAATGATTTTCACCAAAATAGTTGAACCTCAAAAGCAGAAAATTATTGACATAGTTTTCTCAAAATTCAACTCTGTATCTACCAAAGAATATGCAACTTACAAACAAGACCTATCTCTTTACGTAAAAGAAAAAACCTCCGAAGCAATCAAAAACAACAAAGAGGTCTCACTTCTGACAAAAGTTCCTGTTGTAGGCTCTCAAATAAAAAACACGCTTGAAAAATCAATTTCAGGAACAATAAGCAGCGTTATTGATAATATCGCAAAAGACCTACTTTCAGAGCAAGGTCAAAACAAATTAAAAAGCATTTCCACCGAGATAACAGACTCTGTTACAGAGGATTTAGAAAAAGATTTACGACCAATTATAACCGATATAATCATTGCAAGTGTTGACATAATTGCCAAAACAGCAAACATAAAACAATGGAAACTTGCCAACATAGAATCACAAATTATCAGTGCTAAAAACACAGTTAACCCAAACGAAGAAAAAATCAAGGCATTGGAAGATAAATACAATAACCTTTTAATAGAAGGATTTTTCAAATAAAATATACTTTAATAAACTAAATGAAAAAATTATTTGCATTAACGGCATGTGCTTTTTGCTTTTCGTGTCAAGGGCAAACACAGCAACAAGAACAAACCTTAGCCAATCAAGATACTTTAGAAACTGTGATACCACAATTTGTTTCACAACTTCCAGACACTCAATTTGTAAGTATTGAAAACTTTGAATATCAAATCAAAATTCTTGATTCACTACATTCTGGCGAAATTGATACATTGACATCTTTTTTAGAGAATGCTGACGGCTTTTTGACTTTTAGAGGCAACGCTTTAAGAAATGCAGATTTTGGCGGGAAAGTCAGCGGCAAGCCAGATACAGTGGTTATAGATTGGAGTTTTTCGACCGATGTTGACAACACCGACACAAAATACGGACGTTGGGGCGGCGGCACAGGTTGGACAGGTCAACCGTTATACATAAATTGGCCTGACACCATGGTTGAAAAATTCAAAAATTCCAAAGCACAATTAACAGAAGATTTTTCGTCAAAAGAGATAATTTTCGGCTCGCTTGCATCAAAAGTTTATTTTCTGAATTTTGAAACAGGGAAAAAATCTCGTCAGCCATTTGAAGTTAATAATCCAATAAAAGGAACCGTTTCTCTTGACCCACTATTCAACGGCAAACTGTATGTAGGTCAAGGAGTTCCTGCTCGATTACCCTACGGTCAAATAACGTTGGATTTGTATTCTCACACGGTAAAAAATACCAAAATGGCTGAAGAATCAGCATGGAGAGGTTGGCATGCTTCGGATTCGTCGCCAATACGAGTTGGAAGTTTTGTGTTTCGTCCGAGCGAAAACGGTACAATCTACAAATATTGGGTAAACGACACAATCGAAATTCTCCATTCTCAAATGAAATATCGTAAAAAAGGGTTCGGCGGACCGGGAATGGAATCATCGATGGCTGTATACAAAAATTACGGTTATGTTGCTGACAATCACGGATATATTGTCTGCATAAATCTTAACAATCTAAAACCAGTTTGGATTTATGATAATCATGACGATTCCGACGCAACGCCAGTAATTGAAGTTGAAAACGATTCGGTGGTTTATCTCTATTCTGGTTGCGAAATGGATCGTCAAGGCGACAACGGAAAATCACATTTTGTAAAACTCAATGCTCTCAATGGCGAAAAAATTTGGGATTATAGCGAAGATGCAAAAAAATTCAAAACCGGCAACAAGCATTTTGACGGCGGGTATTATTCCACTTCACTTTTGGGACGTGGCAATTGCGATAGTTTGCTTTTTGTCAACTATGTAGCAAACGAAAATGGTCAAAATGGCTATTTTTACGCTTTCAACAAAAAAGACGGCTCGCTAAAATACAAAACAAAACTTAAATGTTATTCTTGGTCGTCGCCAGTTGGCTTTTTGAACGAAGACAACGAATTTTACATTTTAACAGGCGATACACGCGGTAATATTTATCTTTTTGACGGCTCAACGGGAGAAACCTTATTTGTTAGAAGCATAGGAGCAAACTTTGAATCGTCTCCAGTTGTTGTTGGTGATTGTGCAGTTGTAGGCTCAAGAGGAAACAAAATTTACAAACTAAGAGTAACAAAAAAGTAAAAAAAATCGAGTTTAATTTTTATCAATTTTAATTATGAAAAAAATATCACTATTTACACTAATTGCAGTCGCAATTATGCTGATAGCATCATGCGGCAATCAAAGCGAAAAAAAGGAAGGTTTTAAAATCAAACGCGGCACAAATCTAAGTCATTGGCTTTCACAAAGTCAAGAGCGAGGCGAACTTCGTCGCAAACACATTCAAGAAGATGACTTTGCCCGACTTGACAGTCTCGGTTTCGACCATGTCCGCATA
>CAJOGF010000195.1:0-3270 GCA_905233995.1 uncultured Bacteroidales bacterium | reverse complement strand
GAATTGTTAAGAAACGCACTAAATCTTGCAATTAAGCACCATATTCGTGCAATTGTTGACCTTCATATCATCCGCGCCCATTATTTCAACGCCTCCAACGAAGGTGGTCATAATTCGTTATTTACCGACGAAAAAGCACAACAAGGTCTAATAAATCTTTGGAGTCAACTTCAAGACTCGTTACAAAACTATAGCACAGACTACGTTGCATACGAGTTTATGAACGAACCAACTGCCGACGAACACGAACAATGGAACTCACTTATTGCGAAGGTTCATAAAGCGATTCGTAGCCGTGAGCCTGAACGTACACTTGTTATTGGTTCAAATCGTTGGCAAGGTGTTGAAACTTTCAAATATCTCAAAGTTCCCGAAAACGATAAAAATTTAATTCTAAGTTTTCATTACAACAATCCAATGATTGTAACGCATTATGGAGCACCCTGGACACCTTTGAAAGATTATCACGGAAAAGTTACATATCCGGGCATTCCAATTTCTCAAGAAGATTATGACAATGCTCCCGACAGTGTAAAACCGACACTTGAGCCATACACAAAAACAGAATGGAATCGTCAAATGATTTATTCTCAAATGAAAGAGGCAATAGATGTTGCTGCAAAATATGGGCTTCAACTTTTCTGCGGAGAATGGGGTGTTTATTGTCCTGTTGACAGAAATTTGGCATACGCATGGACAAAAGATATGCTTTCGGTTTTTGACGAGTTTAATGTTGCATGGACGACATGGTGTTACGATGCAGATTTTGGTTTTTGGGATCAAGAAAAACATACTTTCAAAGATGCTGAACTTGCACATTTACTCGGCGGAAAATAATAATTCTCTACGACTTATATAATTAGGCGGCACAATAGCCGCCTTTTTTCATTTATTCCAATTTTTTTTCACCTTGAGACATCAGCAAATATTCCTGACATACGGAATCTTTCTTAGTAAGAAAATTATCGCAAACGACACCACAAAAACAACAATTGTTTTCAACGGAATTGCTATTATTGGATTAATGACGTTTGACGTAAAGCCAAAATCTGAAAATTCCGACAAAATGAATATATGAATAAGGTAAATGCCGAATGTTGCAACACTTAATTGTGAAATAATTTTGTATTGAAAGTCAGAAAATTTCCTGTAACGCAACTGTTTGAAAGCGAGGAAAAGCGCAAATGTCTCCAACATCGTAGTTGGCATCAAATTGTCATAAAATAATTGGTTTCCATATCCCAATCTAACCGATAACAAATGAGTGGCTACAACGGTGAAAAAAAACGATAAGATTCCTCCTACATAAATCAGACGAGTAGCGATTCGGGGAATGTCGTACTTCGAGAAGAAATATCCCACAACAAAGTAACCTGAATAATTTATCAGTTCCGACATCCTAAAATTGACTTTCAGCATAGGATTTATATGTTCAGTTACCTTACTGATTTGCGGGACAACCATTCCGAAAACTGCAAAAAGTATCAACAAATAAACAAAATCACTATATGCAGCATTTTTGACGAAAATACGATAAATCGGTGTCAAAATGTATAAACCAATTAACATATACAGAAACCATAGGTGATACCATGCAGGTCCGAATACCAATTTCGCAAACGAAAAGGAAACGTTTTGCAACCATGAAGGTAGTCTGCCCAAAAAAGGCATTGACGCAAATTTGGCAGAATCACGGTCAGCGGTTAGTTGATAAAACACCCCCCAAACCACAAGCGCAATTAACAATCTCAGAATGTTTTTCTTATAAAGTTTTGGCACTGAGACATCTCGTTCTGGATTTAGGAAAAATATACCACTCAGCATTACAAATACTGGCACCGTCCACCTCACCAACGAATCGTAAACATTACAAATCTCCCAATCAAAACTTCCCGGCTGTTCATTAAACAATCCAGCCGCAACGTGAAGCATAATCACTGCAAATGTTGCGAGAATTCTCAGCAAATCAGCGTAAACAATCCTTTCTTTTTCCATTTTAAGAGTTTAAATTTGACCTTAAAACTCTTATTTTGATAAGCAATAGCATACAAAAAAAAGCGTGAAGCCGTTTTCCAATTATCCTGATTTGCTTATTGGTTGTTGAGGTATCGCCTAACACCTACTATGAAATAAGCACGAAAACGGCTCACGCATATAGCGTGAACCTTACTCGCTACTTATTCTCTCATAGTTTTCAAATTTGGCGATTTTCAACAACCGAGAATAAGAGCCTAAAGCCCTATTTTTTAATATGTTAGTTTATATTTCTTTCTGTTTTTATTTTTTATTAACGAGGCAAAATTAGCAAGTTTTTTGTTTATGACAAAGTTTTTTTGCGACGGATAGTAAAAAAATGTACCTTTGCACCAATAAAAAACATAAAAAATGCTTCACGATTTAGGAATTATAATGTTGGTGGCGGGTGCCATCAGTCTTTTGTGCAAATGGCTCAAACAGCCTGTGGTTTTGGGATATATCGTTGCAGGAATCCTCGCCGGTCCGTATGTCTGCGGCAGCGAATGGGTCAACGTAGAAAACGCTGAGGCTTGGGGACAAGTCGGCGTTATTTTCTTGCTGTTTACCCTCGGACTCGAATTTTCGTTCAAAAAACTCTTGAAAATGGGCTCTACCGCCTTTATCGGTTGCCTGACAATCGTCGTCGGAATGATGGGTAGCGGCTTTATGCTCGGCAGGATGATGGGCTGGAGCGAGATGAACTCGTTGTTTTTGGGCGGAATGTTGTGCATGTCGTCAACTACCATAGTTTTCAAGGCGTTAGACGACCTCGGATTGCGTCAACACAAGTTTGCCGAGATATGTTTTGGAATCCTTGTCGTGGAAGATTTGTTTGCCGTGGTTTTGATGGTGCTGTTGGCGTCAATCGCTGTCAATCAACAGTTTGACGGCATTGAAATGTTAGCACAAGTTGGCAAACTGATGGCTTATTTGATTTTGTGGTTTGTGGCTGGTATCACTTTGATACCGAGTTTGTTGCGCAAATGCCGCGAACATCTCAACGACGAAACCATGACCATCGTTGCACTTGGACTTTGCCTTGGAATGGTTTTGGTGGCAAAAATGGCTGGATTCAGCGAGGCTTTGGGCGCGTTTGTGATGGGTTCCATTTTGTCGGAAACGATGGAAGGGGAGCGCATCGCCCGTCTGACCGCTCCGCTCAAAGACCTTTTCGGGGCCGTTTTCTTCGTTTCTGTGGGTATGATGGTGAAACCGTCCGCCATCGTGGAACATTGGCTTCCGATTTTGATTATC
>CAJOGF010000194.1 GCA_905233995.1 uncultured Bacteroidales bacterium | reverse complement strand
CAGAATAAAGCAGTATAGATGATGGGAGCAGTGGCTTTTTATGAGGGTACAGGCAGTTTTGGATGCAAGCGAAGTGCTTGGTGAGGGGTTTAAAAATCTTAAAGAAAAAAACACCTTTTAATTTATGGATGTTAAAATAGAAGAAAGTTGGAAAAATGTGCTTCAAGACGAATTTGAGAAGCCTTATTTTAAGCAACTTACGGACTTTGTTAAAGCAGAATATTCTGCGCATACAGTTTATCCTGAAGGCAAAAATATTTTCAATGCTTTTAATCTTTGTCCTTTTGACAATGTAAAAGTTGTGCTTATTGGTCAAGACCCTTATCATGAGCCAAGACAAGCGCATGGATTGTGTTTTTCGGTTCAGGACGGAGTTCAGTTTCCGCCGTCGCTTCAAAATATTTTCAAAGAGATACAGTCGGATTTGGGTGTCTCGATTCCAAAATCAGGAAACTTAGAACGTTGGGCAAAGCAAGGTGTTTTTCTTCTTAACTCAATTCTTACCGTCAGAGCCCATGAAGCCGCCTCTCATGCTAACAAAGGTTGGGAATTTTTCACAGACGAGGTCATAAAACAAATTTCAGACAAAAAAGAAAACGTTGTTTTTATGCTTTGGGGCAGTTATGCAAAAGTAAAAGGAAAAGTAATTGATACAAGTAAACACTTGGTTTTGACTACGGTACACCCTTCTCCGTTGAGTGTTTATAGAGGTTTTTTCGGTTGTAAACATTTCAGCAAAGCAAACGAATATTTGGTTCAACATTCCAAAACGGCTATTGAGTGGTGATGACACAATCTGACAGTTATATAACAATCGAAAACACGGGCGAAGGAGTTTTTAAGGAGAAAGGTTCCAAGTTTTTGTCGTTTGCGTTTCATATAGAATCGGAAGATGAGGCTGACGAAATTCGCAAGAAATTCAAGAAAAAATATTATGACGCAACACATGTTGTTTATGCTTTTCGTCTTGGTGCACTTGGGGATAGGTTTCGTGCTGCCGATGACGGAGAACCTTCTGGCTCGTCTGGGTTGCCGGTATTGAATACTATAAAGTCAAAAAATATAACCGATGTTATTGTGTTGGTTGTCAGATATTTTGGCGGAACAAAACTTGGTATTCCCGGTTTGATTGATGCCTATTCTCAAGCCGCAGATTTAGCGTTGGAAAATGCTGAAAAAACAGAAAAATTTGTTACAGAGCAACTTCGTGTTGAAACTTCGTATTCCAACATGAATTTCGTTATGAGAATAATAAAAGAAAAAAATCTTCAGATTTTGGAAACAGGTGGTGCTGAAAAATTTATGGTAACGTTAGCCGTTAGAAAATCTCTTGTAGCCGAAGTTGAAAAAGAATTTAATAAAAACGGCAAAATTACTATCTAAATTTTTTTTTACCAATGAAAGAAAAACTGAAAAGTTTTTTTTACGAATTGTTTTCGCTGTCGCGCAAGACTGAAAATGTTAAAATGAAATATATTGCGCTGCAATTTTTTTTCGTTGGTTGTTTTTTGTATTTTTCTCTGTGTCAGTCGCCGAGCGCAAATTCTCATAAGCATATTACTATTTGTGTTTTTCATAATCTAACAGGCTATCCTTGTCCTGCGTGTGGGACAATTCGCGGAATGAAATATTTTTTTCATTTGGATTTTTTCAACGCCTTGTATATCAATCCTCTTGCTGTGATAGTATCAGTTTTTATGGTTGTTTCTTTTGTTTGGATTTCTTTGGATTTGATAAGAGGAAAACAATCGTTTTATGATAAAGTTTTTTTTGTAAAAGTCCCCAAAGTTGTAATCTTGATTGTTTCGGTTTTAACACTAATAAATTGGTATTGGAATATTTGCAAGGGATTATAAAAAAAGGACTGCCTTTTGTTTTTTTGACAGCCCCCTTTTTTTATCATTAAATGTTCAATTTTTCAAACCAATCTCCCACAACTGGTAATTTTGCTAACTTCTTTCTGCTGACATTGAGAAGACCAATAACAAGCAAAACAAGTAATGCTATGTTCACTAAACCTAAAATCGTTCCAAGTGTGCCACCTATCAGACCTTTTATGATTGATACTGCAACAGAGGTCAAACACAAACCGACACCTTGTTTTATGTGAAATTGTAGAAATTCATCGCGGTCTTGTTTTTTTACCATCAACAATGGAATCAAAACCAAAATACCTAAGTAACATAAATAACCTTGTACCTGATATTTTGTATTATCAGCAATTTTTACTTCTTCTGTCATAATTTAAAAATGATTTTTTTTAATGTTTAACAATTATAATTTCGAATGCAAAAAAAATACAAAAAAAGTGATTTTACAAATTTTTTTTTGTATTCTTTTTTTATTTTTATGCCCAAGGGTCATCTGCTTTTGGAATCCTAATATCCGAAAGTAAAAAATTTTCCCACAGAAACCATTGATTACCTTTTTGTCTTAGTTTCAATTGACGTGGCGAATCTGCACCCGAAGATTTCATCCAAAGAGTTACATACCCTTCGCTTTGATACGAATATGGATTGTCGAAAACTTCAATCGAAAATTCTTTAGGCGTGTAGTTATTTTCTGGTGAAGTGCCTTGAAAATAACTAAAAGGCTTATAATATTTCCCTTTTAGTCTATCGCGTAAGAATTGTTTATCGTATTCGGACATCGGTTGAGGACCTTTGAGAAAGTTTAGCATATTGATACAATCATCAACGCTTTTCTCATAACGACACAAAACTGCTACTACAAGGGCGCAAACTTCAAATGGATTTTCCAAGTTGGACTCTTTTAAAGTTTTCAATTCCTCTACATTTTGAGGAAGTTTTGAAAATGTGATTTTCTGACGTTTTTCCATAGATTTAAATTAAAAAAAATAGATGTATTTTAAAGTTCAAATATAGTTATTATTCATAAATTTCCAAATAAAAATATCAAAAAAATTAAACAAAACATAACATAATAGTTTTTAAATAATTACTAATTTTGCAAGTCATAAATGTTAAAAAAAACTTTAAAAAAACAATGCAGCAGGAGATAAGAAATATCGCAATTATAGCGCATGTCGACCACGGCAAAACAACTTTAGTAGATAGAATATTACATCAGTCCCATCTTTTTAGAGAGAATCAAGAGGTTCAGGATTTGATTCTTGATAACAACGACCTTGAAAGAGAAAGAGGAATCACGATTCTTTCCAAAAATGTTTCTGTTAGATATAAAGGTGTTAAAATTAATATTATTGACACTCCCGGCCACTCGGATTTTGGTGGTGAAGTAGAAAGAGTGTTGAATATGGCTGACGGCGTTATCCTTCTTGTTGATGCTTTTGAAGGTCCTATGCCTCAGACAAGGTTTGTGCTTCAGAAGGCTATTGAACTTAAACTAAAACCTATAGTTGTTGTCAACAAGGTAGATAAACCAAATTGCACGCCCGAACAGGTTTATGAACAGGTTTTTGACCTTATGTTTTCGTTGGATGCAAGTGAGGAACAGTTGGATTTTCCTGTCGCATACGGTAGTTCTAAGGCTGGTTGGATGGGACCAGATTGGAAAACTCCGACACAGGACGTTTCTTACCTTTTGGATTTGATTATCAAACACATACCCGCACCGAAAGTTGTAGAAGGTCCGCTTCAAATGCAAATCAGTTCCCTCGACTATTCGTCTTATCAGGGCAGAATAGCAATCGGAAGAATTTACAGAGGCTCTATAAAACCCGGTCAGACAGTAGCGGTTATGAAAGCCGACGGCAAAATCGAGCGTTCTACCGTTAAAGAACTTTACACTTTTGAAGGTCTTGGAAAAGAAAAGAGCAAACAGGAACTATATTGCGGCGAAATCTGTGCTATTTTGGGTCTTGACAATTTTGACATCGGCGACACCGTTGCCGACCCCGAAAATCCTGAGGAACTCAAACGTATTCACGTTGACGAGCCTACGATGAGTATGCTTTTCACAATTAACAACTCACCGTTTTTCGGCAAGGAAGGCAAGTTTGTAACATCAAGACACCTCCGCGAAAGACTTTTCAAAGAGACTGAAAAAAATCTCGCTTTAAGAATTGAAGAAACGGATTCACCTGAAAAATTGCAGGTTTTTGGTCGTGGTATTCTTCACTTGGCGGTTTTGGTAGAGACAATGCGCCGCGAAGGTTACGAGTTGCAACTCGGTCAGCCAAAGGTTATTATAAAAGAAATTGACGGTGT
>CAJOGF010000193.1 GCA_905233995.1 uncultured Bacteroidales bacterium | reverse complement strand
GGTAAAAGATTGGGAAACCGGCGTAAGGACGGATTATTTCTTTGCAAGCGCATCCGCAACCTCCACCGCCGGAAACGCCGTCAACGCGGGCGATTTTGTGCGCATTGGCAGCGAATGTCATCTCAATCCGTTCCGCTGTTACCTCTCATATTCGGGCAGCGATCAGTCGCTCTCAAAATCGGCAAAAGAACTGCCGACGAGCATCGAAGTCCGCCTGATAGACGAGGTTGCATCGGTGGTAGAGCCTAATGAAAATCCGTCAGAATCCGGCGAAATAGTTACCCCAGTATCGGAAATCACACCCGACAGCGGCACAAAAGTTTGGTCGTTTGGCGGTACGATAATCATTGAGGCTCAGCCGGATATGGATTACACAATCGTTGACCTCAGCGGTCGCACATTGAAAAACGGCGTTACACACTCCACCCGCGAGACCGTAACCCTCAGCCGCCGCGCCGCCGGAGTAGTGATTGTGAAAATCGGCAACAAAACATTCAAAGTAAATTATTAATCAATGCATAATTCACAATTCACAATTCATAATTGGGCATCCGCCGAATGGCAATTATGCATTATGAATTATGAATTATGCATTAAAAACAGTAAGAAAATGGAAAAATCAGAAGTAACAAAACGTCCGTATGAAAAGCCTGAAATTCAGGTCATCGAACTCGACAGCACCCCGCAGTTGCTTGCGCAGAGCAAGACACCCGAAGAAGTGCAGAGAATGTGGGGCAATTAATCAATTAAACAACAAAGGCAGAGGAATTCTTTTCAAAAAAATCTCTGCCTTTGTTTCATAATATTATGTTCAATCAAAAATTGAGGTCTGCATAAACTTGTTATATGGTGTCCGCAAATGCTTGTTGCGCAATTCTTTCATTTTGCTGTCATTCTAACGTTAATTAATCTTAAAATCTTAAAATATCGCTTGCGATATAAATTTCATTTTCTAATTTTGCATCGTTAACGATATAAATAATTTTAAGGTTAAAAAATATGGCAAAGATTTACGATTTTAAGGCTCTCACAAGTAGAGGCAAGGAACTCGATTTCAAGGAGTTTGAGGGTAAGGTGTTGTTGATTGTCAACACAGCGAGCAAGTGCGGTTTCACTCCGCAGTTTGCAGGGCTGGAAGAGTTGAACCAAAAATTCAAGGACAAGGGATTGGTTGTAATTGGTTTTCCGTGCAATCAGTTTGCATCGCAAGACCCGGGCAGCGACAGCGAGATTGAGGGTTTCTGCCAATTGAACTACGGCGTAACGTTCCAAATTATGAAAAAAATCGATGTCAACGGCGCAAATGCCGACCCGATTTTTGAGTATCTCAAATCGCAGGCTCCCACCGAGGAGTACAAGGGTTTGAAAGCCAAGGCCGCCAAAACTCTCTTCAAGACTATCAGCAAGAGTGTTGAGAAGGACAGCGACATCAAATGGAATTTCACCAAGTTTCTGATTTCCAAGGACGGCGAGACTATCAAGCGTTACGCTCCCACCACCGAGCCAAAGGATTTTGAAAACGATGTTGAATCAATGTTGGCTTAATTATGCACGACGAACTAAAACTCGACAATCAGATTTGTTTCCGGCTGTATTCGGCGTCGCGCCTTATTACACAGGCTTACACACCGATGCTTACGGCTTTGGGCATCACGTATCCGCAATATTTGGTTTTGATGGTGCTTTGGGAGAAGGACAACCAACCTGTCAACGACATCGCCCGCCGTCTGATTTTGGAGACCAACACCGTTACGCCGCTCATTCAGCGTATGGAAAAACAAGGTCTCATCACTCGCAAACAGGGCGATAAGGATAAGCGTCAACAGATTGTAAGTCTCACCAAAAACGGCAAGGAAATGGAGGAGCGAGCCTATCAACTGATTCCGCCCGCGATGCTCGGTCGGCTCTCCGCGTGTCCGCTGCAATTGGAAGATTATCAAAATCTTGCACAAGAACTCGATTCTATTATTAACACGTTTAAAAAATAATTATGGCTTATCAATGCGAAAACTGTAAACTTCGTGCCAAATACGACCAAAAGCCCACATCATTGTTGGGACGCTTTTGGCGTTGGCACATCAACTTCTGTCCGGGTTGGAAGGCGTATTTCACGTCGTTGCCCGTTGAAAAACAACAGGAACTCCGCGAGAAGTATAATTTTACGAAATATCAATACAAATGAAATACGTAAAACATTGTTTCAGCCATTGCTAATTTTCCTCGCACTTTGGTCAACCGACGGATGGGAATATTGCAAAGGATTGTTGAAAAAGAAGGATGAAACTTCTACAACAACTTTGAATATTTAAATTTGCTGTATTCTACTACTTTTTGTACATTTGCGAAATAAAAAAAAGAAAATTATGACCGCAGCACAATTACAAGCAGAATTGCTCAGAGAGTTGAGCATGATAGTAGAGGACGAAAATCTCGTTGAAAAAGTATTGAAATACGTCAAAAAACTTACTGCCAAGAAACCTGACCCGACACTAATGTCCAAAGAAGAATTTTTGGCAAAATTAGAACGCGGAGAAGAGGAATTTAGGCAAGGAAAATGTGTTCGTTTGCAACCGGGCGAATCTCTATCAGATATGCTGAGGAGGAGCGGATTGTGATGTACAATGTTGAATTTACCACAGATGCCCGCTTAGGCTTAGCAAAATTAGAAAAAAGTGAACCAAAACTTTTTGCCAAAGTAGCATCTTTTGTAGAAGAACTCAAAGAGCATCCAACAACTGGCACGGGACATCCCGAACAATTAAAAGGTCAGCCCGAAGGTAGATGGAGTCGCCGAATATCGCAAAAGCACAGGTTGGTGTATAGAATTTTTGACACCGAAGTGCTTGTTTTGGTGCTATCAACTTACGGACATTATGACGATAAATAAAATTAGATTTAGAAAGTAAAAAATGAATGCAAAATTTTTAATTGCAGCCGCTGCAATTTCAATATTGGCGGCTTGTAGTCAGAATAGTACACAAAACTCTAACAATCAAAACGATAATCAGACAAACAAACCGCTTCAAGAGGTTCAAGGCAGGAAGAATTTCGGCGGACAGCACCCAGTAATTACGCCGCTGCCGTGCATTATGATAGCCACTTACGATCAAAACCAAAATCCCGATGTAATGATGGCGGCGTGGGGCGGTCAGTGCGGCGGCAACCGTATCACCTTTGAACTTTCGGCGCACAAAACCACCGACAATATCCGTCTTAAAAAGGCGTTCACGGTAAGTTTTGCCACCGCTGATGATGTGGCTCAGAGCGACTATTTCGGCATTGTGAGCGGCAACGATGTGCCAGACAAGGTAAAACGCGCAGGTTTCACTGCCAAACCGAGTCCGAATGTTGACGCACCGATTATCGACCAATACAAACTCACGCTTGAATGTCGCGTAGTGGAGATGGACGAGGACGGAAAAGGTGGTGCGCGTGTAGTTGGCGAAGTAGTCAATTGGAGCGCCGACGAATCTATCCTCACCGACGGCAAAGTTGACATTATGAAATTGCGCCCGATAATATTCAATTCCTCTGTCAACACCTATCATATCGTTGGCGACAGCGTAGGTCAAGCGTGGGGCAGCGGTAAAAGGTTTGAATAGAAGTTGAAGTTTTAGCAAAAAAAGTTTTCACCTTTGCAGTCTATAAAATTCAAATAAAATTTTTTTACTCTTTTCGATACAGTGTTTTACCAAAAAATATTAAATTATTAAGATGGTAAGACACTGTATTTTTATAACCTGATTGTTAACACATTAAATCCTCAATTTTTACTTTTGGGACAACATGCGTCCCTAAATCATCGCGGTAATAATTATGATTTTGGTTTTCAGAAATTTCTTCAATACGGATTTTTTCTGCTGACTTGCCGATAGCAAGAATTGCCAAAGGAGAATATTTCAAATCAAATGCTTTGGTTATAGCATCGTGATTAAAGGCACAGATTATTACGCCGTTTAGTCCGATTTCAACGGCTTTTAGAAGCATTGATTGAAGTGATATTCCAAGATCAATGTCAACATTTTTATTTTCGTTAATTGTAGAACAAACAATGATAAAAGCGTTAGGCTCCGTACCTAATAACGGCAAGTTCAATTCGGGTAATGCACCACCGAGTTTTATGTTGTCAAGTACTATTTTCGCGTTCTCAAAAGTAACAGGTTTGAATCTCAAAACCTGCTGATTACGTGCAGAGGCTATTTTGGTGTTAACGCCGA
>CAJOGF010000192.1 GCA_905233995.1 uncultured Bacteroidales bacterium | reverse complement strand
GTTCGACTAAGATGATTGCCCAAAGAGTCAGGATAAGGCTCGCTACTATCAAGGAGCACTCGTCCCTGTCTATCTATAACGGAAACGCGGAGCCCTTTAAGAGGATGTTGCCGCACATAATCCAAAAACTGATGCCTACTGGTGATGCCATCCTCGCCAAGCACCTGCATGATGTCGTAGTTATACATCTGAAGACGCGAGTGGAGAATGTCAATCTTATACTCCTTTTCACGCTGATACTGATAGATGCAGAAACAAACAGCGAAAAGCAGGAATACGCCACCGATGCTCAGCAACAGGTTTCGCTGAAAGGAACTATTTCTCGAAGCCGTAACCATAGCCTACACGCGTCTTAATATGGTTTCCATAAGGTCCAAGTTTTTTACGCAACCGGGTAATATTGACATCCACCGTGCGGGCAAGCACGAATGTGTCCTGCGGCCAGCAATATTTCAGCAAATCCTCGCGCGAATACACCGCACCCGGATGCTGAAGCAGGAATGAAAGCAGCTCAAACTCCAACTTCGAACACGGCAGTTCCTGATTGTCGAGGCTGACAGTCTTTGCCTTTAAATCAAGCACAATACCCTCATAGCAAACCGTCTCAGCCAACATTTCGGTATGCATACCATGCTGATACACCCGTCTGAGCACCGCATTGACCCTTGCCTTCACAGTCTTCATGCTCAGGGGCTTAACGATATAATCGTCAGCACCGATATTGAGTCCCTTTACCATGTAGTTCTCCCCATCGAGTGCCGTAATGAAGATGATGGGGATCTGCGCCGTGGCAGGATTCTCTTTCATCTTATGTGCCATCTGGAATCCCGACATGTTCTCCATCATCACATCCAGAAGAATCAGTGAATAATCCGTCAGATTCAATGCCAAAGCCTCCTCCGCAGAATTGACGGTGGCCACCTCATATCCCTCCGTCTCAAGATTAAATTGGAGTATCTCGCAGATGTCTAATTCGTCATCGACAACAAGTATTTTCATAAATGCTCAAATAGTTGTGAATTTTTTTGGCGCAAAGGTAGTGCTTTTATCTGAAATGTAGGGAAAGAGCGTGTTACAATGTTGTGACAATACTCCGTTAAATGCCCATTATTTGCGGTCATTCTGCATTAATCTTAGAAAAATGCTCGTTTAATACAGTATTTTTTCATACCTTTGTGCAAAATTGAATTATTAAACAACACAGAAAAACCAACCATTATGCTTCAACCCAACACCCCCGCGCCGTCGTTTTCGCTGCCCGACCAAGACGGCAATATACGCAGCCTCGAAGAGTTTCGCGGCAAGAAGGTAGTACTCTATTTTTACCCAAAGGACAACACTTCTGGCTGCACAAAACAGGCGTGCAATTTTTCGGAACTCTTTCCGCATTTCCGCGAAAAGGGCGCAGAAATCATCGGCATCAGCAAAGACAGCGTTGCCTCTCACAAAAAGTTTCAGGAGAAATTCAACCTCAAATTCACGCTCCTCGCCGACACCGAAAAAACCGTCATCCAAGCCTACGACGTTTGGAAAGAGAAAAAACTCTACGGCAAAACATCATTCGGCGTAGTGCGCACAACATACCTAATCGACGAAAACGGCATCATCACAAAGGCATTCTCAAACGTCAAGGCGGCTGAAAATCCGGGACAAATGTTGGAGGAGATATAAATTCGTCAACTATGCATTACAACAAAACAATCACCCTAAAAAAATCCGCACTCTGCACTCTCCGCAATGCCGATTTTGATGACGGTGCGGCGGTGCTTGACGTGTTTTTACTCACTCATGCTCAGACCGATAACTTGCTTTCGTACCCCGACGAAAACACTTTTACAGCCAACGACGAGGCGATGTATCTCAAAGAAAAATCTGACAGCATAGACGAGATTGAAATCCTTGCTGAAATCGACGGCAAGGTGGTTGGCACGGCGGGAATTTCAAAAATCGGCAAGCACGCAAAGGTAAAGCACCGCGCTGAATTTGGTATCGGCATCGACCAAAAATATTGGGGCTTAGGCATTGGCAAGGCTCTCACCGAAGCCTGCATCGAATGTGCGCGAAAAGCAGGATACAGTCAGTTGGAACTTCAATGTGTTTCGGAAAATCAAAACGCCCTGAACCTATACCGCAGCCTTGGTTTCATAGAATTTGGGCGCAACCCGTTGGGGTTTAATTCGCGAAATTCAGGCTTTCAGGAGTTGGTGATGATGAGGTTGGAGTTGTAAGTTGAATCTGCGTATCAGAAAAAATATTTTTTTATGCCCTTAATTTCAAATAAAATTATTAATTTTGCGAATGAAATTAAACCAAACAAATTTGCTTATGTAAATAAAGCAATATAAACGACATATTAATAAAGCATTAGCAATATTCGCGTCCAAGAAAAAAAGCCCCGAAAACTGTTTTTCTAACGGAAACGGATAATTTCGCGTGTTCCCGATTGTGGAAAAAAACGTAACTCAATGCTGTGCGCATATTTGGTGCGCGCACATTTTATTTCTATTGAGTTACGTAATAGGTTTCCATTTCGGGGCTTCCTATTGGACGCGAAGATAGAAAAGGCACGCACCTTTTTTATGTCCGTTGCGCAATGTTGTTTTTGCTTAAAAAAACAGAATACTATGCCAACATTGCAATGGATAGGAAAAGAGGCTGTTGTTAACCACGCCGACAAAGTTCCGTTCCGTGTTTTGGAACACAAATACACGTTTGGGACAATTAGAAATGAGAAAATTAACTCAATTAGAAATGAGAAATTAGAAAGTAGAAATGAGGAAGGCAGCGACGACCAAATTTCTAATTCTTCATTTCAAATTTCTAATTCAAAGATAATTCACGGCGACAACCTTGAAGCACTCAAAGCACTTCTGCCACAATACGAGGGCAAAATCAAGTGTATCTATATCGACCCGCCTTACAACACTGGCAACGAAAATTGGGTTTACAACGACAATGTTAATTCGCCACGCATAAAAAAATGGCTTGGTCAAGTTGTTGGCAAAGAGGCGGAAGACCTCACTCGCCACGACAAATGGCTCTGTATGATGTATCCACGCCTTGTGTTGCTACAAAAACTCCTTTCACCCGACGGCGCAATTTTTATTTCTATCGACGACAACGAACAGGCAAATTTGAAATTGATTTGCGATGAGATTTTTGGGGCTGGGAATTTTGTGGAAATCTTCTCATGGAGAAAAACGTACACACCATCTAATTTGTCTCATACATCTAAGAAGTGTGTTGAGTATATCTATTGTTATGCAAAAAACAAAAATAGTGTAAATCGTTTCCGCGGATTGGTAAAAACAAATGAAGCCGATAATCCTCTTTTGAAAAGTAATAATCAGTATAAAACTCTGATTTTTCCCAAAGATAAAGTTGTTAGTACGTTGAAAGAGGATTGTTCTTTTCAAGCAGGTGAGTACGGAACTAAAGTAAATGTTGTACGACTAAAAAACAAAGTTGAGTACAAAAATGGGAAATTTCTTCAAGACATTGAATTAGAGGGGAAATTTATTTGGACACAAGAAATGCTAAATAGCGAATTACAAAAAAATACAAAAATAATTTTCAAGGGGAAGTCATTTGCTCCACGTTATGACAGAGTTGAATATAATCCAGAGGTGCCACGAAATTTGATAGATAACGAAGATATGGTTGGAACGACTGAGGAAGGTGGTAAAATATTGCAGTCTATTTTCGGGAAAAAGGTTTTTGAGTATCCGAAAGTTCCTTCATTGATTGAATACATTGTTAACTTTCTATGCGACAAATCCTCCATCATCCTCGATTCCTTTGCAGGTTCGGGCACGACAGCCCACGCGGTTTTGAATTTGAACAAAGCCGATGGCGGAAACCGAAAATTCATTCTTGTGGAGATGGAAGATTATGCCGAAACTATCACCGCAGAAAGGGTTAAACGTGTGATTGACGGATATGGCGACACCGAGGGAACTGGCGGCGGCTTCGACTATTACGAACTTGGCGAAAATATTTTCGACGACGACAAAAATCTAAACGAAAACATCGGCGAAGATAAAATCCGCGAATACATTTGGTTTTCGGAAACTCACAAACCGTTTCTGAATCCAAAAAACAACGACAACGGCTATTTTCTCGGCAAATTCAACAACTGCGGATATTGGTTTTTCTATAAAAAAGAACATGCCACCACGCTCGACGACGATTTCCTAAAAACAATGGAAACCGTTTGCGAACAATACGTCATCTATGTCGACAAATGTATCTTGTCGAAGGATTTTATGAAAGAAAAAAACATCAT
>CAJOGF010000191.1 GCA_905233995.1 uncultured Bacteroidales bacterium | reverse complement strand
GATATGGCGATTGGTAATGTAGTTGGAAGTGCTATTTTTAATATTCTTTCGGTTGTTGGACTTTCAGCGGCAATTTCGCCGATTCAGAACTCAAACGAAGGTTTCCTTACCGATTATATTTGTATGGTTGGTCTTTCGGGACTTTTATGGTTCTTTTTGTCAACCAAAAAAACTTTGGAAAGGTGGGAAGGTATTGTTTTAGTAACAATTTATGCAGTATTCATTACTTGTACAGTGATTTTTAGTTAATTAAGATATAAAAAAAACGGCTGGGATATTGTTTCAGCCGTTTTTTTTGTTTTATGTTTTTTTATAATTTTTCTTGTTTTAATTTTTCAATATAATTGTTTATATCTGTCAGACGTTCAGGTATTTGGATTCCTTGAGGACAATGCGGCATACAAACTCCACAACCTATACAATGTGCCGCTTGACGTTTTTTGTCAACTTTTCTGTCATAACCGATTAAAAATCTTTTGCGATTTATTACAAAATCTTTATCCTGTGTTGACACTGCAATGTATCCCTCGTTTACGCATTTGTTGTAATGCGTAAACGAACCCGGAATGTCAACACCGTAAGGACAAGGCATACAATACTGACATTGTGTGCATGGAACAAGCGGAAAGTTGACAAATTCGTCAGCCACTCTTTGTAACACATTGTTTTCTTCGTCGGTACATTCTTGAAGCGGACAAAGTGTTGAAAGATTGTCTTGAAGGTGTTCCATATATGTCATGCCGGAAAGTATTGTTAACACGTTTTTGTGTGTCGCAATCCAACGAAACGACCATGAAGCAATGCTATTTTCGGGGATTCTTTCTCTTAAAACTTTTGAAAGATGAGTCGGAAGTTTTGCGAGTCGTCCGCCCAAAATAGGTTCCATTATAAAAACGGGGATTCCTTTTTCTGTAAGTCGGTTATAAAGATATTCGGCATCGGTGTTTCTTGGGTTGATTTTTTTTGCGTATTTCCAGTCAACATAATTCATCTGAATCATCGCAAAATCCCAATGCCATTTATCGTGATTATCAACAAGATAGTCAAAAACTTTAACATCACCATGATACGAAAAACCAAGATTTTTGATTCTGCCTTCTTGTCTTTCTTTCATTAAATAATCCAAAACGCCGTTTTCGATGTAGCGTTTGTCAAAGGCTTCTAAACCAGAAAGTTCTTTGCCTTCAAAATTTGCGCCCATTCCTATTCCGTGAAGATGCAAATAGTCAAGATATTCGGTTTGAAGTTCTTTAAGTGAGTTTTGATACATTCCAATTGAGGCTTCTCTGCTCCAACTTGGCGGTGCAAAATTCGATAGTTTTGTGGAAATAAAGTATTTGTTTCTTGGATGACGACTTAATGCTATTCCCATTGAATGTTCCGAGCGACCTTGACAATATGCTGGCGAAGTGTCAAAAAGGTTAAGACCGTGTTCGATTGCAAAATCGGTAAGTCTGTTTACTTGTTCTTGGTCGATTTCTTCCTGACCGTTTTCTCTTGCGCTTTGGTTGTTGACAGTAGGCAGTCGCATAAAACCGTATCCGAGAACGGAAATTTTATCGCCTGTTTTTGGATTTGTTCTGTACGTCATTTTGTCGGTTGGAATTTCTTTTTTTGACGTAATGTTTTCTCCTATAATCTTTTCGGTTTTAACATTATCGCCGCAACCTGACATTGCAACGGCTGTAACGGCGGCAGAGGTACCCGCTAATTTTATAAAATCTCGTCTGTTTATATTTTTTTCTGACATTTTTTTCTAATTATGAATTATGAATTACGAATTATGAATTACGAATTATGAATTTTGAATTACTAAAAATCCCCGTGAACTTCATTTCCTTCTACGTAAATTGCAGAAAATGGTCTTGAAGGGCAGAGATTTTCGCACGCTCCGCAGCCTAAGCACCTTTCAGAATCAACAGATGGAACTTCCACTGACGGGTTGTCAGGAAGTTTTACCATTGTGATAGCACCTGAAGGACAATGTTTGGCGCAGTTTCCGCATTTTACGCCGTCAGAAACAGGAAGACAATTATCTTTAATCCATACGGCGTGTCCGGCGCGAATAGCGGTTTTTTCTTCCTTTGTGATTTTTTCGATAGCACCTGTTGGGCAAACTTCTGAACATCTTGTACATTCGGGACGACAATAGCCTCTTTCAAAACTCATTTCAGGTTGCATGAAATTTTCCAACTTTGTAGAAGGTCTTAAAACATTGTTAGGACATTGAGATACGCAAAGTTGACATGCCGTACAATGTGAAGAAAAATTCTTTAAACTTTTGGCTCCAGCGGGTTTTACGGGACATTCCCTATTGGGTATTTTTTTGTCTTCAATGACAGCAAAGCCGCCGTCAAATTGTTTTTCTTGGGCTTGTAATGCGCCTGTTACGGCAAGCAAAGCCGTTGTGGAAATGGTTTTTCTAAATGTAGAATCTACTTTTTCGTTGTTATTTTCTTTTGATTCTTTAGCCGAGGTTTTGGAGAATTTAATAGCATCTTTTTTGCAAACATCAATACAGTTCATGCAGGCAACGCAGCGTGAATAGTCAACGGTATGCGCTTTGAAATCAATGGCTTGTGCTTTACAATTTTTTTCGCAAAGAGAGCAATTTACGCATTTGTCTTTGTCGATGTTGATTTTGAAAACGGCTTTTGTTGTCAATAAACCCAAAACAGTTCCAACAGGACAAACGGTGTTGCAATATCCGCGTCCTGATTTCCAACTCCATATTGTTACAACCAAAAATGTTACGATTGAAACGATAAGTGTAACACCGCTTTTTACCCAAACATCAACGCTATAAAAAGCATAACTATCGTAATGTTCAGCGATTTTTGCAGCAAGGTTGTTTAATAATATATAAAGCGGTTGAAGAAGCGAATTAACCATTCTGCCGTATGCGCTGTAAGGTGCAATTAAAATTGCAAGTGGTGAAAATAAAAGCATCAAAACAACAAAAACTCCGAGAATAATCAAACGTGTTTTGCGCTTTTCTGAAGTGAATTTAAATCGTCTTTTCTTGAATTTTCCTGCAATTCTGCTGACAAAATCTTGAAAAACTCCCATCGGACATATCACAGAACAATAAATTCTGCCAAAAAGAAGAGTCAAGGCGATAACAAAAATGATTGCACCAATATTTAGTGATAAGATTGCTGGTAAAAATTGGATTTTAGCCATCCAACTCAAAAACAACTGAAGTGTCCCCGTAAAATCCAAAAACAGCAATGTTATGGACACCCAGAAAACAAGGGCGAGGGAAAAACGGATTTTTTTTAACATTATTTTTAGTGATTTTTTATGATTGATTTTTTAAGGTCAAAGATATGAAAAAAACAGAAATATTTTACGTCCTTAATTATTAAATTTAAATAAAATATATTATTTTTGTGCCGTAAAAAAGTTAAAAAAATAATGAAAAGAACTTTAGTTGCAGACATTCTCCAACGAAACGACTATGGAGAGAAAGTAAACGTCAAAGGTTGGGTTAGAACTCGTCGTGGAAGCAAAGCGGTTAATTTTATCGCTCTTAACGACGGTTCAACAATCAAAAACGTGCAAATAGTGGTTGACGTTTTGAAATTTGACGAAAGTGTTTTAAAAGATATTACAACGGGTGCATGTCTTAATGTTGAAGGCGTTTTGGTGAAAAGTCAAGGCGCAGAGCAAAGTGTTGAAATTCAGGCAGAAAAAATCGAAATTTATGGCGTTGCAGGTTCGGATTATCCGCTTCAGAAAAAGGGTCATTCGTTTGAATTTTTGAGAGAACATGCCAATATACGTATGCGTTCTAATACTTTTGGGGCTGTTTTCAGAATTCGTCATAATATGGCGATGGCTATTCATACGTATTTTCATCAGCACGGATTTTTCTATTGGAACTCACCGCTTATTACGGCAAGCGACTGCGAGGGTGCGGGACAGATGTTTCAGGTAACAACTCTCGATTTGAAAAATCCACCAAAGACAAAAGATGGTCAGATTGATTATTCTCAGGACTTTTTTGGTACGCAGACTTCTCTTACCGTATCGGGTCAGTTAGAGGGTGAACTTGCGGCTACGGCTCTTGGTGCTATTTATACTTTTGGACCTACTTTCAGGGCAGAAAATTCCAATACTCCAAGACATTTGGCAGAATTTTGGATGATTGAACCAGAGGTTGCTTTCATGGATTTAGTGGAACTAATGGACTTGGAAGAAGATTTCATTAAATTCTGTATAAAATGGGCTTTGGATAATTGTAAAGACGATTTACAATTCCTCAACAATATGATTGACAAAGGTTTGATAGAACGTTTGGAAGGTATTTTGAA
>CAJOGF010000190.1:4195-8621 GCA_905233995.1 uncultured Bacteroidales bacterium | reverse complement strand
GCCACGCCCGATAAGGGGTTGATGGTGGCGTTGTCGCTGATGGCGATTGTTGGTGTGAGCGACGTAATGCCTTCTGATGCAGGGATATAGACTGTGATTGTCTTGGTAGCCTCGTCGATTGAGCCGGCATACGTACCGTTGATTACAAACTGCGAAATCCTTGCCTCGTCGTGCAATACGCTGAGCGTCCAATCCAATGACGCGTCGCCGTTTACCACGTGAATTACTTTTGCCGCGTCCATATTGACGGTTTCGCCGACAGAAAAATTGCAGGTGGCGTTAGCAGAGAGTTTCAGGTCGGTGATTTTCATTGCCGATGTTTCGTAAACTTCGGGCAGGCGGACGAGGATGTTGCGGTTTTTGGGGTCGCAATTACCGATGAAATCATCGAGTTTTACGGCTTCTACGTTGCAGTCGCCGTCGAGGGACAGGCTGTCGCCCTCGCTGTCGGAACAAGCGGCTAATGTTACCGCCGCAAGTGCCGCAATTATTGTGTTTTTAATTAATCTTTTCATTTTTAATTACGATTTAAGAATTATGAATTTCTTTTTTTAACCACGGAAAGCACGGATGACACGGAAGATTTTACTTGAAGAAAATTTTAAATACTTTAAAATTTTTCGGAAAACACAGAACCTAAATTCTGTGCTTTTGTTTCCGTGTTTTCAGTTTTATTAAAAATAACTTGTTGTTTTTAATAAATTTTTGTATTTAACATTCCGTGGTTTCAGTGTGTTCCGTGGTTAAACTCCATACTACCAGTTTCCGATGTTTTGAGTGTAATGACCGTGGGAGGCGGAGATTTGCTCAAAGGGTATCGGCAAGTATTCGTCCTTGTCGGCGGTGAAATGTGCCGAAGTGTAGATAGCGCAATTGTCAGCCTCCTCGGCGTAATACTTGTTGATAACCTCGGCTGCCTCGCCGTAGCGTACAAGGTCGAAGAAACGCTCCGATTCCATACCGAGTTCAAGGCGGCGTTCCATCTTGACGATTTTGATTGCCGTTTCCTTGTCGTAACTGCCTGTGTAATTGGAGATATACATCTTGACACCATAAGCGTTTTTGTACGAATTGGTGAGTTGTGTGCTTGAAGCGGCACGGCTGCGGATTTGGTTGACAATGGCTATTGCATCGTCGGATTGTCCGAGTTGAGCCAACGCCTCGGCACGCATCAAAAGTACGTCAGCATAGCGGATTACGATACGGTTCATCGACGTTCCCCAGAACGAACCTTTTATCAAGTATTCGCCAATCAATGCGGGGTCAACGTTCTGTTTGAGTGTTACATAATAACCGTACAAACCGTTTGAACGGCTCCAAATGCTTGTCTTGTCCATCATAAAATTCTTGTTGAACATATAAGGCAGACCGGGCATTCCGACTGTCAAAAACAATCTTGGGTCGGCGTTGTCTTTGGCGATGTCGTAATACTCGCTGTTGAAATTGTCAAAGAGCGGCAAACCGTCGTCGCCGGTGCGGAAAGCGTTCACGAGGTTTTGTGACGGTTTGTAAAAGTCGCAGCCGCCGTCTGTTGCGCCGGGAATGTTGGGCGGAATCAGGCCGTTGCTCCAATTGAGATTGCCGTATGTAGAGCCGTCGTTGCGCGAATACTGAATTGCCCAAACGCTTTCTTTACCGTTTTCAAACTGCTCTTCGGGGCGGAAATTGTTGTGAAAATCGCTTTCAAGACCGTAACCAGCATAAAGCGACTGGTCGGTGTATTTGACAACGTTTTCGAGGTCGGCGGTGTTGATTTCCGTTACCTTGTTGCTCTGAGGATCTCCTTGACGGTAAGCCTTGTAGAGATAAACCTTGGCAAGCAAACCGGCTGCCGCAGCCTTCGACGGGCGGCCTTTGTCGTCCTGAACTTCGGGAAGATTGTTGAAAGCCTCTTCCAAATCCTTGGCTATCAACGCCCAACCTTCGTCGTTGGAATACTGAGTGTTGGAGAGATTGTTGTAGCCTTCGTAATCCAAATGCTCGTCAACAACGAAAGGGATATTCTTGTAGAGCCTTTTGAGAAGGAAATGAGCATAACCGCGAAGGAATTTCATCTCGGCAATGCGGGTCTGCTTCATTGCAAAACTATCGTCGCAACCTTCGAGAAGTGCCAATGCCGCGTTAACCCTCGAAATGCAGTTGTACAAACGCACCCACATATCGTTGATGTTCCAATTGGTAACGAGCACGCCTTGTTGAATTTCCAACTGATGGAACACGTCGCCGTCGCTTGTGCCGTTGCCGCCCTTGTAGGCATCGTCGCTGCGCACGTCGAAATTCCACATCGAAAACGACGAGTTGATGTCTTCTGCGGTGGTGAAAATTGCGTATGCCGATACTGCCATTGCCTCGGCGTTTTCGGGTGTCTGCACCTGAACGTCGCTGAGTGTGCCTTGCGGAATGTTCTCGTCAAGCATTTCGGAGCAAGATGGCAATCCCGCTGCCGCCGCAAGTATCAATGCTATGGATAATATTTTGTTTTTCATATTATTACAAATTTTAGAATGATACATTAATACCGAAAGTTACGTTTACAGGAATCGGGTAGCCGAAGTTGGCATTTTCGGGGTCAACACCTGAAAACTTTTTCGATTTGATTGTCAAGAGGTTCTGTGCCGAAGCGTAAAACCTTACTCGCTCTGCGGAAATCTTTTTGCAAATCTCTTTTGGCAGATTATAACCAAACTGAATGGTGCGGAGTTTGGCGTATGAACCATTTTCTACAAAATAACTGCTTACACGTTTCTCGTTGTTGTTGTCCATTGTGCTAACAGCGGGAATGTCCGACGACTGATTGTTGGGTGTCCAAGCGTCAAGAAGACGTGTGCCCTTGTTGAGGTTGGTGATATTGAGACCGCTCCAAAGGTCGGTTTCTTTTTTCAAGTCGCTGATAACATCAACACCCTGAACGCCTTGCCAAAACATCGTCAAATCGAAATCCTTGTATTGAAAATAGAGGTTGATACCCCAAGTGAAATCTGGCACGGGCGAATAAATCCATTTTTGATCCTCGCTGTTGATAACATTGTCGCCATTCAAATCTTTCCAACGGATGCGACCGATACCTGCACCGTCTTGTGAGGCGTGGCGGTCGATTTCGTCCTGATTGCAGAAAATGCCGTCGTAAACATAGCCCACTTGCGCGCCCATCGGATGTCCAACAACGCTTTCTACGCCGTTGCCGCCGAATGTGCCTTTTGCGGCGATAGTTTCGGGAAGTTTGGTGATTTCGTTTTGATAAGTGCCGATATTGGCGTTGATGTCGTAGGTGAATTTCTTTTTGCCGCCACGGTAGCCGATTGAAAGTTCGATACCAGTGTTTTCCATTTCGCCAGCATTAATCCATTGAGAACTGCCTTCGCCCATTACACCGATACCGGGCATATTGACGAGGATGTCGGTGGTAGTTTTCTTAAACCAATCAAACGAACCGTAAAGCGCGTTTTTGAAGAATCCAAAATCGAGACCGACGTTTAATTGTGTTGTGGTTTCCCATTGGAGGTCGTCGTTGCCGAGTTGGTCGCGCTTAAAACCGCTTGATAATTGATGTCCGCCGTTGACGCCTTCGATGTCGTAGCTTGTGCCGTAACTTTGACCGCCAAACTGAGCCTCGCCGTAGTTGCTGCGGTAAAGGGTGTAACGTGCTGTGTTGTCGATTTCCTGATTACCTGTCTGACCCCAACCTGCACGGATTTTGAGGCTTTCGAGCCAAGCGATGTCGTTCAAGAAATTTTCTTCGCTAATTTTCCAACCTGCGCTCACCGAGGGGAACAGACCGAAACGTTTGTTTTCACCAAAACGGCTCGAACCGTCGTACCTCAATGTAACGCTTGCGAGATATTTGTTCATCAAAGTATAATTAGCCTTTGTAAAGTACGATACCAATGTGTAACCACCTGCGCCACCGTAAGCCTCAGCCTCTCCAACTGCTGCGCCGGGCCACATATATTCGGGTGTCAAAACTGCAAAATCGTATTTCTTGCCGCTGAAATCGAGGTCGTCTTCCTTGTTGACCTCCACGCCAACGAGTACATCGCCGCTGTGGATTCCCTTGCCAAACATATAACTTGCAACGGCGTTCCACATCATTTTGGTCCAATGTTCTTGTTTTGCTTCTATGCCGTTAATCGGATTTGCAACAGTGCCTTCGGTGACGGGATAAGTGAAAATTCGCTGTTGTTTCTGAGCGTAGTCGATACCTGCGGTGGTTTTGATATTGAGGTTTTTAATGGGGCTGATGTTGAGGTAAACATCGCCAAAAGTACGCCAATAAGTATAACGGTTGTCGGCGTTGCGTTCAAGTCTGGCGAGCGGGTTTTCGCGGTCGGGATAGCCACCTACGGGACCTGCAAATTCACCGCTCGTGGTGTAAACCGGCAACGAGGGGTTGAACTGTAACACGTTTTCAACAAATCCGCCCGGAGCC
>CAJOGF010000190.1:0-4162 GCA_905233995.1 uncultured Bacteroidales bacterium | reverse complement strand
ATGCTTCTGCTGTCGGTTTTTACAATATCGTAATCAGTATTCAAACGTCCCGAAAAACGCTCAAAATCAGAATGTTTGATAATACCATCATTTTTGTAATATCCCAACGAGAAGAACGACGAACTGCGCTCCGAACCGTTGCTGACAGAGAGATTGTATTGCTGAATAATGCCTGTGCGTGTTGTGATGTCGAACCAATCGGTATTGGCGGCGGGAGTAGTGCCGGCGGCGTCGAGATATTTGTTCATTGTGATGCCATTGAGCACGGGAACGCCGTTGTTGTCATAACTCCAATCGTATTTGTAGCCGAGACCGTTTTGGTTGGGGTCGAGACCATCGTTAACGTAACCTTGCCACATCACTTGTCCAAACTCTTTGGTATTCAAAACGTCGAGTTTGTTGGTGTAGTTTTGCATAGCGATACTTGCGTCAAAATTTACCTTTACCTTGCCTTCCTTGCCGCGTTTGGTGGTGATGATGATAACGCCGTTGGCAGCGCGGCTACCGTAGATAGAGGCAGAAGCGGCATCTTTCAAGACTTGGATAGATTCGATGTCGTTGCCGTTGAGTTCGTGCATACCGGATTTAGTTGGCACGCCGTCGATGATGTAGAGCGGGTCGTTGTTGTTGAGAGTGCCGATACCACGGATTCTTACCGTAGCCGAACCCGAAGGCGAACCGTCAGCAGAAATATTCATACCCGGCACACGTCCCTGCATTGCTTTGAGAGGGTTGTTCTCGTTTTGCTTGGCAATGTCGTCGGTCTTAACTACCGAAACCGCGCCGGTGAGGTCAGATTTTTTTTGAACCGAATAACCAGTAACCACGATTTCGTCAATCTCGGCGAGGTCTTCTTTGAGGACAATTTTGATATTATTGGCAGCAGCGACTTCGGTCTGCTGGTAGCCAATGTAAGAGATTATGAGCATTGCGCCGTCTTCGACGGTGAGTCGAAAATTACCGTCGAGGTCGGTGATTGTGCCGTTGGTTGAACCTTTGACGACGACGGTTGCACCTATTACTGGTTCCCCCGCCTCGTCGGTTACAGTACCTGCAATTTCTGTCTGCGCGTACAGTGCCGTACTTGCAAACACGAGCAACAAGCCCGTCAGAAACATTTTCAGTCTTTTCATTGCGTTTTTAAGTTTTAAAGTTAAAAAAAATAGTTTTGCTTTCCGACGGCTAAATTATGGCTAAACGCAGCGTCAGGATATAAAAAAACGTTCAAAGAGTATCAAATTTGTTACAATGAAACAATTTTGAAAGAGATGAAACAAAAATGATTGCTTTGGTCAAAAAAAACTTTGTCAAAATGCTTTTTTTGTAATTTTTTTCATATCTTTACCCTAAAAAAATTCAAGATATGAGAAAAATTTTTGTTACTTTATTTTTTTTGTGCGCTGTTGGTATTTTAAAGGCGCAAAGTTATGAAGAATTGCTGCTCAGCGGTTGGAAGTTTTCGTTAGGAAATCCGCAAGGTGCAGAGCAACAATCGTTTAATGATTCTAAATGGCAAAATGTTACAATTCCGCACGATTGGGCAATTTCGGGACCTTTCGACAAAGAAATTGACAAGCAAGTTGTTGCAATTGTTCAAAATGGTGAAACCGAAGCAACCGAAAAAACTGGTCGCACAGGCTCTTTGCCTTGGATTGGCGAAGGTTGGTATAGAAATATTGTCAACATTTCTGATGGTTATTCCCATGCTGAACTTATTTTTGATGGTGCAATGTCAGAACCAAAAGTCTATGTTGACGGAACATTAGCAGGTTATTGGGCATACGGTTACAATACTTTTTGTCTTGACATCACCAAAATTTTACAAAACAAAGACGGCGGCTTGAAAACTGGAAATCATTGTATAGCAGTTCATTTGAATAATGTTCAAGGTAGTAGCCGTTGGTATCCGGGAGCAGGTTTGTATCGTCCTGTAAGAATGGTACTTTCTCAAAAAAATGGAATCAAAACTTGGGGAATTTTTTCGCGGACAACCGCTATTAAAAACATTAATGGAAACAAAGCAGAAGAGGCAAGAATTACAATTACAACACAAATAAGAAAAGATGTTGATAATAATGCCTCACTAAAAGTTGTTCATCGTTTGAAAAATAGCCTTGGTTCTGAAGTTGCAAAAAGCGAAAAAAATATTAGTCAAAGCCTTGAAACAGAACAAGTTTTGCTTCTGAAAAATCCATCTCTATGGTCACCAGAAAATCCAGAACTTTATACCCTTGAAACCGAACTTTTTCAGGACGGAAAATCTGTTGATTTCAAAACCGAAAAAATTGGAGTTAGAACTATTGCTTACGATTCAGAAGGTTTTAAACTTAATGGTAAAGTTAGAAAAATTCAAGGAGTGTGCCTTCATCACGACCTTGGCTCGTTGGGAGCGGCGTTCAATAAGGCGGCTTTTCGCCGTCAGATAAGACTTTTGAAAGATATTGGCTGCGATGCAATTCGTACAAGTCATAATATGCCAGCACCTTGGCAGACAGAGATTTGCGACGAAATGGGCATGATGGTCATGGCTGAAAGTTGCGATATGTGGGTTTATCCTAAATGCGAGAATGGTTATGCCAAATTTTTTGAAAAAGTTGACAACTCTTCGCCAAATTCCGACGGTCGTCCTTGGTGGCAAAGGGATTTTGAAAATCTTATTCTTGTCCACAGAAACCGTCCGAGCGTTATAATGTGGAGTATCGGAAACGAAATTCCCGAACAAGGCGAGTCAAAAGGACTTTATTATACTCGTGAAATTCAAAAACTTATTCATTCTCTTGACAATACACGACTTTGTACTCAAGGTTTGGATCGGGGTGTCGCCTCTGTTGAATCGGGAGTATTTCAGTCAACTGACATTCCGGGGTTTAACTATCGTCTTCATGTTTATGACTTAGGACACAATTCTTCACCTCTTGGCACCATTCTCGGCACTGAAACCGCAAGTACGGTAAGTTCGCGCGGTGTTTATAAGTTTCCTGTTGAAGAAAATCACGGCGATACTTACGAAGACCTTCAGATTTCAAGTTATGACATGGAATCTTGCATTTGGAGCAATCTTCCCGACGATGATTGGATTTGGCAAGACAAAGCCCCTTGGGTTACGGGAGAATTTGTTTGGACAGGTTTTGACTATCTTGGCGAACCTACTCCTTACGATGATTATTGGCCCTCGCGTAGTTCGTATTTTGGCATTTTTGACCTTGCTGGACTTCCTAAAGACCGTGCTTATCTTTATCGCACGCATTGGGCAAAAGATAAGGAAACGGTTCATATTTTGCCGCATTGGACTTTCCCCGGTCGTGAAGGCAAAGTAACGCCAGTTTTTTGCTATACTTCGTATCCTGAAGCCGAACTTTTTGTTAATGGAAAATCACAAGGTCGTTTAAGACATATTGACATTTCGCTTGACGAATACCGTCAAAATCGCATAGACGTAAAAATGCCGTGGGGCGACATGTCAAAATTTGCTGACCCTAACGTTTCGGAAAATAAAAATCGTCTTAATCGTTATCGTCTTCGTTGGATGAATGTTAAGTATGAGCCGGGTGAGATTAAGGTTGTTTGTTATGACAAAAACGGCAACAAAGCCGCTGAAAAAATAGTCCGCACCGCTGGAAAACCACATCATATTGTTCTTTCTGCTGATAGAGATGTGTTGAGCGCAACCGCTATGAAAAACGGTAAAGCGTTGGATTGTCCTGACATGAGTTTTGTTACTGTCAGCGTTGTTGATAAAGATGGCAATTTATGTCCTGATGCTTCTAATAGTTTGAATTTTTCTGTAAAAGGAGAGTCTTTGCGTTATAATTCGGCTTGCAACGGAGACGCAACTTCTACTGAAAGTTTTGTTAGTTCCTCCATGAAAGTCTTTCACGGACAATTAGTTGTAGCACTTGAAGCGACATCTTTGCAAGGTGTGTCAACATTGAATATTTCTTCTAAAGGGTTAAAACCTGCTGAAATAAAAATTCAAGTGAAATAAAAGAAAATTCAAAATATGTAATTTCGCTGACACTATTTTTCAAAAAGAAAAGCGTGTTTTAAGGCGAAATTACATATTTATAGTAAACGACATTAATATTTTCTTTTAAATGAGCATAGGGTTTGTAATTGCCCATTAGGTATAGCCCATCTTGCAAAAGCTTCGTCCACTTTTGCC
>CAJOGF010000189.1 GCA_905233995.1 uncultured Bacteroidales bacterium | reverse complement strand
TTTGGCAAGTTGGTGTTTGTGGCGGACTCTGCAACAGGCTGAACGGCAGATGGTTCGGCGTTTTGACGTTGCAACTCTGCCTGACGTTTTTTGAGTTTGTCTAAAAAATCCTGATTTTTGGTAATCAAAGCCGTTGCCACGTATGCGTTTTGCGATGCGTCTTTAACGTAACACACAGGTCCTGAATAGTTTGGAGCAATGCGGACGGCGGTATGAAGTTCCGATGTGGTTGCGCCGCCAATCATCACAGGAATCCGCAATCCAGCCTTTTCCATTGCCTTAACAACGTTTATCATTTCGTCTAACGATGGAGTAATCAATCCTGAAAGTCCCACAGCATCAGCCTTTTGCGCAATGGCTTCTTCAACGATTTTTTCGGTGGGAACCATCACACCAAGGTCGATGACATCAAAATTGTTGCACGCCATCACCACGCAGACGATGTTTTTGCCGATGTCGTGAACGTCGCCTTTTACGGTTGCCATAATTATCTTGCCCGACGATGCTCCGCCTGCGTTTTTCTCCTCGATTACAGGTTTGAGAATTTCCACAGCTTGTTTCATAACTCGCGCTGTTTTAACCACTTGCGGTAAAAACATCTTGCCCGCGCCAAACAATTCGCCCACGATGTTCATACCGTTCATCAGCGGTTTTTCGATGATTTCCACAGGGTTGGGATATTTTTGGAGAGCCTCCTCAATGTCAACAGGCAGGAACTCCGAAATACCTTTTTGTAAAGCATACTGCAACCGCTCCTCAACGCTCAGATGTCGCCATTCGATGTCTTTTTCAACTTTTTTGCCGGTAGCTTTCGCCTTTGCAATTTCGGCGTATTCCACAAGCCGCTCGCCCGCCTCGGGGTCTTTGTTGAGCACCACGTCCTCCACTTTTGGGCGCAGTTCGGGGTCGATGTCCTCGTATTTAATCATTGCGGCGGGGTTTACGATGCCCATATCCATTCCCTCCGCCACGGCGTAATGCAGAAAAACAGAATGCATAGCCTCGCGCACAGGGTTATTACCTCTAAATGAGAAAGATAGGTTGCTAATGCCGCCGCTGATTTTGGCGTATGGAAGGTTGGCTTTTATCCACGTAACGGTTTTGATGAAATCCACGGCGTAGTTGTCGTGGTCGCTGATACCCGTTGCAATTGCCAAAACGTTGGGGTCGAAAATAATATCTTCGGGATTAAAATTGAGCCTCTCTGTCAGCAACTTATATGCACGGCTGCAAATTTCGATGCGGCGTTCAAAGGTGTCTGCCTGACCTTTTTCGTCAAAAGCCATCACCACCGTTGCTGCGCCAAATTTTTGGATTGTGCGTGCGTGGTCGAGGAATTTTTCTTCGCCCTCTTTGAGAGAAATCGAGTTGACTATCGCCTTGTCTTGCAAGCATTTAAGACCCGCAACAATCACATCCCACTTGCTCGAATCTATCATCACGGGCTTGATTGCCACGTCGGGTTCAGATTTCAAAAGGTTAAGGAAAGTTACCATTTCGGCTTTGGCGTCGAGCATTGCGTCGTCCATATTAACGTCAATAATATCAGCGCCTTCCTCCACTTCTTTGCGGGCAATTTCGAGAGCCTCGTTGTAATTTTTTTCGTTAATAAGGCGGAGAAATTTTCGCGAACCTGCCACGTTGCAACGCTCGCCAACATTAAAGAATGGTTTCTCTTTTTTGCTAACAATCAACGGATTGAGACCAGAAAGCCGCATTTCGTGATGATTTTCGGCGGGACGGTGAGGCTTGGCGGTTGCAAGAATCTCTGCCATTTTGGCGCAATGCTCAGGCGTGGTGCCACAACAGCCGCCGATTATGTTTACAAGACCCTCGTCCAAGTACTCCTGAATCTGTTCCTGCATCATTTCAGGCGTTTGGTCGTACTGCCCAAATTGGTTGGGAAGTCCCGCATTTGGGTGCGCCGAAATCCTGAAAACCGACTTTTCGCCGAGGATTTTCAAGTATGGTTTTAGGTCGCGTGCGCCAAACGAACAGTTTAAGCCGATGGTGAGCAAATCGATATGCGAAACCGAATAGAGCAACGCCTCAACTGTCTGACCTGCAAGCGTTCTGCCCGATTTGTCGGCGATAGTTGCCGAAACCATTATTGGGAATTTGCCGATGTTGCGCTGTTCAAGTTCTTGATTTATAGCGTACAACGCCGCCTTTATGTTGATAGTGTCAAAACACGTCTCCACCAAAAATATATCCACGCCGCCGTCCAAAAGTCCTCTAACTTGCTCAGTATAAGCCGCTACCATATCGTCGAAAGTTACCTCGCGAAAACCGGGACCGCCACAAAACGCGGTTTATCCTCGGTGGAGAACTTATCAGCCATTTCGCGAGCGTTTTTTGCGCCCTGAAAATTCATCTCATAGACGAACTCCTGCGTGTTGTAATCCGCCTGCGAAATCGAAGTGCCGTTGAAGGTATTGGTTTCGATAATGTCGCATCCGGCTTTCAAATATCGGGTGTGTATATCCTTGATTACCTGCGGTTTGGTAATATTCAGAATATCGTTGTTGCCCTTCATCTGCGGCGTGATATTTTTGAAACGTTCGCCGGTGAAGTCGTCTTCCGAAAGTCCATAGCCCTGAATAAGGCTTCCCATCGCGCCATCGAGAAGGAGAACGCGAGAGGCTAATTGCGATTGCAAGAGGGTGTAGCGGTTTTGCATAATATTCTTTTTCGTTATGATAATCGGAATAACGATATTACGGAAATTACGTTATTACAAAAATCAATTAATAATCAATCATATCAAACTTCTTGTTCCATTACAGTTGGGATATGCCGAGCAACTCCAAAATTCTTTTCCTGAATTAACACCCTTTTTGCACATACGTTTTAGCATTGGTTTGCCGCATTTGGGGCATTTTGGAGCATCGGTTTGGACGCTTTGTTCCTCGCGGTATGCAAGACGCTCTGCCGTTAATGCCTCGGTAAAGCCGCCTTCTTCGCGGAATGTTTCCAACTGATTGGTTATCTGCTTTTTAAGCATCATTATCAGACGATTGCAAAGTATTAACAGACAATTTGCTTCAATAATGGAATCGTTTGAATTTAGCCACTCATCAAATTTGTGTTTCTGACTCAAAATATGGATGCAACTTTGGTGCTGTACGTCGTCTTTGTAGTTGGAACGGTCGAGACGGATGTAGGCAATTTTTTTGTATTCGTCGGATTGTACTGACCACGGTATCTGTTCGTGTGTCAACAACCAATTGATATAGTCGTTGGCTAACTCCGCCAAACTCGCCCGTGCAACATCGGTGAGTTTCATTTCGGTTTCTTTGGATGTGGAATGACGCGAATTGCCTTCGGCTATGTTTGCAGGAACAGAACGCGCTGCTTGTGTCATTTGGTCGTACTGACGTCCGCAAGGGTCGTTGGTGCGGTTGAGATGACGGCGACAAAAATCCTGCGTGGTGAGTTGTATCACATTTGCCAACACCCACGTATCCAACCAATAATATCCGAAATTTGTTACTTCCATTTTTAACTAACAAATTATTTTGGCTGCAAAATTAAAAAAAATATCCCAATTTTTTTCTCTGTTCTAAAAAAATATCTAACTTTGCGCCGTCTTTCAACTCCGAAAGCCCTCAGGGGCGGAAGGGGCGAAGGATAATACTTTTTTAAGAGGCGTTACTTTTGCGCTTTGTTTTTGACACTACGGAATCTGGCAGTTTCGATGTAAAATCGTCAAAACCAAAGCAACATTGTAATGCCCGGCGGTTATGTAATATCTCAAACCGTAAGGTTTGTCGTATGCATAAAAACGTGGGGCTTTCGGTGTTGCTCGTTTCTGACGATTGGGCAATGCCAGAGCCTCGTAGTGTGGGAGCGAGCGATGTAAAGAAAAAATCCCACGTCTTTTTTTATGGCATTGTTAACGTTCCTGTTTCGGGATTGTGGGGACAAAAAGTTTGAATATCAAGTGGTTTCAGATTTTAAAACCCTTAAAAAAGCGGCTAAAAACGCGGACACAACTTTGCCGAAAGTCAAAATTGCATTGCTCGGCGACACGGCGACACAATTTCTTGCAACCGCAATCAAAGGCGCGGCTCAACAGAACGGATTTTACGCCGACCTTTTCGAAGCGGAATTTAATCAGGTCGAACAACAGATTTTCGATCCGGAAAGCGATTTACATAAGTTTCAACCACAGTTTACTGTGATTTTTCAATCAACGCACAAATATTTAACCTCCTTTGAATCAATGTCTTCTTGCGACAAACCTAACGCTGCTCAAAAGCGCATTGACTTCTTAAAAGAGGCGAAAGGACTTCTGAACTCAAAACTTATCATCTGCAACTATCCCGAAATTGACGACGGTGTTTTCGGTCAGTACGGCAACAAAACGGCGCAGTCTTTTATTTACCAAAACAGAAAAATCAACTATCTTTTGATGGAATTTGCAGAGCAATATTCCGATGTTTTTATCTGCGATTTGTCAAGTTTGCAAAATAAATTCGGACGGGATTTCTGTTTCGATTCGTCGGTCTATACTTCCACGGAAATGGTTTTGTCGGTGGATTTCGTACCGTATGTGGCGCAAAGAATAGTTGACATCACAGCCGCAGTACTCGGCAAATTCAAGAAGTGTCTGATTATGGATTTGGACAACACGCTTTGGGGCGGTGTTATCGGTGACGACGGCATCGAAAACATTAAACTCGGACACGGTCTCGGAATTGGAAAGGCTTTCACCGAACTTCAACTTTGGATTAAGCAACTCAAAGAGCGCGGAATTATTCTTGCTGTATGTTCAAAAAACAACGAAGAAACCGCCAAAGAACCGTTTGTGAAACATCCCGAAATGGTTCTCAAACTTTCTGATATTGCGGTGTTTACGGCTAATTGGGATACCAAGGTCGAAAACATTATGAACATTCAGCAAATCCTGAACATCGCCTTCGATTCTATGGTTTTCATTGACGACAATCCGTTTGAAAGGAATATCGTCCGCGAGAATATCAGCGGCATTTCCGTCCCCGAACTGCCCGAAGATCCGGCGGATTATTTGGAATTTCTTTACAGCGAAAACCTGTTTGAAACGGCTTCTTTTTCATCGGGCGACAAGGACAGAACCAAACAGTATCAAGTTGAGGCTGAAAGGATTACGGAACGTAAAAAGTTTGCCGACGAGGGCGGTTTCTTAAAAAGCCTCAATATGGTATCAGAAGTTCAGGGCTTTACCAAGTTTCTCACGCCGAGGATTGCTCAACTTACGCAACGTTCCAACCAATTCAATCTCAGAACTATACGTTACACAGAAGAGGACATCGCACGGCTTGAAAATTCTGACAATCACAAGTGTTTTTCGTTTACGCTCGAGGACCGTTTCGGCGACAACGGAATGATTTGCGTAATCGTTTTGGAGAAAAGGAACGAACTTAAAGACCTTTTCATTGATACATGGTTGATGAGTTGCCGCGTATTGAAGCGCGGAATGGAGAATTTTACGCTCAACGCAATCGTAAATTACGCCAAGTCAACCGGTTTCAAAACCATTACCGGCGAATATATCCCGACTTTGAAAAATTCGATGGTCAAAGACCATTATCCGAAATTGGGATTTGCGCCCGTGGAAGGCAAGGAAAACCTTTGGGTTTTGGACGTTGACAGTTATCAGGAAAAACAAGTATTTATCAAAGAAAAATAATTCTACACAAAATGGAAAAATCAGAAATTCTTTCTCAGGTAACAGAGATTTTCCGCGATGTTCTCGACAATGAGGAAATCGTACTCGCGGACACAACAACTGCAAATGACATCGAGGAGTGGGATTCGCTTTCGCACATTCAACTCATTGTCGCAATCGAAAAAGACTTCAAAATCAAATTCACCTCGGCGGAGATTCTTTCATGGAAGAACGTCGGCGAAATGATTGACAACATCAGCAAAAAATTGGCATAATGGAATTTAATTCGATTAATTTCTTTCTGTTTTTTGTAGCGTTTTTTGTAATATATCACATATTTTACAAACGCTGCAAAATTCAGAATTGGATATTATTGATTTTCAGTTACTTGTTTTACGGAATTGCGGATTTAAAAATGATTCCCGTGATTGCCGTAATGACAATTATGACCTACTTTTTGGGACTGAAAATCGAGGATTTTGTGCAGAAAGACAACAAGAAAGCAAACAGATTCGCGATGTTTTCGGCGGTTCTGTGCTTGTTACCGTTGCTGTATTTCAAGTATTTCAACTTCTTCATAGACAGTTTTGTGCAGTTGTTCAGCGCATTGGGTTTCAATACGGAAATTTCGACGTTTCAAATCCTGATGCCGCTCGGAATTTCGTTTTTCACGTTCCGGTTGGTAAGTTACGTGCTTGAAATCAACCGTCGAAAGATGTCTGCCGAAAGAGATTTTGTAGCGTTTGCGGCATACGTGGCTTTTTTCCCGTGCATTATGGCTGGTCCTATTGACCGTCCGAACAAGTTTTTACCGATTATTCTTTCTTGACGGACGGCGTAAAAATGTTCGTATGGGGCTGGTTTACAAAGGTTTGTATAGCCGACAGAATGGGCGAGTACGTGGATGCTGTTTTCAATAACTATCAGGATTACGGCGCGTTGTCGATTGGCATTGCGACGTTGCTTTATCCGTTGCAAATGTACGCTGATTTTTCTGGCTATTCCAATATGGCAATTGGTATCGGACGTTTGGCGGGCTTGGAGGTTGCCGAAAATTTCCGCCGTCCGTTTTTTGCACAAAACGTTGCTGAATATTGGCGACGTTGGCACATTTCGCTGACGGGCTGGCTGACGGATTATGTATTTATGCCGCTCAATATCAAATTTCGCGACTTGGGAAACTTGGGATTGATTTTGGCGGTGGTTATCAACCTTGTTACAGTCGGCTTTTGGCACGGTGCAAATTGGACTTTCGGTTTCTTCGGACTGTTTCACGGACTGCTTTTTATCCCGTTGATTTTGTCGGGAAAAATGAATAAAAAGGCAAAAATCACGTGGCTTGGCGGTTGGCTGATTTCACCGACAAACCTTTTGAAAATGGGCTTGACATATCTTTTGGTAGCAACGGCTTTACTGTTTTTCAGGAGTGAGAGTATGAGTGCGGCGTTTAGTACTATTGCGCAGTGTTTCACTGGATTAGGCTCGATGTGCAATGTCGGAGGCAAAAAGATTTTCTTGTTTTCGTTGATGATTCTTTTGGCAAAGGACTATTTGGACGAAGGCAAGTTCAAGTTTTCGATTCTAAAAACTGAGAAACCGTTGTGGCTTGATTTACAACTTATTGCCTTGATAATTTTTATCGTGATTTTCAGGGGCGATGCAGTTAAGGAGTTTATTTATATGCAATTTTAAAAGAGATGAAAGATTTTTTAGTAAAAGTTGTGGTGCCGGTGATGGCGGTGGTGATAATTGGGCTTGTTTGCATGGAGTATATTTTGGAAACATGTCCGAAGGACAACTATTACAAACGTCGTGTTGAATATTTGGCGGATCATTCTGATTCTTTGCAATTGCTTGTTCTTGGTCCGTCAAGCACTATGATGTCTGTGATTCCGCATTTGATTGATAAAAAGGGCTTTAATGCATCTGAATCGTCGCAGCCAGCACGGATGGATTATTGTCTGTTGAAGCGTTTTGCGGATAAAATGCCTAATTTGGAATGGGTTATTTTTAATTTCAACACTTCTACGTTCCATTCAAGGCAAATTGTCCCTGGTGGAGAAGGGGAAATCAATTTGTACAATTACGCGATTCATTACGGCGCGGATTATTATGATGGATACAATTATTATATATTGGGCGGAATTCCAGCCATTAAAACGGCTCTGAGTGGCGACAATGACGAAAAACACATGGAGGACGACGGTTTTATAACATATCAACCACACAAATGGACAGATGCCGAAAGGGAAAATGTTCATCAAAAATGGTTTTCAAATTCGCCTATCAATGATGAGGAAAGATTTGTAGATAGCATCGTAAATCTATGTCAATCAAGAAATTTAAAATTGATTCTATTGACACCGCCTGTTACAAAAGATTCTTACATTGATGTTTGGTTGAAATATTCACGGGTTGAAGAACTTGACAAAATAGCAGAAAAATACAAGGGACTCAAAAATGTATATTTCATTAATTTTGTACAGTCTGAATTTATTGTTGACAGCCTTGATATGCGCGATTGGGCTCATTGTAATCCTATTGGAGCACGTAAAGTGTCATTGGCTATTAACGATTCTATACGGAAATGGGAAGGGCGGTGAAAAATAATTAAAACACCGCCTCCCTTTCCTTTTTCGGCAATTTTTTCACCACTTCCTGATACGAATGATTGACGAGTTCAAGAATCAACTTGTCGCCGCAGTCGCCGTTGAAGTGGATTTGGTTCCAAAATTTCTTGTTCCAATGGAATGCGCCTTCAATGGCGGAGTATTGGTCGCGGAGTTCGAGGGCGCGTTCAGGGTCGCACTTCATAACGGCAAGTTCGGGGTTGCTCATTGCAATACAGGCAAATATCTTGTTGCAGACACGGAATGTCAGCAAATCATCGTCGAAGGGGAAATCCTCGGTAACGTGCGGTTTTGAAAGGCAGTATTCGCGAAATTTTTCGATGTTCATAGTCGGATGTTTTATATTGAGGGCAAAGGTAAGAATTTTTATTTAAGTAACAAAATGCCTAATTCGTAAAATTTTTTTGAGAATCAACAATCTCTCCTCCTAACTCTGTTTTTTCTCCCTCCAAATCCTCTCTCCCAAGACAAACGACGTAACTCAACAACCATAATCTCTACAATTATGAGAAATATGACATTTCTTCTTTTACTCTTTTAGATTTATGTATTTATAACATAAAAATATAATGCAATAACTATTATAGAAGACAAAAAACAACAAAATGGCATTAGTTCATAAGGCTTCCAATATAAAAATTGGGCTACTACAACACCGACACATACAAGTATACTCCAATATTTGCCCTTAATTAGTTTTACTAATAACAAAGACAGCAAAGAAATGACATCAACAATTACTCCATACCTTACCAGAATGCCACTCGCTATATCATATTTATTCCACGAAAAACTCAAAATTTCTAATAGTAAGAGAAATAACGCTATTGAAATTAGCGTTGAAATACATATTTTCTTCATTTAAATTTCATTTTAGAGGGTGAATAATCATTCTTTTTTATTGGGTAACTCCATTCAAAGAATCCTTTTCTGATACATTAGTTTTTTCTCCCTCCAAATCCTCTCTCCTAAGACACAGAGCAAATAAACAGAGGTGTTGAAATTATAGAAGTTTGGATAAAAAAAGATTCTGAATTAAGAATCCTATATAAAAAATGATACACATATAATTGTGTGCCATTCGCAGTGTCAGCGAATCCGCAGAGTCGCGCACCGACTTGATGGCACAAACGTACAAACAATATTTGAACCAACAAATAAAAATGAAAGATTTTCCAAGTTAACGAAATAAGGAAATGAGAGCAACATCACAAAATAAAACGCTTTTCTACGATTACGACGGCTTTGTAGAGAAGTTTAAGCCGAAAAAGACCACCGACGACTGCTACACTCCGCAGGTGGTGTATGATGCCGTGCTTGGGTGGGTGCGCGAGAAGTACCAACTGGATGATGCGCCGATAGTGCGTCCGTTCTACCTCGGAGGCGACTTCGAGAACTACGACTATCCCGACGGCTACGTGGTGGTCAATCCGCCATTCAGCGTTTTTTCTTCCTCCAAATTCTCTCTCCTAAGACTTTAATTTTATACCTACTGCAAAAAATGTTTTTTTTAAAAACGGCATTTTTAAAAGATTTTGATAAAATATATAAAAAATACATGAAAAACGGCAGCAAGTTAAAATTTACGTACCCCACCAATAATTTCAACGGATTAAAGGTGGAAAACTTGCAACCTTTTTATTTTGTTGAACTCCGTTTTCCATGTGCAAGCAAAAATAATTTAAATTCTTTAGATAACAAAATTTTTGAGCAAAATAATTTAGGTAAAAACGGAGATTTATATTTAATAACGGATACAAGGAATAAAAGCCGCAAAGATTTAGCCGAATTAAAAACACTTCAAAAATATAATATAGCCAATTATAACAATACAGTTACTGGAGAGTTTTTTCTCCCTCCAAATCCTCTCTCCTAAGACAAAAACTGTCGTAACTTGCTAATATATTGTAGGTTGGTTTATAACCGTTGTAAATTAACGGCGAAGTATTCCAAACATTAGCAGCTTTACTTATGCCTAATAAATTATTGTTCGCTGCTAATTCGTCAGGTTCTTTTCTTACACGTGTGCGTAAATCTCTAACGATATAATAATCTCCTGCTTTTCCCAAATTTTCTTTATCAAAAATTTGGTTATTAAAAAAATCTTTTTCAAATTTGCAAGGTAGGTGGAAATCAACAACATTTAAAGGAAAGTTAGTTGCTCTCTCGGTTTTGCTGTTGTTGGCTCCGTTGAGTTCGCTTGTATCCCATTTTTGAGGATAAACAACGCTTTCGCCACCTCTTTTATATAAATTCCATATATGATTAAAATTGTTAGCTTTATAAGTTGTTTTTAATTTATATAATTAGGCATATAGTAACTTATATGTTTTCGGAGGGTGAGCGATGACTTTCGCAAGAAGATTCTCGAATATACCCCGTTTCTTAATGTGTCTGTTGTACCTGAATGTATATTCATTGATGTACGCTTGCAGATTATTTACATGGTGATGTGTTCCTCTGAGCCATGCTTTGAACGTCATTATGAATCTGTGCATAAGAGGAAAGTTGCCTCCTTTTTTTCCAGATGTTTTTTGTGTCAAATTAGTGAACTCTGACGTTAATGGTTTGTACCCCGACCATTCATCCGTTTGGATGTCAGACGATTTGTCAATTGTATCCCTCATGAA
>CAJOGF010000188.1 GCA_905233995.1 uncultured Bacteroidales bacterium | reverse complement strand
ATGCCCTCAACGATAACAGCCGCTACATCGCTGTCTATCACTTTCTTAACAGACTCGATGTCGTTGAGCGTAGCCCAAAGCACCTTGTCGGTTTTGTTGATGGGAGCCTGAATTGCGGGGTTGTCGGTAACGGCGACAGCAAGCGATGTCCTGCCGAAAAATGCGCCGTGAAAACTTATCACCTTGCTCCTGTTGGTGTAGAACGAGGCGAGTTTCAAGGCGTTTTCGTTAGCCTCTGCGCCAGAGTTCACGAGAAACAGTTTGTAGTCGCTGTATCCGCTGAGTTTCTGCAACTTAACTGCCAATTCTTCTTGCAACGGAATGTACACCGAATTGGAGTAGAAGCCGATTTTGTTCAACTGCGCCGTAATGGCCTTCACATAGTCTTCCTGACAGTGACCGATGCTGATGACACCGTGTCCGCCATAGAGGTCGAGATACTTTTTACCCTCAGAATCAGTGAGTTCCAAGTCCTTGGCACTCTCTATCGTTATTGGAAATAACTTAAAAACTTCAAATGTGTTCACTTTCTTTGAAAAATTAATAATTGTATTGACCGCAAATTTACAAAAAAAACTTCAATTTTGTTTTTTTTATTAGCGAATAATGGATAATTTTGTCGTCAAATGCCAAAAATGTGATTTTTCACACATTTCTCATATCAAAAATGTGATTTTTCTCACATTTTCGGCACTTGGGCTTAAAAAATGCAGAATATGTTTAAACGGACGATTATAAACGATTTGGTGGCGTGGCGCAACTCTACGGAGCGCAAACCATTGATATTGTCGGGGGCAAGGCAAGTGGGTAAAACGTGGATACTCAAAGTGTTCGGCAGATTACATTTCGACAATACAGCCTATTTTAGTCTCGACAAAGACAAGGCTGTAAAACAGTTGTTTGCCACCACCAACGACCCTTTGCGGCTTATTGAGCAATTGTCGTACATACATGGACAAAAGATTGACCCCAAAAAAACGCTTGTTATCTTTGACGAAATACAAGAATGTAACGATGCGTTGCAGTCGTTGAAGTATTTTTGCGAAGACGCGCCACAATATGCCATTGTCTGCGCAGGTTCGTTGCTTGGCGTTTATCTCAACCATCCGGGGCAATCGTTTCCTGTTGGCAAGGTTAATCATTTGGATATGTATCCGTTGACATTCAGTGAGTTTTTGGAGGCAAAAGACAACAATGCCTACAATTATTTTTGCAGCATCAACACAATTGAGCCTATTCCAGACTATTTTTTTGACCGGCTTCGCGAAAACTTTACCGCTTACTGCATTTGCGGCGGCATGCCTGAGCCTGCCAATGAACTGATTATGAACGGCGTAGAAAACATTGACAAAAAAATTAATGATATTCTTCGCGATTATTCGAGCGATTTTATCAAACATACAGCACCCGCCACAGCCAACAAGATTGACTTGATTTGGCGATCGTTGCCCGGACAGTTGGCTAAGGAAAATAGAAAGTTTGTGTATCAATTAGTGAAAACTGGTGCACGTGCACGAGAATATGAGGACGCACTTACATGGATAGAGCGTGCAGGACTTATCTGTAAGGTGAACGCTTTGACCAAAATCGCTGTGCCAATCAAGGCATACGACGACCTTTCCGCCTTCAAAATTTATTGCATAGACCAAGGCATTCTCCGCGTTCTCGCCGAAATGGACGCCTCTGTCTATACTACAAATACACCCGGTTTTGCTGAGTTCAAAGGTGCTTTGGCAGAAAATTATGTGTTGCAAAGTCTTGTGGCACAATATAATAAGTCGTTGAGATATTGGACAAGCGGCAACACTGCCGAAATAGATTTTATCCTCTCTGACAACAACGAGATAATACCAATTGAAGTGAAATCCGATGTCAACACTTTGGGTAAAAGCCTGATAGAATATCAGAAGAAATATTCGCCTCGTCTTAGGATACGGTTTAGCATGAAAAACCTTAACCTCAATGGCAATCTTGTCAACATCCCGCTGTTTTTGGCAGACAGGACTAAATTTTTCATCGCCACTATCCTTTAGGGAGCTTCTAAAAATTAGATTTTTCGCGGCGCACGGAATCGAAAAACCGGAGTTTACTACTTGTAAATGAGGATTTTGAGATTGAAGTGCGACAAAGAAAAAGCAATTTTTAGAACTCCCGTTTAACTTCTTTTAACAAAAAGCAACAACGTGTTTCTTGACACGTGTCTTTTGCCGCTGTAACTTTGCGGTATAAATAATCAACAAAAACATCACATTATGGAAGTAAAAGAAATTTTGAAAACCTTACGCGAAAACCACAACCTCACGCAGCAACAGATGGCGGAGCGCGTGAACACAACCCGTCAGGCCGTAAGCCGTTGGGAGACAGGCGAAACGCAGCCCAACACCGAAATGCTCAAAACCCTCTCGAAAGAGTTTGGGGTAACAATCAACACCTTGCTCGGCTCGCCGCAGACGCTATTTTGCCAGTGCTGCGGAATGCCGCTCACGGACGATTCGATGGTGAGCCTCAATCCCGACGGAAGTTTCAACGAGGAGTATTGCAAATGGTGCTACACCGACGGCAATTTCACCTACAAGACCAAGGAACAGTTGCTCGATTTTCTCATCAGCCACATGCCAAACCCTGAAAATCAGAGCGATGCCGCCCGCCGCGCAATGTACGACGGTCATCTCTCGACGTTGAAGCATTGGAGATAATGGACGGAATCTGCCGATAATCCTAAAATCTTTTTTGCCAAATCTGCCGATAATCCTAAAATCTTAAACAATTAACGGAGCGAAATATATCGGCAGATATTTAATCGTTTGGTCTTTTTGGAAATCTTTGGTGTAGAGCAAAATCCTGTCGCCGATTTTCGACGCATATTTTTGACAAAAAACGTCCAAAGATTTATGCGTTTTGTACCCCGACGACTTTACTTCCATTGGAACCAGTTTGTTGCCCTTGGTCAATAGGAAGTCGATTTCGTAGTTGTAATTGCCGTTTTCGGACGGAAAAGTGTGGTAATACAATTCATGTCCGGCGGTGTGAAGCAACTGTGCCACAAAATTTTCATAAACATAACCGAGGTTAGAGTCAAGTTTGTCTGTCAGAAGTTTCTGATAGATAACATTTTCGGTGTAAGATTTATTTTTGAAAGCCAACGTTACAAACAATCCCGTGTCTGCAAAAAACATCTTGTACCGCGAAAAATCCTTGAACATTCCCATTTCCACATCAGGATTGTTGACATGGTAAGCCATTACAATCGTTTGGCTGTCCTCCATGTCCGCAACTATTTCGGCTACACGATTAACAGTTTGGTTTTCAATTACCTCGCTTACCTTATAACGGGAAGCATTGCTGTTGAGTTGGCTTGGAATGGCAGTGAAAAGTTTAGACGACCGTCCCGTGGAATCAATTTTCCTAAAATCATTTTCGTACAGTTCGAGTATCTCACGTTTGGCGTTGTCAACTTCTTGCAAATCATTGTATTGCAAATACGCGGCCACTGCCTGCGGCATACCTCCGACGAGCATGTAAAGCCTTAGAGAGCGCATCCACTGACGGTGGACGGCATCGCCCATGCTGCGCCCCATCGAGTAGGCCTCTCGGATTTGTTGAGGCGTGATTTCGTCGCCCGTCGCCCACAAAAACTCGTCAAAATCCATGGGATGAAGTGTCATACTTGTTTCTTCGCTGGGAATCAGGATGTTTTGAACATTTTTTTTGATAGAAATCAGCGAACCTGTCTCTATGTAATCGTACCTGCCATCCTTCACCAAATGTTTTATCGCCTGACGTGCAAGAGGCTGAAACTGAACTTCGTCAAAGATAATAACAGACAGACGTTCAAAAAGTTGAACCTTGAAAATATTTTTCAACGTCAAGAAAAAGAAATTCAAATCCATCATATCCTCAAAAAGCGCGTCAACACGTTTTGAAGTAGATGAAAAATCTATCAGCACGTAAGATTTATATTCGTTTTTGGCAAATTGCTCCACCAAAGTAGATTTGCCCACGCGTCTTGCACCCTTTATTAATAGTGCCGATTTGCCCTGCCTACTGTTTTTCCAAGCAAGCATTTGAGTATATAGTTTGCGTTTGAATATCATGTTCCTAAAAATTTGATTTACAACCGCAAAAATACAAAATTTTTCAAAATCCTAAAATCTTTTTTGCCAAATCTGCCAATAATCCTAAAATCTTTTTTGCCAAAAATGTCGATAATCCTAAAATCTTAAACAACTTTCGCAAAAATTATAAACAACGAATTAAGACGAATATTATTTTGAAATTAAACAAGTTAAATTTCAAACCGCAAAACATATTTTGTTCGGCATCACATCTTATCGGGGAAAAAATTAAGGTTTTCACCCCTCGAAAAACGTCGAAAAAATTTTAAACAAAATACCCATTGGCGGAATAAAAATTTATAATAATTAAGAAAAAATTTATATAAAAAAGTTGTACAATTAACGGATTTTCAGTAATTTAAAGGTGCCAAAAATAAAAAAACATTCAATCCTATGTACAA
>CAJOGF010000187.1 GCA_905233995.1 uncultured Bacteroidales bacterium | reverse complement strand
GACACTTTGGTTTCAGGCAATACTGCCCACTGATACCAATCGAAAAGTCTGTTGTAAAACTCCTTTGTGAGTGCCTCCACCGAGAATGCCTCTTCCAAATCATCATCACTTACAAGGCAGTCGCCGTTTTCATCTATCTTGCCGCAAAGTTTGTTGAACCTTTCGTTGGCTGTGCGTGCATTGTATTCGCGTCCAAAAACGTATGTGTAGCGTTTGGCGGAGGTGCTGTCTTTCTGACTAACGCCTTTTTGCAAGAACGAAAAACGCCAACTGCGGTTTTCGGGGTTTTCGTAACGGAACACCATGAAAGCGTTGCCCATTGTCTGCAATTGACGGCGTACAACGTTTTGTATTCCAACACGTGAAAGCGAAATCTTGCTTTTACTGTTGATAACGATTTCAAAAACTTCCAACGGAGATTCTAAGGTATTGATTTCTCCTGTTTTGCGGATAGCCTTTATGTTGGCGGCTTCGGCGGCTTTGCGCAGCGATTCGTTGTTGATGTAGTCGTTTTCGGCGGAGGAGTCGTCGAAGTTGCCAAAAATCTTCATCAAAACCTCGTCTTTGAAGTAGTCGAAGTTTTGGTAATCGCTTGATAATATGTTGGTAAAGTCTATCATTTTTTTCTGTGTTAACCAATTCTATAAAATGCTGTAACGGCCTGACCGCGTTTCTTTTCGGCGATGTCGGCAATATGGGCGAATGTGGCTTCTGCCCACGAGTTGATGTCAAAATCTGCGCCGAAAAGCGATTCGCCTTGCTGTTTGTAGTGCAGAATGTTGTCGGTCATAGTCTTGTTGCCTTTGCGGACTTGCGAATCTACTTTTTTGAGTAGTTTTTTTGTGGCTATTGAAATGCCTTTTGTCTTTTGGAGTTCTGATATGAATTTAAGAGCGTCAGTTTGTCTTTTGCCAATGTCGCTCGACTTGATGCCATTTACAACGTGTGAGTTGTATTTTTCCAAGGCATTTTTATAAAAATCGTTGTTGTTGTCAAATACAAACCCGCTCTCAAAACTATCTGCCGGGGTGCAATGCAAAATCTGCATGGTTTTGAGCGGCGATATAAGATTGATGTCGTCGTCCTGACCATTTGATGCAAAGTTGATGAATCCATGTTCGTCGTTGGTAAAGACAATGAGTTTGCTATCGGTTTGCGCCCCCGAAATCTTGCCGCCCAAGTTGATAGTCGGAATGGTTTTCAGGGCTTGGTAGCGTTCGGGATTATGGTTTCTAAATTCTTTTAGTTCGGTGATGTAAGGAGCAAACGGCGATGCGTCTCCGTCGGTCAGGTGTGTAAGATCCACATCGATAAGTTCTTCCGACTCGGTAAAAATTTTAGAATCCTCGCCAAACATCGAATGGAACGCCTGCAATTTTGCAAAAGCCTTTTCCATCAGTTTAATCTCGTGGTTGCCTTCTTCCGAGGGCAAGAAATTGAAAACGTGTACTTTGTCTTGTTTTGAGCCAATGCGGTTGACACGTCCGATGCGCTGTATAAGCCTTGTTGCGTTCCACGGCTCGTCGTAATTGAGGATTACGTTGGCGCGGTGCAGGTTGACACCCTCCGCCAAAACCTCGGTTGTTACAATTACTTGGTAATCGTTTTTTTGTTCGGCTTCGGGGCAGTTGGCATCGAAATTTTCGCGGATAATGCTTTGTTTTTCGGCGCGGTTTTCGCTCGATATTGCCAACGTTTTGTAACCCTTGGCGTTGAGAATCCTCACAAGCGCGGCTTGCGTGTCTTTTGCCTCGGTAAAGATTACGAGTTTTTGTGGTGGATTGATTGTCTTGTCAAACAATGTGTCCTTGATGCTCTCTTTGAAAGAGTCCATCTTGGGGTCGTAGTCGTTCTTTTTCCAACGTTCCAACAGTTTGGAAATTAACGCTTTGTCCTTTTCAAGAGCCTCCTTGTATTCGCTAAGAAAATCGGAGGACTTAAATTCGCGATTGTTGCCTTGTTTTTTTGCTATTAGTTTTTTGACGTTATTCTTGATGACATCGAAAGAGAGTTTTTCTCCGGTCTTCTTGTCGAAAAACTCGGCGTTTACGTCAATGTCGGGGCAGATGAAAACTACGTCGTTTTCAATCATTTCAAGCATATTTTCTGTGTTTTGCAAAAGATTTTGCAACGATTGCTTGAATGCACTGAAACTACTTTCCAAGCGTTTGACTAACAGAATCTGCATTATCTTTTGCAACTGTTTGGAAATATTATCTACGGTGAGGTTTTTCTGTTCGTAGAGTTTTTTGAGTGAGTCGTTGTCGAAATACATAATGGCTTGATAGCGGTAGAATCCGATGTGTTTTTCTGGGTTGAATGTCTCGTTTTTCGACAGCGGGCAGATGGCGGTCATAGTGTCGTAAAAGAGTTTTACCAACTGAGTGTCCATCTTGTATTCCAAATGGTGCGGGCCTTCTATCTTTGGGAATTTCAACGCTGCGGAATCCTCGGCATACATCTGTTTGATGTCGCTGCGGGTGCGGCGCACCACGAGTTCGTTCAAAACCCTTTCGCGAATTTCTTTTGAAAGGTCTTTGACAATTTGTTTGGCTTTGTTGACGTCGGTTTCGTCTTTTGCGGTTTTGAACCTTTGCTGCATTTCGGCAAAAAACGCCCCGAGTTTGCCGCCCTCGATGTTTGGCAACGTGGTGTTGTTGTAACTCCGCTGAAAAAGATATATCTGATTTTTGAGGTCTTCGGGCGAGTTGTTTTGCGGCGTTGCGGATAGCAATCCGACAAACGGTTGAGGATGCAATCGTCCTATAAGGCTGTCTAACTCTTTGTATTTCTGCGTGTAACTATTGCGGAAATTATGGCTTTCGTCGATGATTATAAGACCGTACTGATGGTCGGTTAACTCTCCATCGAAACTATCGGAATCCAAAAGTTGGTAATCGTCGTCAATATCATCGTTGATTTTTGCTATGCTTCCCGTTGTTATGTACGTAACGTTGTTTGCGATTTTTGAGACGTTATCTTTGTCAAAATCATTAATAGTGTCAATCCAACCCTTTTTAATTGCCGGCGGCGTAACGATGAGTACATTCGTGTTACGTCCGAGATTATGCGCCTCGTCGATAAAACGCCTTATTATCAACGTGCCGACCACAGTTTTTCCCAATCCAACCACGTCGCCCAAGATGAAGCCGCCGTAGCGTTTCATAGTGGAAAAACATTGTTTTACGGCATCAATTTGATAGTTGAGCGCAGAGTATGTCTTTGGCAGATAATTCTTTATGACAGCGTTGACCGTTGTGTCTGCAATATCCCCAAATTGTGTCTGCAAATATTTGATATACACCTCGTAAGGACTGAGTTGTGGATTGTCGGGGGCATTTTGCGGGTCAGATTTGATTATATCTACAATTTTTGATGGTTTCAATACCTGCTCCAAAAATTCCTTAGTCCAATCCTTTGCTTGTTTCCATTTTTCTTCAAACCATTTTACGTGTCCTTTGCGGCTGCCGCCCGGAGTGTTGTAGCATACCATTGTGTGGTCTGTTTCAAGATAGTTGAGTTCCGAATTACCTTGCAGCCCCTTTGCCGTAAAATTGCTACTGCCGATTATGCCAATTGCGTTGGTGTCAACACCTTGCGTAAAAATATAGCATTTGCTATGAAAAAACTGGCTTTCGTCGTCTTCGTTTTTCTTGAAAATGCGGATTTCGATTTTGCCGTTTTCGCAATATTTTAATAGTAAGTTGATTACACCTTTATGTTCATCTTTGATTTTTTCAGCGAGTTCGTCGAGATGGATTCGGATAAAGTCTTCGGGGTAATTTTTATCTTGGTATTTGATTTTCTCTTTGGCAATCATTGTGTTGTACACATACGGATCTTTACCGATAAGGAGTTTGAGTTTTGTGCCGTCCTTCTGCAAAAATTTTTCCAAGTCGTCCAAAACGAGAGCCATTCCGGGAATATCCCAAAAGCCAGTTGCAATTCGTACAGTGTCGATACCGACAGAGTTGATACATTCTTTCAGTGTATCAACCATTTTGAGGTTGGCGGTATTGTCGATTAAGGTGTTGGTCATGGTCTGTTGCTACATTTGTTTAATCGCCCAAAGTTAATAAAAAAAACATTACGGCGGATGTTTTTAAGAAATTGTTAAAAATTTGAACTTACATTATTGATTTTTAAAACATTACACTACGTCTTGCCTTGAAAGAATCTTAACTGAACTTTAACATTCCGTTGAAAGATCTGAGCATTCGTCAAAAGAAATTTGCGAATCTCCACAAAGGCATTCAAAAAAAATCCTTCCGAATCAATTAACCAGCCCCTTAATCTTCTCCGTTTCGCCAGCCAAAATTAAGGTGTCGCCTTCGTTGAGGACCACATTTGCGGCGGGGTTCATGGTTGTAACGCCGTTGTGTTCGATGCCGAGGACTACGCACTGCGCTCGCTCGCCAAGGCGTGAATCGGCAAGGGTCTGACCGCAAAATGGCATCTCTGGCGACACCTGCAACTGTTCGAGCGAAAATGTTGCCACACGTCCCGAATGTTGTTGTTCCTTGCCCGAGGTTACCGACGTGGCGAGTTCCTGTCCAAAACGCT
>CAJOGF010000186.1 GCA_905233995.1 uncultured Bacteroidales bacterium | reverse complement strand
CGGAATAGTCAACTGATTTCAGACACAAAGCAAACTTGTAAATTAATTTCAGATATAATCTATAAAAAGGTAACGTTTTATAGTAATAATGTGTAATCCAAGTCAACCTAAATCAGGATAGGACACACATTTGGGTCAACGATAGAATAGCCCACAACGTGCTTGTTTTTGATGTCGAGTTTAGCAAGTGTCTTGCCCGAAGAATTTTTTACCACTCCCGATTTTGCAATCTCCGAATCAAGGTTGTCGATCGTAGAGTTGATGCGGATTGGATTTTGTTTCATCGGATAAAAATCGCCGTTTGACATATCCACAATGTAAGGCTCGTATAAAGGTTGAGCGGGGCGGAACTCGCTGCCTTTCCATTCGTATTTGGCGAGCCATCGTGCGGGAAGTTCGGCAGAGAATGTGGAAGCGTCGATTTTATAATCGTTAAAATTGGGATAATCTTCGTTTGCAAGTAGTTCAAACCCTTCGGGAAACACCTTGTCGATGTCAGCCTTTGAGACTTTGCCATCGGAATAGTTGTAGGCGCGGATGTTGTTGTGTTCGTAGATGTTGGCGGGAACCATCACTACCATCCACGATTTATCGGGCATTGGGAAACAGCCCAATTTTGCACCCATAATTATTTCCTCACCGCCTTCTTCGCTATGAAAGATACAAGAGAACTCGTATGTGGTTTTGGATGTGGACTTTCCGTTGGGGTTTTCAAATCTTGGCACACGATTAAATTCATCGATGCGCTCTTTCAGTTGTTTGTCGAAGGCGAGCAAAGCCTCCCATACCTTTGTGGAAATTGTATCCGCAGGTTCTGATTCTGTTGTTGTAGCGACGTCATATTGTGGCGTTTCTACATTTGCGGTGGTGTCGGTTGCCGTGCCGCTGTTTTGATTCTGTTGTCCGCCGCACGATGCCAACAGCGCAATGGCGGGGATGATTAGGAGTTGTTTTTTCATATCAATAATGGTTTAAAATAATTTTACGATTGCAAATATAGACAAAAAAATGATTCGTATTAACGGCTAAAAAATTATTTTTGCAATCTCAATCATTATTTTTAGTTTTGCAACTGATAAACTAAAATTGCAGTCATTATGCCGTCAGAAGGAATATACGAACGTTTTATAAATTTCTACACCGACTTTGCGTTCAAGAAGTTTTTCGGGACTCCTGCCAACAAGGAGTTCCTGATTAGTTTTCTCAATGCCCTCTTGAAACTCGAAGGCGACGAGGAAATCAAGGACATCAAGCACCTCAACACCGAAAAACTGCCTATCGTCGAGGCAGATAGGAAGGCTATTTACGATGTCTATTGCGAAAACAACAAGGGCGAAAAGTTCATTGTGGAGATGCAGAAGGCGTCGCAGATAAACTTCATTGACCGCTCTATTTATTACGCCTCGTTCCCGATTCAGGAGCAAGGTGAAAAGGGCTATATCCGTGAGATGGACGACAAGAAGGTTTATTGGAAATACGAACTCCGCAAGGTTTATGTGATTGGTGTTCTGAATTTTATAATTGACGACAATCCCGACCACACCGAGGTTGTAACCCACGCAAAACTCCGTTACGACGAGTACGAAAACGAACTTTACAGCGACAAGTTGGAGTTCATCAACATCGAGATGCCCAAGTTCAAAAAGAGCGAGGACGAACTTGAAGGTATGCTTGATAAATGGTTTTATGCGATGAAGAACCTCTATCACCTTGCCGACCGTCCCAAAGCATTGCGCGAGGCGATTTTCAAACGTCTTTTCAACCTTGCCGAAATTTCAAAGTACAAGCCCAACGAGTTGCTCGCCTATCGTGATAGTCTGAAGGATTACAGAGATTATTACAATACGATTGATTTTGCGGAGATTAAGGGAAGGAAACAAGGTCGTGCGGAAGGTCTGGAGGAAGGACGTGCGGAAGAAAAACTCGCCATTGTCCGCAGAATGCGTACCAAAGGGCTTGATACCGCAACGATTGCAGATTTTACTGGTCTCTCTCCCGAAGAAATCGAACAACTTTCATAATAAACAATTTCAGCCGCAATGGTGTTTTTTTAAAAAACATCCTTTGCGGCTGAAATACTATTTGTTGGTGGATGTAGAGACGCACCATGGCACGTCTCTACTTGCGCTGCCAATCGGAAACGTCATGCCATTCTTTGTTGCCGCGTTTTGTGCCTTCGTTTTTTCCATAATATTTGTCCAAGTAGTTGAATGCAACGATGTTGCGACCATCTGTCAGTTCGTAAACAACCCAGTATTGGATGGTTTTGTGCCACGTTGTTCCGGCGTAGTCTGTACCTGAAGTGTGAGTGGTTTTTGATTCTTTCCAGTCGCTCATAAGACCAACGGCTGCAACCTTGCAGTTTTTGAGATGTGGAAATTTCTCACGGTCGAAACCAGCGTAGGGGCGTGAAGATTCGTATTCCATTACCTCGTTCTCGGCAGAAGCGTTCTTCCATTCGATTTTGTCTTCGAGTTCCTCTACGGTGTACTTCTTGTCGGGGTCGTAGCCATAGAAATTGACGTTGATGTCGCCTTTTGTGAATATCAAGCCAAAATACACGTAGGCAACGAGCAATGGGTTGACAGTTTTGTCGGTGCAAAGTCCTTCGTTTCTCCATCCCCAGTCGCCCCAGCCGTTGAAACTATTGTAATGGCATCTTACTTCTCTGTCAAGGGATACTTTGCCGATGTGTTTGTCGCCCATTTTTACGTCGAATCCCGCTTTGCCATCGTTTACAGGTATGACGTTGATAGTTCCGAGGTTAGGAGATTCAATTGTACCGTCTGCGTTCATCGAGCCTTTTGATTTGCCATCTTTGTCAGTTACCTTGCCTGTGTTGGGGTCAACTTTATAGACTGCGCCGGGAGTGTTGCCGCCTAATGTTGTTGCCATTGTGAGTTCGAGTGTGGCGGGATTCCAAGTTGCCACGGCAGTGGGTTTCTCGCTGTCGCCTTTTGTCATTATCGCTGTCTGACCGCCGGCAATGGCTTGTGGAATTGCCAACTTAGATTGTGCGGCTTGTTGCTCCAATGCTTCCGCCGCTGCTTGGTTCTCTTTTTTTGCCTTGTTCTGTTTTGCCAAATTCTTGCCTGCGCGAATCAAGTCGCCAATCTGCGCCTCGGCGTTGAAATTTGCGCCGAGCATGATGACGATTAACGCCATCAACGCCTTGAAAATCATTGTTTTTTTCATTTTGTTTTCTTTATTTATGTTAGTGAATTTATTTATAGTCGCATCCGAACCAGCCCGCGTTGAGGAAAATCATTTTTTCGTCTATCGGGGTGAAGGAATTGTCTATCGGATTGGAACTTGCACCGTATTTGCCGCCACCGATGTAGGTCTGCGACGGTTTTAGTTTACATTCGATATTGAGTCCCGGTTTGCCCGGATATTCAACCACCACATAACCCTCTTTCCAACGGTATTTGGGAATGTCAAGTTCATTCTTGATGTAGAACCATTCGGCGGTTGCATCGCTCGCAAAGCATACAAGTTTTATCTTGGCATTTGGATTGCGTTCGAGAATCGTCTGTTTAACCTTTGTTTCCAATGCGGCATCACGGCTCGCAGGAATTTTGATGTGGTTGAGGCTTTTTTCCAAGTTTTCTATGCGAGCCTTGCGGAGTTCCTCAACGGGACGGATTGCTGGCAGTTTTTTCTGTGCAAGGAAATCTTGTGAAATTGTCGTCATAAATGCCTTGACCCTTTCGGTGCAAAGGTTATCTTCTGTGGGGTATTCGTGTGGAAACTCAACGGTATATTTTTCACGGTTGGCGAGTATTAGGTTGAGATAGTAGAACTTGGCGTTGTCGGTTTTGCAACTTTCGCCCTTTTCCAACATTCCGCTCATGTAGCCGTAAATGTTGTCGTAAGGTTCTGGAACGCCCTCTGTAAGGGTAAGGTTTGCAGCCATCTCTTTCTGCACGTTGCCGCCCGACATAAAATAGAATTTGATGTCGGTCAGGTCGTCGGCGAGGTACGACGGACTCACGCCTTTCAATATTTCGTCGTCGAGTTGGTCGCGATCTATCTGATGTACAAGGTTTTTGCACTTGTCGTAATATGGATATTCGTTGATGAGAAAATCCAAATCTTTTTCACGCATTGCACGTTCGAGGTTGTTTTTTATATAGACAAAAGCCCGGCAACGGTCGTGCATCGACGAGTTTTCGTCCACCAATGGAATCAACGCCCTCGATTCTTCCAAATATTTTTCTTTCTCGATACGACGTTGCTCCTGTGGCGAGAGTTGTTGCGATTGATTTTGCGTTGACTGTTGACGCTGAGTCTGTTGGCTGTTTTGCTGCGGCTGAGAGGCTGACTGGCTCGACGAACTGGATTTGCCCGACGAGTTTGTTGAACCTTGCACAGCCTCCTTTGCCTTTTCCTTGGCTTTGTTGAGCAAGTTTTTGCCAATTTGCGCCTCGGCGTTGAAATTTGCGCCGAGCATGATGACGATTAACGCCATCAACGCCTTGAAAATCATTGTTTTTTCCATTGCTGTGATTGTTTTTATGTTAATAATAATTTGACTGTCATTGAGATTACCGACGGCACAAAACGCCGCCACGCCGTAGGGAAAATTAATCCTACGGCGGAGTGATATTTATAATATTTCTATTTGTAATGTGT
>CAJOGF010000185.1 GCA_905233995.1 uncultured Bacteroidales bacterium | reverse complement strand
AAGGCTTTCGACTATGCCCGACGGTTGTTGGAGCAATGGATGGAACATCACCACGAGCACGACTGTTATCCGCCCACAATCATCAACATCACCGACGGACAGTTTAACCACGCTACCAAAGAATCTATCCTTCAACAAGCCAACGAGTTAAAGTCGATGTTTACTAACGATGGCAACGTGATTTTGATGATTGTGGGCGGATAACAATCGTGTTCGTGGTGATGTTCCATCCATTGTTCCAACAACCGTCGGGCATAGTCGAAAGCCTTGTGCAGATGAGTCCAATGACCGTCGCAACGCGGCTCTATCCACTGAACCTTTTCAACCTCGCGCATCACAACGCCAGAGCGGGTGCGCTTGGGTTCTTGAACGATGATTTTTCGGAATGGATTGTCTTTCAATTCTTGCGGCGACACAAAATCACGACCCTTCAACTCTCCGCCCCAAATGCTGTAAGCCTCTTCGCCATAGCCAATTACTGCAATGTCATAATAATGGCGCACCTCGTCGGTTTTGATGCAACGGAGCACAAGTTCGTTGATTTGACGGTTGATAATAAGTGCAACAGCCTCTGACATAGACGTTTCCTCGCCAAAAAGCGATGTCATTTTTTTCATACTTACCGATTGGTCAACAAGGAAAATAAATGCAGTGGGCGTGTTGCGAGTGATTTGGGCGGTGTAGGGATTTTTGATTTGCAGTTTTTGGGGTTGCGACGGTATCGAAATTCCAAAATTGCCGATGTTCTTAGTTTCGGTCGGCAAATTTGGTATCGCGCCAACAAATCACTTCGGGGTCGATTTCGAGGATAACGGGGTTTGAAATCCGCCGTCGTTCATTGCTACGTACATTGCTTGTAGAAAAATAACCATAAAAATTCGCAATCCTTTTATGAATCATTTTTTTTGTTTAAATTTGCAGTCAAAATAATAAAGCGAAATGAACCATTGGACACAACTCAGCATAGAATACGCTAACCAAAAGTCATATCTTGACGATTTGTTTAGGATTTACCCCACAATCCCCGAAGGCATCAGGGATATTGACCAAAACGTTTGGTCAAGGGTGGAACGTGCATACAATAGTCAAGACAACCAACAATTAATCACTGAATTATTACAACTGGAATTATTCCCGATAAAGGATAGTTATGTGGCTTATTTAAAGCACGATAAAACAGCCTTACAGCGTAATCCACAAACCGTTAACAGAATTTGTGGACAGATTTATTCGCTAGGATTGGACAAATTGTATGAGCGTTGTTCGCAACCAAAAGAAACCAACCGTCAAATTGGTCCTATGTTCCGTAATTGGTTAAATTCCAAAGCATTGGGAATCACACCTGTTGGAATTGAAGAATTTTTGTCAAATGATAACGATGCAATTCTTGATGGTGGCGACAAAGTTATGGCAGATTTTGCCAGTGAACACTTGGGTTACAACCGTAACAAAGGCTTGGATTTTGTAGCAAGATTCAATAAAAAATATGTTATCGGAGAAGCAAAGTTTCTTACTGATTTTGGAGGACACCAAAACGCACAGTTCAACGATGCCATAGATACGTTGAAAGAGGAAGTTAACGCAGTTAAAATTGCAATCTTGGATGGAGTCTTGTATATTGGTGGTGGCAACAAGATGTACAAATCCATCACAGAAACTTACTGTAATTACAATATAATGAGTTCATTGGTATTGCGCGAATTTTTATACACATTATAACAATGACACAGAACCTTTTGATATATGGCGAAAATCTTGATGCGTTGAATTATCTTCTTAATGAACGAGAATTACGTGGTAAGATTGATTTAGTTTACATTGATCCACCGTATGCTACTGGTACAGATTTCGTAGTCTCTGAAGGCAGGGCAAGTACCATAAGTAGTGCACGAGATGGTATTATTGCATATTCTGACAAACTCAAAGGACAGGATTTTTTGAATTTCCTAGAAAAAAGACTTGCATTGTTAAAAGAACTTTTGTCTGAAAAGGGTTCAATATATCTGCATATTGACTACAAAATTGGACATTATGTCAAAATATTAATGGACAAAGTGTTTGGAATAGACAACTTTCGAAGCGACATTTCACGTATCAAATGCAACCCCAAGAATTTCAAGCGTATAGGTTATGGCAACATCAAAGATATGGTATTGTTTTATACCAAAGGGGACAAACCAATTTGGAACGAACCAAAAGAAAAATATTCTGATGCTGACATTGAAAAACTGTTTCCAAAAATCGACAAGGATGGTCGTCATTACACAACAGTCCCTATTCACGCACCAGGTGAAACACTGAATCCTCAGCCTTTTAAAGGAATGTTACCACCCAAAGGAAGACATTGGCGTACAGATGTAAAGACATTGGAAGAATGGGACGCACAAGGTTTGATAGAATGGTCGGCAAACGGGAATCCGCGTAAAAAAAATTTCGCTGATGAACAAGAAGGCAAACGTATGCAGGATATTTGGGAATTTAAAGATCCACAATATCCTGATTATCCGACTGAAAAAAACCTTGATATGCTCAAAACAATTGTCAAAACTTCATCTAATACTGACAGCATTGTCTTGGATTGTTTTTGTGGTTCGGGAACTACTCTATTGGCAGCACAACTCCTTGAGCGCAAATGGATTGGCGTTGACCAATCGGAAACTGCCATTGCAACAACAGAAAAAAGGTTAAATACAATTTCCTCAGGTCTTTTTGCTACTACTGAAAGTTATGAAAAAATAGACATATACGAAAAACATAAAATTTATATGGCGGTGTAAAATTCTAAGTGCCTAATTTATCTTCGGGAGATTGCTCCGTCAACTTAATTGCCTCGGTGTATTGTCCAACAGAAGGATATATCATAGTTTGGTGATTGATTGCACTCGCAAAGTTACAAAAAATAATGTAAATATGGATTTTTTTTTCGTTTTTATTATTTCATCCTCCGATTTCATACAGTTTTTTTCGATTTGACCCTCCGATTTCTTACACTTTTACTTGTTTTTATCCTCAGATATTGTTATATTTGCAACGTGAATCAAAACATAACGCATTATGATAGAACGCACTGCAATACAAGAGTTGGAAAAATGGAAAAACAGCGAATACCGCAAACCGCTTATCCTTCGTGGAGCAAGGCAAGTGGGCAAAACTACCGTTGTCAACAATTTTGGTAAATCGTATGATAACTACCTGTATTTCAACCTTGAAAAAACTTCTCATAAAGAGATTTTGGAACAGGAGATGCCGCTTGACGACAAAATCAACTTGATGTTTGCCGCCGTTGGCAAAGTTCGTAAAAATGGCAAAAAGCTAATATTTATCGACGAGATTCAAAACTCGCCCAAGACCATTGCGCTGTTGCGTTATTTTTATGAGGAACATCCTGATTTGCATATAATTGCGGCAGGTTCGTTGTTAGAAAACATCGTTGACGTTAATGCATCGTTTCCTGTGGGAAGGGTGCAGTATATGGCTTTACGACCGTGTTCGTTCCGCGAATTTGCCGTGGCTATGGGCAAAGAATTTTTTTTGCAATTACTTGATAATCCGTTGTATAGCGTACCAATGCACAGCGAATTGATTTCACTTTTCAATCAATACCTGATTGTCGGCGGAATGCCCGAAGTAGTGCAGCGATACAGCCAACAGCGCGACCTTCTCTCTATGGACGACATTTACGACACCCTTTTGCAGGCATACCGAGAAGACACTGAAAAATACGTCCGCAAAAATAAAATGCTCGAAACTGTCCGTTTTATTTTGGAAGTTGGATGGCGGGCGGCGGGCGAAACCATCACACTCGGAAATTTTATGGATTCAGGTTACAAAAGCGGCGAAGTGAGCCAAGCCTTTAAACTGTTGGAAAAAGCGATGCTCCTCGAACTCGCTTATCCAATAGAATCGGTGCAAGTGCCTATAATGCCTCAAATTAACCGTACTCCAAAACTTCTTTGGCTCGATACAGGACTTGTCAACTACGCCGCAGGTGTTAGGTCGGAAATTATCAGCGCAAAAAACATACTCGACGTTTGGCGCGGACGTATTGGCGAACAGATTGTGGCTCAAGAACTCCTAACTCTTAACAACAAAGTAGGTCAACGCCGCAATTTTTGGGCTCGCAACAAGGCGCAATCGCCAGCCGAAGTTGATTTTATCTATCAAATTGATTCGCAGATAATACCAATAGAAGTCAAGATGGGGCATAATTCGTCGCTAAAATCGTTGCACTCGTTTATGTCGCAATCGCCCAACAATTTGGCTATTCGAGTTTGGCCTGGTGCGTTCTCTGTTGACGATGTTAAAAACTCGCTCAATGGCAAGACTTTAAGGCTTATAAACTTGCCATTCTATCTTGTTGGCGGATTGGTGGATGTGGTGAGGAAGTATTTGTAAAAAGTTCGGTATAGAGTCGCATTGCTCCGCCAACTTTATTGCCTCGGTATATTGTCCAACAGAAGGATATATCATAGTTTGGTAATTATTAACTTTTCTCACACTTCTTCCATCTTCACCAATTCCAGCCCCTTGAAGACCATCACAATCTTGTGCAGCGTTGTGCCGTCGATAAGATTCCGCACCTTCTCGTCGGCAGCGTAGATTTCCAATTGCGAAACAGCCTCGGCAAGAACCGTCTTGGCCGTCCGAAAAATACATAACTATCGCCGCCCTCCAATGTGGCTATGTATTGCGTCTTATCGACATAATAAAGGTTGTCGCGGCG
>CAJOGF010000184.1 GCA_905233995.1 uncultured Bacteroidales bacterium | reverse complement strand
ACGGTGTTCATAATTTCGTGCGTCAACACTCGGATAAGTTTTGACCAAGATTCAGACTCGTTGTCTTGACGAATTTTCTCAAAAATTTTTCTTAAACGGTTGAGTGCTTTGTTCAAAGGGTTCTTTTCGTTGAACCTGAAATTCATTTCGCCATCTTCAATTGCATCCATCAAAAAGTTGATTTTGTTGACGTTACGGCGCAACATCACCACCGAACCCAACAAAAAACCAACCAACAATCCCGCTATCGTACAAATTATAATCATTTTATTTTTTCAATTGAAAATTGAAAGTTGAAAATTGAAAACTATTCATTATCAATTTTTGATTTTCAATTGTGAATTGTGAATTTTCAATTGTGAATTTTCAATTTTCCATTAAATCCCGTATTTTTTTAGTTTGCTGTAAAGAGTTGGGCGACTTATATTCAGATATTTAGCAACAAGCGACAAATTGCCTGAAAATTTTTCAACAGCATTTTTAATAACCATTTTTTCTGCTGACTCAAGATTGTCGGCGGCAGAGGACACCACATTCACTTCTTGGGTGTTACTCTGAAACTGAAAATCTTTAGCCGTAATCAGTTCGCCGTCAGAGAGAATAACGGCTTTTTCGATTGCATTCTGAAGTTCTCTGATATTGCCGGGCCAACGATAATTGCGCAGTTTTTGAATACCTTCTGGACTAATTCCCACAACATTTCGAGAATATTTTTTGTTGAAATCCATTATAAACCGCTCCGACAACGGCAAAATGTCGTCAAGACGCTCCCTAAGTGGCGGCAAAACAATATGTACGGTGTTAATTCTGTAATAAAGATCTTCCCTAAAACGGGAGTCGCTCACAAGTTTTTCGATGTTGACATTTGTGGCGCAAATCAGCCTGATGTCAATATCAACTTCCTTTGTATCACCTACTTTGGTAATCTTGCGGTTTTGTAAGGCTCTCAAAAGTTTGGCTTGAAGATGGAGCGGAATATTTCCGATTTCGTCCAGAAACAGCGTTGAATGATCAGCGAGTTCAAACTTGCCGACATGGTCGCTCTTAGCATCGGTAAACGCACCTTTTACGTGTCCAAAAAGTTCGCTTTCAAACAATGTTTCGGTGAGTGCGCCTGCGTCAACGGCTATCAATTGTTTGTTAGCCCTCGACGAAAGGTTGTGAATTTCTTTGGCAAGAATATCTTTGCCAGTGCCGTTTTCGCCGGTTATGAGAACTGACGCATCTGTAGGCGCAATTTTTTCGATTGTCTTTTTTATCGACTCCATTTGCGGCGAAGTTCCCCAAAACATACTGTTCTGATTTTCTTGGGCTTTGACGGTTGAACCGTTTTTTTGCATTGCTTTGCTGCGAGCCGAACAAAGTGTTGAGATAAACTTTTTGTTGTCCCAAGGTTTTACCACAAAATCGAATGCGCCACGTTTCATGCCCTCAACAGCGAGTTCAACGTCAGCATACGCCGTGAAAAGCACGACTTGTGTGTTTGGCGATAGTTTTTTGATTTCAGAAATCCAAAACAATCCCTCGTTGCCGGTGTTGGTATCGGTCTTGAAATTCATATCCAACAGCACAACGTGTGGTCTAAACTGCTCTAATTCAGAGACAATAGTGTTTGGTGATGCGATTATTTTCACTTCCGCAAACTGCGCCGGAAGCAGAATTTTGAGAGTTGCACGTATGCCAGCATTATCGTCAACGGCAAGTATTTTACCTTCTTTCATTGATTAGTTGTAGTTGAAATTTTACTTCGCAAATTTAATGATTTTTGCTGTAATTTCGATAAAAAACGTTTCTATTTATTGCGATTATTCCAAAAAAAAATATTTACTTTGCAATTAAAACAATCAAGAAAATACAAATGGGAAAACAAATCGCTTTTTTCTTCCTTTTAACAATATTATTTTTTTCGTCGTGCGAGCGTCAAGAAACCAAATTCAGAATCGGCATTTCGCAATGTTCCGACGATATTTGGAGGAGCAAGCAAAACGCCGAACTAAAAATGGAAAGCAATTTTCATGACGGCGTAAAACTCTGTTTTGCATCGGCTTACGACAACAGCGAAAGACAAGTTCAGCAAATCGACAGCCTTGTAAAGCAGGGTGTTGACCTATTAATTGTTGCGCCAAACCAAGTGGAAAGCATTTCTGAGGCTATCGACCGCACGGCGGAAAGTGGCGTTCCCGTCATTGTTTTTGAAAGGAAAACTGGCTCAAAAAAATATACCGCTTTTATGAGTGCTGACAATTACGAAATGGGCTATCAAATGGGGCGTTATATTGCGATGTTGCTTTCGGGCAAAGGCAAAATTCTTGAAATTTTGGGTTTCAAAGGCTCGTCGCCAGCCGAAGAAAGGCACAAAGGATTTTCTGACGCGCTGAAAAATTTCCCAGATTTGGAAGTTGTTTCAACGCTTCAAGGCGATTGGACTGAGCAAAAAGCATACGAAGAGGTCAAAAAACACCGCTCTGAATTGGAGGACGTTGACCTTGTTTTTGGTCATAACGATCGCACGGCTCTCGGTGCTCGCAAGGCTTTTGAAGAATTTTTGGGACAAAAACAACTTCCAAAATTTTGCGGCATTGACGGTCTGCCGGGCGAAAATGGCGGTATAAAATTGGTAAGAGATTCTCTTCTTGACGCTTCGTACATTTACCCTACTCGCGGCGATTTGCTTCTGAAACTTGCTCTCGACATTCTTGAAAACCGTTCTTTCGACAAAGAAACGCTTCTTAGTTCGGCAATCGTAACGCCCGAAAATGCAGCCGTCCTTTACATGGAAAGCGAGGAACTTTCCAATCAGTTTGAGAGGCTTGAACAACTTCACCAAAAAGCAGACAATTATCTTCAGCAACTTACCAACCAAAAAATGATTTCATTTTTGGCGGCGAGCCTTGTAATTTTGTTGCTTGTTTTGGCGGTGATTGTTTACCGATACTATCTTCAAAAGGCGCGTATCAACGACGAGCGCGACAAAATGGCTCATCAGCAACTTCAGTTTTATACCGAAATTTCGCATCAATTGCGCACGCCGCTAACATTGATTGAAGGACCACTATCAAAACTTGCGCAGACAGATATAATCAAAAATTCGGATTCGCAGACCTCTGAAATGTTCGCTATTGTATGCCGCAACACAGAAAGGCTTTCAGGCTTGATTAACAAGGTGTTAGAGGTTCAGACCGGCAAACATACTGGCGGCTTGTCATTCTCAGAAATCGACAATCTTACCGTGCAAAGTTCCAAACCCGCTACTGTCAACAACGAAAATAATAACAATAAGGAATTTACACTATTAATTGTTGACGACAATACCGATATTTTGACGTATCTAAAAAGCATATTGTCAGACAATTACCAAGTTTTTGAGGCTTCTGACGGAAAAGAGGGGCTACAAGTTGCCGAAAAAGAAGTTCCAGACCTAATAATCAGCGATATAATGATGCCTGTAATGAACGGTTTGGAGTTTTGTCGACACATCAAAGACAATATTATCACCAACCATATTCCAGTAATTTTGCTGACTGCGCGGTCGTTGGACGAACATCAAGTGGAAGGTTTCAAGAGCGGTGCTGACGCTTACATCACCAAACCGTTTTCGTCAGGATTACTATTGGCTCGTATCGACAACCTTCTGAAAAATCGCAAACTTCTGAAAAACATTTGGGAGAGTCAAAACCCGATTTCAGAACCCATAGTCGAGAAAAAAATCGAGCCATCAAAACCGCCAAAACCGCCAAAAGAAGATGTTTTCATAACCAAGTTTAAGGATTACATCGACAAACATTATTCGGATTCTGAACTCAGCGTTGAAACCATAGCCCAAGACATGGGACTAAGTAGAGTACAGTTTTATCGCAAAATCAAGGCTTTGACAGGTTGCACTCCCGTTGACCTACTACGCAAAGCGCGTCTTTCATACGCAAAACAAATGCTCGAAGACACCAACCAAACAATCAGCGAAAATAGGTATGTTTGCAGGATTTTCTTTTATTTTGTTAATCGGCGTCCCGCTTTTACCTGTTTCAAAAAAGCAAGTGGTAAAAAAGCCGCCGTGCGAATGCAACTTTATTTTCTGCCGTAAGTTGCAGAATTTTTCCGCCTTTTTCCACGCCTGCTGACGTTGCCAAAATTCGGAAGTATCAAAGGCGAAGTCTGACATATCAACACCGCACTCCGCCAAATCTTCAAGCTCGACAGCCAATAGCGCGTTATCCCAAGTTGCAATTTCGGCAACTTTATTATCGGCAAGCCGAAAAGCTTTAATTTGTTCGGGCGTCAAATCGTCTGCAACGATACAAGGTACAGCATCAACGCCTAATTTTTGCGCGGCGCGGTAGCGTGTATGCCCGCAAATGATGACGTTGTTTCTGTCAATGATAATGGGATTTTTAAAGCCGAATGTTTTAATTGAGTTGGCGACTGCGTCAACTGCCGAATCGTTATTGCGCGGGTTATTTTCGTACGGTTTTAACGTTTGAACCGGCAAAACCTCTATCTTCAAATAATCACTTCCTCTTAAAAGTCAAAAGATTTTCCATTAAATCAGTCGTTTCATCGGCGGCGTTGAAAGTACCGTTTTCTTTAACGGCTTGCGAAATTTGATACCAAAGTTGCTGTGCCGCCTTCAAATAATCTAAGCTGATTTTCACAAGCGGCGTTATCAGCGGTTCGCCCGTCGTTGGTTGCCGAATGATAAAGCCTGACTGCGAAATTTGCATTTCTGCTTGAATGTGCCGCCCCGCGCACTGCGAAAAATTTTCTACCAACTGCGCCGAAATTAAATCTGCGCAGTTATTTTTTTTAAGCCAGTCATAAGTTTCACGGTAAATTCGACGCG
>CAJOGF010000183.1 GCA_905233995.1 uncultured Bacteroidales bacterium | reverse complement strand
CACTAATTTAAGTGAAATATTTGTAACGGCAAAATATTATAACTTTTTAGTTGTCAATATTTTGCCGATTTTAATTTTTTTTAACTTCGGAATTAAGGAATCTTATTTAAGAGCAAACATCAGAAATTATTTTCAGAAAAATTTGCGTATCTCTTGAAATCGTGGTATATTTGCACATCAGTAACCCTTGAAATCGTGGGGATTTGGACTGTTCGTAACCCTTGAAATCGTGATTATATGGAACTTAAACGCAAGTTTTACAATAAGTTAGTTAAATGGAAATCAACATCAAACGGCACAACATCGATGTTGATAGAAGGCGCAAGACGTGTTGGCAAAAGTTATGTGGCGGCGATGTTTGCAAAACAGAACTATAAGTCGCACATAATCATCGACTTTGCTAATATTGACTCTGCGGTAACGGCAATTTTTGAAAACAATTCCACTGATTTGGAACTGTTTTTCAACAAGTTGTCGGCTTTCTATGGCGTAAAACTTCATCGCAGAGATAGTTTGATTGTTTTTGACGAGGTGCAACTGTATCCCAAGGCGCGACAACTTACCAAATATCTCGTTGCCGACGGCAGATTCGACTTTCTACTTACCGGGTCGCTCATAACGCTCAAAAAAAACGTAGAAAACATAGTTATTCCTTCCGAAGAAGAAAGTATGACAATGCATCCGCTTGATTTTGAGGAGTTTCTATGGGCAATAGGAAACGAATCAATGGCAGATTACATATCCGAATGTTTTACCAGCAAGACACCTCTTGGTCAGGAAATGCACCGCAAGGCGATGGACTATTTCAAACAATATATGCTTGTCGGTGGTATGCCGCAGGCGGTGGTTAATTACGTTGATAATCACGATTTTGAAAAGGTAGACGCTGTAAAACGCCGTATCTTGAAACTATACCGCAACGACATTTCAAAGTTTGCAAAAGGTTACGAATCAAAAGTGATGGCAATATTCGACGAAATACCTTCACAACTGTCGAAACACGAAAAAAAATTTTCCCTTTCGTCGCTTACCAAAACTGCACGAATGCGCGAATACGAAGATTCGTTTATGTGGCTTGCCGATGCCAAGGTTATTAACCTGTGTTTCAACAACACCGACCCTAATCGCGGTCTCGGACTCAATATGGAACAATCGTCGCTAAAATGTTATATGGCCGACACGGGATTGCTTTTTAGTCTTGCATTTTCTGAAACAGAATTTATGGACAATGAGATATACAAGTCGATACTATTTGACAAACTGCAACTCAACGAAGGAATGTTTTTGGAAAATATTGTGGCTCAAATGCTTGTGGCTTCGGACAAAAGGCTGTTTTTTTATTCGCGGAGTTCACGCGAAAATCCCGACGACCGTATGGAAATAGATTTCCTTATAGCCGAAAATCGAAAAATTGCACCATTGGAAATAAAATCGTCGCGTTACCAACAGCACGTTTCGTTAGATAAATTCGTCGCCAAATTCAAGCCTCGCATCGGCAGCAAATACATCATCTACACCAAAGATTTGATGGAAAAAGACGGTGTAACATTTATTCCCGTATATATGGCGGGGTTGCTGTAAAATCTCATATTAAATCACCATGACCGAACTAACATTACAACGCCTCAAAGCCTGCGGTTGGACACCCGATAGGAAAGGTAGACATTTCGCCAATAGAAAAGGCATACGCCAAAGCCGGAATGGTTATGCCCGAAAAATTGAGGGAGTTTTTCACCGAATTTGGATTCTTGACCATTAGATACGATATTCAGCATACCGAACTTGAACGTCATACCTTAAATCCGGTTAGTGATTTTCTGAATTACTCCAAAGAAGATTTTGAACATCTGTTTGATGATTACGAAGTTTTCGGTACTGCCTATCCCGTTGGATTTGCATATCGTGGCAATATGACTATCTATTATCACGACGATGGAAATTTTTATATCTTTATGGAACCCAATCCATTATACTGCTGCGGCAAAACGGCTGATAGTTTATTAAACGGTCTCTTTGGCGGCGACAAAAGCGGATGGGTGGATTTGGACGAAGATTATTGATAATCAAACATTAGACTTATGGATACATTTTCAAGAACACACTCGGTTTTCTAATGTTTAACCGCGAGATGAAATGAATCATCTCCATAACATTAGAACAATATGGGAAAAAGTAAGAAAAAATTTCCGGCAGGAACTTGGACTGCAAATTCGCAAAAATGTGGTAAACAATTTAGCCATAGAAGATTTCGTCGAAAAGAGAAATGTTTAATTCAAAAAGGCAAATACGAAAGTTTACCGTATCGTCAATACGAATTGACAAATCAATGGGATTTGGGTGGCGACGGCAAAGCGTTTTATGAATTCAAAACCAACGAAGATTGGTATTCCAAGGCGATGAGGAAATAATTGTAAATAAGGATTGCACCTCACAAATCACGAAGCAGTCCTTGTTTTTTTTTATTTATCAACAACATAAATATTTTTCAAAAATTATGTTGACATTTTGTGACATTACGACCTTACATAGTTTTAATTAAAAAATTACTGTTTGAATTTTTGTATTTCGTTCTCTACTTGTTTCTTGAAGACTGCGTCATTTCTAAATATCAACCCTTTTTCGTATTGTTGTCCTTCTGTAAAAGACAGAATTAAATCGGCAACTTGAAAAACTAAATCAACATCAATATCCTTAGGTATTCTTTCATTGGTGGCAAAATATGAAGCCAAGTATTTTTCTGACGGCGTTGCAATGTTACAACGTTTGCAAACTATATATGAAACGATTTCGGCCTCAAATTCTTCTGTTTCGTGCGAAAGGTCTCTTTCTTCCCACCAACTATTGTTTGTACCTGATTCGTCAGAAGATGGAGATGACAAATGAAGGCAAAATAAATGTCCAAGTTCGTGACATATTGTTGCAAAATCTTCTGTATGCGATCGACCTTCGTTGATGCTTATAGACCAATAAAAATCGTGTTGGAAACTAAAATTATGATTATATTTTGTGATTTCAATCGTATTATTATGTTTGTTCCAAGTTATGTTTCCTGCATAATCTGCACCTGCCCTAAAATATTCAAGTTTTATTCCATTATATTGTAGGTTGTTAATTAAATTGTCGTATGATTTTTGTGACAAATCGCCGTTTGGTTCGTAAGGTTTTTCTAATTTTTTCAAGATGTCTTCATATTTCATTTTCGCCCCATATTCTTCACAGTGTTCTGTATCTCTGATTTCAAACATAAATCCGCAAGGCGAAAAATTCAAATAAACAAGTGGGCGACCATTATGTTTTATAGAACGATGAAATTCTTTTTTCCACTTCTCGGCAGTCAACACATAACGCGCTCCTGGCATTTGTGCTTCTATTAACATAGCATTATAGGGTTTAAGGTTCGGAAATTTAGTTGCTAAATCCAACAAATTTTTAAACTCAGTGCTTTTATAATATTTCTTTATTGCCGCAAACAATTCGTTAAGAAGCCTATTGCGTTTCTTTTTCTCTTCTTTTTCTTTTTTTTCGAGTTCAAGTTCGAGTTCAAGTAATCTATGTAATCTATGCGCTCTTTGAATAGACTCAGATACATATTGCAATGAAACTAATGTTCCATCACTTTTTTCCAAGAACTTTGCAGTCCAAATATTATTTAGCATTTTTTCTTTTTCGTCCTCATTTTGTGGCATCATATCACCGAAGCGGACTAAAAGTTCATTATACATTATAGTTTTCCAATCGGAATATTCTTTATGACCTGTTTTGAATATGTTATAACCAATTTTAAGGTTTAAATCTGTAGTTTGAATTTTCATTTTATCAATTTATTTTAGTTTTGCAAAGATAATAATTTTTACGAAATTATTTATCAACATAATATATATTTTTGATAATTCAGTAGAAGAATTTTGTAATTATATCTTTATAATGGAGAAGCCATTCTCATTGATTTTAAAGTAAAGATAACGGCATCGTCTATCTACCGATATATATGACGGGATTGTTTTGATTTGTGAGCAAACAAAAACACCGCACGATTTCTTATCGCACGGTGGTTATTATTAATTGTATATTACAATTATTCAATTTACAACTTCACCCACTGCTGGGGCGATTCCTTTGCCTTTTACAGTTACTGTAATGCCTTTTGCACCTTTGGGGATGCGGACGATGGCTTGGGCGCGGCCGTGCCAAGCGTTGTGAGTGTTGTCGCGGGTATTGGTACAATCGCGGAGGTCGCCGGTGCCGAGGGCGAGAAGTACGCCGCCTTTTACGTCAACGGTGATTTCGTCTTGCGACATTGCGCAGGGGTTGCCTTGCTTGTCGGTGAGGGTTATGTCGATGAAAGCCACGTCGTTGCCGTCGGTCTTGTAAGATTTGCGGTCGGCTTTGGCAACGATTTTGGCGGGTTTGCCGGCGGTGATGAGGGTTGAGGTTGCGCCGTCGGATTCGGCTTTGAGAGTGCCGGGCTGATAGTTGAGCGTGAAGGTTGCCTTGCATTGCTCAACGGGTTTTTCGCCGATGAGTTGGTTGTTGAGGTAGAGTTTGACGGTTTTGCCTGCACTATATACCTCTACATCAATTGGTTTACCTTCCCAACCTTCCCAATTCCACGAATCCCAAGTGGGCCAAGTGCTCCACATTGTGGTACGGATTGAGTCAACGTAACCATTTGGTTCACAGGCTGCAAGATGAATTTTTGAGGATGCCTTGTTGCCGTTCCAAATAATGTCGCGGTAATACGAAATTGGCTTGCGGAAACCGGTGATGTCAACGTCGCCGCAGTAGGCACCGTGCCAAGGCCATTGGGGATTTTGCCAACTTTCGCCCTGAGGCCAAGCCTTGTAACG
>CAJOGF010000182.1:3109-10295 GCA_905233995.1 uncultured Bacteroidales bacterium | reverse complement strand
AGATTTGTTCGCCCGTTAGTACAGTGCCAGAGGGCGGAATGCTTTGTGGTGTTTCCTTCGGCAGTTGCGAATTTGAGCGGCTGTTGTTGGGTTGAGTTTCCGTGCGTGTCTCCGTCCGCTGACGATACCGCGAAGAATTTTCGCGGCGGTCGTGGCGGCAGGAGGACTGTGCTACGAGCAATAATATGCAGAGGATGATGGGTTTCATTGTTTTTTATCAAATCTTTTGATTTTTGGTATTATTTGAATAACAAACCGTTTGTTGTTGTCTTCTATTTTAGTGTCGCGGTTAATGCCATTGAAACCGCTGCCAGCAATGATTATTTCGGTGTTGTATTGGCGCAGATTTAAGTTTTTCCAACGCATATACAACGCCAAAGCACGGCGGTAACTCAGTTCGTACATGTCCTTGTTGTCAGGATTGAAACTGTGGTTGCGCAATTCTTCCCAAGGTATTGCCGCCGTACCTTCTATCACAAGTTGGAAGTTGAGGTCGGGATTCTTATCGTGCAATGTTTTAATAAGCATTTGCAACGATTTTCCAACTTTGTCAACCGTCGGCAACAGATCTTCTTTGATTTTGTCATCGTTAGAATAAAAAATGTCGATGCCGACAAAATCTTTTGCATAAAACATTTTTTTCTTCTCATCATAATCCAATGCTGACGATTTACTGAGTTCTTCAAATTGGTCTCCCAGTTGAGTTATTTGTTTAAGTTGTTCCACAGTAGCTTCCGCCTCGCCTAATGCATCCGCAAGTTTTTTGTTGTAATTGTGTAAAATCACAATTATCAGCACAAACAGAACAAGCATGATGAAGAACAGGCTTGTCATCAAGTCGGAATAACTCGTCCAAAAGTACGATTCTTTACCTTTCTTTTTCATTTTCTCTTTACAAATGAAACGATTACACCAATGATTCCTGTCCAAAATGTTAGGTTGAAGACTATTCCTTTCACAAGCGTATATTCCATTTTAGCACTGATTATTTGGCTCAAAATGATTACTACCGCCCACAAACCTATGCTTATGTAGTTTGGTTTGCTTTCGGGTGGCTGAGGCACTACCGGTTCCACTTTTATGTTGGATATTGCACCGATGATGTTTCCTTGCGTCTTGTTGACGAGTTGGTCAAGGCGTGATATTTTTTCATCCAACGTATTCATTTTCAATGGTAACGACGACAAATCCGAGCCTTTGATGATTTCTTCTTGCTTGGCGGCAAGTTTAGTCAATTCTGTATTTTGGTCTGAAAATTTTGTAGAAATGTCTTCTACGGCTTTGTCGGCTTTTGCTTCGTATTTGCCGACGAATTTGTTGAACTCGCCTTCAAATTCGTTGTTTGACACCTCGATGCTTTCGATTAACATTTCTGTCCTTTTGCCAACTACGTCGTTTTGCGACTCGAAATATTTGCCCATTTCCTCAAACATCTTTGTACGCTGTTCCGATTTGTCGAGGTTGGCGTTCAGGGCACGGACTTCGGCGATGTATTCTTGCGACGAGTGGAGCATCTGCGCCAAACTCGTTATTTCGTCTGTGCTGTCTTTCAACGCCTTATAAACCTTTACGTTGGCTTTTGCCATTTCTGCAATGTCGAGTTGATTGATGATGTTGTAGAGTTCGGCTTGGTTTTCTGTAGTTTCTGCAACGAGCGAGAGTGTGTTGTTTAGTTTTTGAGTATTATCGGCAAACTGCTCGTTAAATTGTGAAAGCGCGGTACTCATTTTGTTCAATGCGTTGTTCACATCTGATGTCATTGAAGGCAGCAAGTTTGCCTGAATCCAACTCAAAAAGAGGTTTTTATCGTCGGCGTTTTTGGCTTTTGCATTCTTGAAAATGAAAGTCAAAATTGTTGTTAATGTTATGCCGGCGGCACTCGCTATCATCGCCACTGCAACGCCTTTGAGCATGTTTTCTATTGCTGTGGTTTCTACTGTGCCTTTTAGCAATTCGCTTAGTCCTTTTCCGATAAACAGTTCAGAAATGCCGATTATGATTCCCAACATTGTACCTATCAATCCTAAATACAATGTTGTCGGGATTTGGGACTGGATTTCTTCTTCCTTGCTGTCGCAGTTGCGCTCAACGATGTCTTGCATCAGGTGGTAGTCGTTGGCGCGGTTGCCGTTGTTGGTGATGTAGTTGTTGATGCAGTCAACAATCACCTTGAAGGTTTTGTTGGCTTTTGGTTGATACATAATTGTGTTGTAGGAGGTTTTGTCGTAAGGAAATTTGAAAACTTCCTTGAACTCGGTTATCTTCTTGTAGAGTTTCGTGAAGATAACTACCTGACCTACAATTATTGCGATGATTACTGTGATTAATAATATGAACATTTTTAGTAGAGTTTTAGTTTTGCTTTTTTGATGACGTTCCAACGCTCGTTGGCGGAGTCGTATTTCACTTTTCCACTTTGGAGTGTTTGGATTTTTGTTGCGGTGTCGGTGTCGCCGTCGTATTCGGCGACAGAATCGAGGATGGAACTCCATTTTTTGATTGCACGTTCGGCGTCGCCAAAAAACTCGAAGTCCGCCTCGCCGTCGTTGATGTTGAACATACGGTAATAACTTGAACTGCCGTCGTAGTTGTCTTGCACACGCTTGAAAAAACCACCATCTGCACTGTTGATTTGGCATAGATATTTATAAAAAATTGTTTTGGTAATCGGTGCTTCTTTTTTGGGCATCGGTTCAACAACAACAGGTTTCACTTCTTCTTTTTCGGTTTCTACTTTTGGTTTTTGATTTTGGAGTCTTTGCAACTGTGTTTCAAAACTATCTTTTTGCATTTTCAGTTCTCGGTTTCTGTCGTGCAATTCTTCGTTTTCGTCGTCAGAGCTCATCCATTTTTTTGCCAAAAAGATTATCACAACCAATTCCAACAAGGCTATCAGATAGATAATCCAATTGTCGAAGACGTTATCGACAAAAGACTTGTTGTTTTTTTCCGATAGTTTTTGTTTCGCATTTCGCACATCTTGTTTGAGTGTTGCAATCTCTTTATGAGAGTTTACACTGTCTTTTTTTAGGGATTCGATTTGTTGTTCGTATGCTTTGAGCATAGAATCCTTCTCGTTTCCTTTGGGCATGGCATATTTGGGGTTGTTGGCGAGTTTTTCCAAGTATGCTTTGCGCAGTGCTTCGTATTTCTTTCCAATTTTTTTGTCAAAATGGAAATTTGTGTACTCCGATTCTTTGATTTCGAAAAGAATTGTGCTGTCGTTGATTCTCCAATCCAAGTCGTTGCTGTAAACGGCTTTTAGTTCGGGGTCTTTTTTCACTTCTTCAACGAAGTTTTTCTTGATTGTTTCCCAATCTTTTGCAACTTTTGCCATGTTCAAATCTTGGGCAGTGGAGATTTGAATTGTCATGGCAAAAATTGCTATAATGTTTATCAATTTCTTCATTTTCATTACTTTTTAGGGTTGTTGGAAGCGTATGCGCAAATGCTGTCGGTAAGAGAATTGATAAGTCCGGCAAGCGGGTAGAAAAACATTGTTTCCTCCACCTTGTCTTCCTTGTTGACTTCCGACAGTTTTTGCAGTAGTTTGTTTTCTGCGTAGGTCTTGATGTCGCGGCTGCAAATGTCTTTTGCGATTTCTATCGACTGTTGGTCTATGCCGAAACTGTCGCGGAACGAGGTTTCTCCCTCGTTGAGAGAGAATACAAAATCGATGAACTTGTTTGTTTCTTTCTCAATTTTGTTGATTATTCCGTTTATGTCGTTGTTGATTTCGTTGTACGACATTTCTGAATTTGCAAAAGTCTGTTGGTCAGTACCAAGTAGAATCACTTTTTTGCCGACGATTTTTGCATGGGTGTCTGCCATTATCGCCCCGATGGAAGTCGCCTCTTTGGGATTGTCCATCAAGACAATTGTAAGACCGTCTTTGGGATAATCCTGACCATAGATTTTTGCAAAAATCTTCTTGGTGAAAACTTGCAACAATTGGGTGTCTTCTGTGAGGATTTTCACAACACGCGAGCCGTTGCCCGAAAAACCGATGTGGCGTGGCATATCCAGACCCTTGGCTTTCATCATCAGTGCCACATGGTAGATTATTGCGCTGTAGAAAAGCAAGAAAGTGATTTTCTGCGTGGTGTCCAATTGGAGTTCGCGATAAAAATCGATGTTGATGTGCTTGTCTGTCAAATCCTTGTTGCTCTTGAGAGAGAAAAACAAAGAGGCGATATTTGCCGAATTGTTTTCTTTTTCGAGGTTCTCGAGTATTTTCTTGATACCCTTAAGATTATTGGCAGTAAGCTGACGGACAATTTTGTCTTTGAATTGACGAATTATTCCGTTTTGCTGTGCTTCATTTTTCTCATTCAAGTCGCCGAAAACCGAATCTGCGGCAAATCTGAATGATGTAATATGCTGGATTTCACCGTGATTCGCTATTACTACATCGGATGTTCCGCCGCCAATGTCGATGGTTACAATGTTGTTGACAACGGCGAATTTGGTCTTGTAGTAATAGTACGGAGCAACTGATTCGTTGATGTCAAAGACATTAGACAGGTCGTTGCCAAAATACTTGGTGTAAGCCTCTTGCCAAACACGTTTGAAGGTGTTTTTGCGCGCCAAAGTCATCGAAAGCGGATATGTCCAAAATATTTTGGTTTTCTCGAGGTTGCCGCCGTTGAGTATAGCCTTGTTGCGCATCAGGAAAAACAGCGATTCGATGTACGATTTTATGATTTGCTCATTGTCGGCAGAGTTGTTCCATTTGAGGTTGGTCTCGATTTTATTGTGGTCGAGACGTGCCTTTTTTTCGTAGAGGAATGCAAAATTAGATTCGCCTAATGCAAAATGCGGCTTGTTCCACAACAAAGCCGAGCGCATCGGAAATTTCGAAATTGAGTTGTCGCCCACAAGTTCGGGACAAAGTTCCTGGTACAGGCTTTCCTTGGCATCTCCCGTGAGGAATTCCGAATTGAGTTGGATTTGCTTGTCGAGTTGTTCAATATCAAAAGTTTTGGTAACAACTCCGTCTGATTTGCATACGATGTGAGTGTTAGACGTACCGAAATCAACAGCGAATGTGAATGTGGATGTCGATTGCGCTTGTTTCATCTTGGGCAGCAAAACGCCCGAAGCCTTGCCGTCGGAAATGCGGATATATTCCAAATTGTTTCGCTCGACGCAATAAACGCTATTTGCCGAGACCGAACTATCTGCAACATTGCGTTTTGCGTTCATAACATTTTCGATACGATTGCAATCCGAATTGTAGAAAGCGACATCGTATTTCGACTTGTCGTCTTGCGAAGTGATGGCAAAACGGTAGTTGGCTTGTTCGTCTCTTTCAAACTTGATGTTTGGCATCAAGGCAAAACCGAAATAGTCGTTTTTATTCACCATTCCGCCATCGTTGCTGCCCGTCTTGCCTCTGCCGTCGATTTTTGGCTCGCAGTTCTCGAAATAGATTCGCTCGTAGTCGATTGTGCCGCCTTTTATGGGGATGTGGAGCACGACTTTCACGCCGCCGGAGTTTTTCTTGAACTCTATCATGCGGTCGTTTATGATGTCGTCGGTTGTGAAATACTCAAAAAACTTGTCTTTCAGCGGCAGGAAGTAACTTACGTCTTGCGGTTCAGTATTGGCATCAAAAAACGCCTGAGAGTTGAGTTTGTAGGGCATTTTGATGATGCGGTCTTCGAGAAAGTCGCTGATGGCAAGGTAAGGGATTTGCTCCGAAGTCTGAGGAAGACGGCGATGTGAAACCTCGGTGGTGTCCTTGTAGGGGGCGGGGTTGTCGCCGTCCCATTTGCCTTGCGTGAGTGTCAAAGTGCCGTATTTTGAGCCTTTTTCGACGGGAAGGACAAGGATATTGTCGTTGGGCTTGCGTGTGGAATTAATCGAAAAGTCGCTTTGTATGCTTGTGCCGTCGCTTTTTTGTTTGGCATGGAAAGTCATGCCTGAGATTATTTCCACAACATTGTTGCCGTCGGCGGTGTAGAGACTGTCGTAGCTGGAAACCGTCGTGGAATCAAAGGTGGAAATCTCGTTTTTGGTAGTGGAATCAAGATTTTCGTATGTGAGGTCGAGATAGTCGCTTACTTCGGGGAAGAGTTCGGCAAAGTCGCGTCGGCTCTTTTTGAGCGCGAAAAGGTATTTGACGTATTCCTTGTCGCGCTTTACGAGCGGGTTGTAGTCTGAATCAAAGGGAAAATCCGTGTTAAAAGGTATTTCTTTTGATACATAACTCAAATTGTTGGCGATTGAGAAAAAGAGAGTTGCGGGCGATGTCGCGCCCAAAACGTCAAACTCTGTTTTGCGTTTGTCGCCTGTGTAGCCAAGAATGAAAAACCGCTGCATCTTGTCAAAATTGTACGCTTTGGCATCTTGGTCAAGGTACATTTTGAGAGTCTGACCGAGGATTTTCTGTTTTGCAGAACCGTTGAGTAGATTCTCAATATTTGAAGTTTTGTCCCAAAACAAGATTTTCACACGGTCGCTGTAAGTCTTTGACTTGAAGAATATTTCGCCGATGTCGAGGCTGTCGGAAACCATTTTGTGGAAAATGGTCTGACCTTCCAACTGCCGTGATGCCGCAACGTTTTTGAACGCTTGTTTCACGAGGTCGATACGTGCGAATGGCGACGGAATCGATGTTATTTCATGTTTGGCGGTTGCGCCGTTTGGGTCTTGTATTTGGCTGATGACATCGCTGCCATAGACTGCGCAATTCTGCCAGTCTTCCAAGGTGTCAACACCTGATGTATGTAGTCTTAATACTTTTGACATTTTTAATTACGAATTATGAATTTTCAATTGTGAATTGCAATTTTCAATTCTCAATTTTCAATTTCACTGCCTGTTTGGTTGCATTGTTGAACAGTCTCAAAAATTGTTCTTCAACGGGCTGTTTGTCGTTTTTTTCGCCATTGAGAAAATTGTCGATTAGTGCATACGAACCGAAACGTGAACCGTGAGGTTTTTCGACAATTGTTTCAAAAACATCATTTGTTTTTTTCTTGAAATTGAAAGGCGAAAAACTGCGCTGTGTCGCGCCCATTTCGTTGAGCCATTCTTTGAAGGCGGCTGCAAATGCCAAGAGGTCTTTGAAGTAGTCGCTGCCCAAAAACGAATCGTTGATTTTGCGCATTTTTGCCCATGGCTGATATTTGACTTGGGTGTTGATTGCGTTGTCAAAATACTTGATTGTCAAGTACATTTG
>CAJOGF010000182.1:2359-3093 GCA_905233995.1 uncultured Bacteroidales bacterium | reverse complement strand
TGGCTGAATGTTACCACGTTTTTATCCTCTTTGATTCCAAACTCCTTGTGCTGGGTCTGGCGGATGTCGGGCAGTGTGGCTTTTTCAAAATCCAAGATTGCGAGCGCGGCAACAAGTTCAATCAAATGCGCCGGATTTTTTTGGTCTTTGCCACCTTCGCAGTTTTCAAGGGCGTTGGTGATGTTGTCGCCAATATAGTAAAGCGCGTCGAGCGAATTGTTGTTTTCGTAGTAGCCGAGTGCGGATTTGGTTTTCGACACAAATGTAGAGGAATCAATCTCGCTGTCCGATTCGGATTTCAGGCTGAAATACGGCAAAACGGAAATTGCGCCAATCTTCGCGTTGTTTATTAGATTGTGGTTGGGCAATTGGTCGTTGGTTCGGAGGTTTTTCAACAACAATGGGAACCCGCTTGCACCCGTACCGCCAAATATCGACGAAACGATGAAAATCTTGTCGCCCTGTTGGAAACTGTTGGCGATGTTCTTGAAAATTGTCGAATCCGAAAATTGGTTCAAGACCACAGAGCCAATGTTGGGGTTGCCCTTGAAACCAACTTTCATGTCAGAATTTAGGTTTTTGTCGGAAAACAACGCCGCACACAACGCCTTGTCGGAATCTTCCAAGGTGTTGTAACCGATGAAATCCTTGAACTTTACATTCTGTGTGTTGTCAATCGGAAGGCGGTAGTTTTGGACGGCTTGGAGTATTTCCGTCTTGAAAAACATATCGTC
>CAJOGF010000182.1:0-2350 GCA_905233995.1 uncultured Bacteroidales bacterium | reverse complement strand
TTTCATAAACTCGGTGGCGCGTGTAAGGTCAGCCGCGTCTTGGTCGGGGTCGATGATGACGGGGACGATTGTGCTGCCACACTTCACTCCCGATGCCAAAAGCATCGTCAATGCTTTCAAAACTCTTGAACCCGTGCCGCCTATGCCGAAAACGTATAGTTTGCTCATATCTTTAATTACGAATTATGAATTACGAATTACGAAATTTCATTGTCAATTATCAATTATCAATTTAAAAAGGGACATATTTGCAGTTTCGCGAGCCGAATTTCATGCCGATTGAGACTATGAAAAAGAATACGGCGGCGAAGATTGCGTTTGAAAGTCCGAACATCAGGCAATCTTGCACTTCAATGAATTGTCCGATGGTATTGCCGTTTGAATCATATTGATTCAAAAGACATGATGTTTGCGGTGTGTTGAGATTGCCGTTTGTCAAATCGTCGTAGGTGAAATATGCTCCAATTGCGAAGTTGATTATTACCGACAATGTCAAGAACAGCAACCAATGCCAACGGTGATTCCATCGAGGATGATTGATTGCAAAATAGTAAATCGCGGCTATTCCGATTGTGGTCAAAAGCAACCAAATGTCGAAGAAAGTGTGATGGTCGGGTAGATTGCGACATTGACAAGTGCAGTCATATCCCCATAGGTATTGATCAAGTTGTTGACAATACATTCCGCTTAATAATGCGTAAAGATAACTAAACATTTTATTATTGATTTATGTCTATTTTTAATTCAGCGTAATAACTTGTCTGTTCTGAAATGTCGAAATCAAATGCTTCCGCAATTCCATTTACAACATATCTCAGTCCGAATGTCTTTCCTGACAACGCGGCATCTTCTCCAAGTCCGTCATCGTCAGTGAAATACTCAACCCATTGTGGTATTTTTTTCATGAGTTTTATATTCAGGGTGTTTTTGACGACTACCGGCGACGAAAAATGTAGTACGACATTTCCGTCTTGTTTTTCCGCTGTCAACGAGAATTGATTGTCGCTAATAGCGTAATTGTCAGGGTTTGAGATATATGCATCATCCAAAATAGTCGTGGGATACATAGTGTTGACGTTGAAAGTCAATAGATTGTCGCGACCTTTTTTGGCGTTTATGATGCTGTGTTTGGGGTTACGAGGATTCCATTTGAAATCGCCCGTTCCGCTTACAACATTGTATTCTGGCGTTTTGAAATTAGATTCTGAGACAAAGCAATTCATGTACTTTGCCCCTTTCAAGCCTGATTCCTTGATGTTTTTACGAATTTGAAGAAGCGCGTTTTTGTTGCCGAAAATGAGCATATAGAATGGACGCTGTTCGCCGTCAAGTTTGACCCATTTGTTTTCAATGTCGTAATATTTGCCTGTGAAGCCTGATGAAAACTGCAAGAACATCACACCACTGTTTGGATTTGAGTTTAGGAAACTTCTTATTGTATCTCGTATAACGATTTGTTGTCCAACGAGAAAGGCTGCTGGGTTTTTATGATTTGGTGGCGAAAAAATAAAGTCAGAAACAATAGCCGAAACGTCGTTGCTTTTGGTTTCTTTCACGACCTTGCAGATGAATTGCGCCAAATCGCTTGATGACGGGTCTCCTGCCGCTTTTTTGAATTTTTTAGATGTTTCAAGCGATTCGACAAATTTGGTTATGCTGTGCCCCTTGTTGATGATTTTACCATTTAGGAAGTTCAGGTTGATGCTTTCTTCTGCAATAATTCGATTGATATGGCTCAGGTAATCGTGTATTGTGTTCTGAAAATCATGATATTGATAATCCAAATAACCATACATCGAACCCGAATATTCAACATATAAATTAAAGTTGAACGGAGTTTCTGTTTGCGTTGTGTCTTCCTGTCCAGTTATTCCTTCGCCTACTGGGGGTATTGGTCGGCGGCAAGCGGTCAATACAAAGACCGCCGACACAAACATGGTTGTGATTGCCAGTAATGTTATTTCCTTTATTATTTTCATTTTTACATATATTTAATGTTCTCACCATTTTTGCTACACAAAAAAAAGCGCGGACGATGGATATTGTTTTCCGTCCCGCGCACTGAAGGCTCTGGCAAAGCCCATTTCGGTAAGAACGGACAACACCAAAGCCCACGCCTCATTTTTATGTATAAGCATTATGCGCGCTTAATTCAACATAAAAAAGCGGTGAGCGTTTGTTGCCGTCCCGTTTTTATACCAAAATGCACTTCTAACTGCCAGATTTTCAGTGCGGTAAAAACGTCAACGTTTCAAACGCTTTTTTTAATGTATGTAAAAAAATCATCCACTTCCATTTCCGGAAGTTTCCGACACCGCAAAATTAATCAATTTTTTATTTATTAGTGTCA
>CAJOGF010000181.1 GCA_905233995.1 uncultured Bacteroidales bacterium | reverse complement strand
AAAATTTTCAAAATAGGTATGATAGATTTCTAATTTTTCCGCTTTTCGCTCGTCTTCAATACCGTTGCTGCTTTGCAAAGCATCAGCGATTTCGTAGAGATTGTACAATATTGGACGCTTTTTGTAATTGTCGCGTTCCCAAGCAGTATATTTGTCATAGATTTTTTCCTTCTCAACGGATTGACCATTTAATTTTCGAAAAGGTTCAAGAAACAACTGTTCTACCTCTGCATCCATATTGTTTTTAAGTGTCTGTTCCGGACCTCCGCTTAAAACTTTCCATTTTTCGCCATTGTAATCCAACGATACAGTGGCATTGTTTTCAACAAGGAAATGACCCTCGCGCCACATTCCGCGTTGATGTTCCTCTTGCAAAAATACCTTGTACAGAGATATTTTATCGGCTTCTACTTCGCAAGTAAATATTCCTTGTTCGTTTGCCTTTGCAGTAATGTAATTATTGGAAATGCGGACATCAAAATCCGACGGGCAAACAATAACGGTACTACCCTTCGACATATCGCTCAAAACGCCGGTAATGTAGCACTTTACATAATTCCGCTTCAATTCTTCATCAATCTTTTTGCTTGTAATACTCCGTGCCTTGGAATCCCGTGTGATTACAGGTTTTTCAATTGTCTTTGGTGCCGAAACTATCAGCGGCAATAACATCATTAAAAATGCTAAAAAAATGTTTTTCATGTTAAATATAAAATTTGTGTTTATTAATTAGACAACCAAATTGCAAAAATATTACAGAAAAAAATCAATTTTTTTTCAAAAAAATGTTTGCATATATTTTTTATAATGTTTATCATTGCGAAAATTACTTTAATATTTTCTTTATTATGAAAAAAACCTTATTATTAGCGGTTTCCGCTTTGGCTTTTGCAGCGTGCGGCGGCGGAAACAACAATCAGTCTACAACTCCTCAGACACCTGAGACTCAGACTGAAAGCACTGAAAATCAGCCCGCGCCACAAAAAAACACCGACGGACAGATTGTTCTCTCCGGCTCTATCGACAAAAACGTTACTTGGAAAGACCTCGGACTTCCCGTAGACTACGTCGTTGAAGGCGAAATCTATCTCAACGGCAACTCGCTCGTAACCGTTGAACCCGGCGTTACCATAATGTTTTCCGGCACTGACGGCAGACTCATCGTCGGCGAAAACGCAGGCATCAAAATGCAAGGCACACAAGAAAAGCCAATCGTTCTCACCGGACCAGTCAACAACCCGAACGCAGGCAGTTGGGGCTTTCTTGAAATTCTGTCAAAACGCTCCGACAACACTCTTGAATACGTAACCCTAAAAAACGGCGGCGAAGGCGATTTTGTTCTAAAAATTTCGGGTTCGGCTTCGGTTAAAAACTGCACTGTTGACGGCGCAAATCAAAACGGTATTTACATACTCAAAACCACCGCTTTTGAAAACAACACCGTCAAAAACTGCAAAGAGTTCCCCGTTGTTTATGACACTTGGACAGAAAACACCACCTTTGGCGGCAAAAACAACACTTACCAAGACAACGGCAAAAACTACATCAAAGCCAGATTTCGTTACGACGAGGACAGCAAATCGTACACATTCCTCAAAGAATCCGTTCCCTATTTCTGCGACGAAGGTTTGGAACTTGGCAACCGCACCACCACAACAATCGAGGCGGGTGTAAAATTTGCCTTCAACCGCGGCACAAGATTCTATGTGGGTCCTGAAACAATTGTAAAAGCGCAAGGTACAGCCGCCGACCCGATTGTTTTTGCAGGAGCGGAAGACAAACCCGGATATTGGCAAGGCGCAGAAATCCGCACCGAACAGAACGACGAATCTGTTTTGGCTTACTGCAACTTTGAAAACGCTGGCAGCAAAGATTTCTTTGACGACTGCGCATTTTTAATCTCCACAGACGCGGGTTTTACATTCTCCAACTGCAACATCTCGCGTATAAAATCAAAATACGGTGTCCGCGTAGAACATGCCGGAAACTTTGTTGACAATATGAAATGCGACAACATCACCATTTCAGACGCTTCAAAGGCAAAAGTAATCGTCAACACTGGCATCGAAGGCGTTATCGAAGACGAAGCCACCCTCGACGGTTTGGACAAAATCAAGATGGATTAACATCTGATTTTTCTCAGAAAAATAAAAACCCCGTACACCGCTCTGATGTGCGGGGTTTGTTATTACTTTTTCAATTCTTCCTGAATCTTTTGTTTGTAATACCCCACGCCGTGGAATCCCGTGTGAAAATCTTTTACCATACCGTCTTTGCCGATAATAACATACGAAGGAATACCGGTAAAGTTCCATTTGCGTTTCAGAGAATTTGCCTGACTTTCCGTTAAGCGGTAGTGATGACCTTTCATCGAAACAATCATGCCGTTGTATTCGCTCTCAGGAGAACTATCGTCAGCAATAAACAAAAATACGACATCTTTGCCTTGATAATCTTTTTCCATCGGTTCCATTTCTTTTAAAGCCTGACGACATGGAACACACCACGTATTCCAAAAGTCAATCAAAACTACTTTGCCTTTGAAATCCTTTATCAAATCCACAAACAACGAATCACCTTCGCTGTCGCTAACTTTGTGAACATAATAGCCGCCACGTTTCTTTTCGGCTTCGATTTGTGCTGTAATTTCAGCATTTTTGGCTTTGACATATTCCGCATAAAACGGTAAACGCATTTTTTCAATTTCTTTTACCAATGAATCCTCCACAACTGCATGACGCAAAAGTGTTTGACAATATTCTTGCAATTTAATAAAATCCCTAAAAAAACTCTCATTACTAAACGTTTTAGCTAAAAACGCATCGGCTTTTTGGGCATTCTCAGCTTGTAAATTTGTTAGTTGTTTATTAATACAAGCATCAATTTCAGAACCGTATTTTTTTACAAATGCACGTTCCGTAGCTGTTCTTGAAGTGTCTTTTGTGCGGATTTTTTCTGCAATTTCTTTTGCCAATTGTTTTTCTTTTTTCGTCATCTTGAAGTTTGACGGCAGATTATTTAAAAATTTTGACGAAACTTCAATCCAAAGGTCGTATGTCAAATTTTTCTGAAAAACTCTGTTCAGACACATATTCCAACCGCAAATAGCATAACCGTAATCGTTGGCATAAAACATCATCATATCGTCAAGACCAAGAGTTATAGCATAATCCAAATAATCCTCTGTCATTTCGGGTGTTTTGAAATCAGGAATCGGTTCGCGGTAACCTATGCCGTTAACTTGTCGGTACGCACTCTCAATAAAAGTGGTTCCCATCGAGAGATAATACGCTTGCTGGACTTTTAACGCGATTTTCAACAACTCTTTGGCTCGCTTTGTAATTTGCATTGTATCAACTTGTTTGTTGAAATCCTCAAAGTTTTTATAAACGTAATCTTTGTATTGCGGCATTGAGAAATTTGCGACATTCAAAATTGTTAGCGGATTGGCTATCAAAGTGCCGTACATATTAATCGAGGTGTATTTTGTATACCCATAATTAATATCAACGTTTTCACCTGAAAAATACGGAGTTAAAAGGTTGTTAGGTAGTTCCCACGGTTTGTAAACCTGCTGAAAATCATAATCAACCGTAACAGTTTTTCCTGCGGTAAGCAGAATAGTGTTGTTTATAATTGGTCGCATAATAAAAAATGCCGTCTGATATTTTGTTATCATCGGAACTTTTATTTCGTATGAGCCGTCACTTTGAATCATCGCCGAATACGAAACCTGATCAGTGCCAAATGGATTGTAAAAATAAACCGCAATTTCAGGATTCAATTTACCTGAGAATATTCGGGAATCGAAACCGTAAATTTTGCCTTTCACAACAGCCGTATCAAAAGTAAATTCGTTTTTTTCAAGACTTTTGCCATCGTCCTTGATATTTGCAGCGTAGTTTTTGATAGCAGCGGGAATAACTTCGGCTCTACGCTTTGCCTCGATTTCGTCGGCGGCTTTGTCGGTGAGCGCAACATCAAAAATCTTGAAACATTGATCACAGTAGTCCTCGATGAAATCGAAGCGGTCAACGCCATTGTCCAACGGCGGAAAATTAAGTACAAAATGTGTTTCTTCGTTGTTGAATTTCTGAATGAAAGGACCGCTAAGTTCTATTCCCTCCGCCGAAAGCACTTTAAATTCTTTGCCGCCAGCAACTATACGACAAGTGTTGTTCAGATTAAAACTGCCGCCTTGTCCGTGATAATAGACCATATAGAGTTTGGTAACATCGTTTTGGAGGACGATTTTTTCAATGCCAAGACTCATAGAGCCAATTCCTTTTGCCCCGAAAGTGGGATTTTCAATTGTACGTTGAGCCGACACAATCAGCGGCATCAACAGCATAAAAAATGCTAAAATAATGTTTTTCATGTTAGAATATTAAATGTTTATGTTACTAATTAGACAACAAAATTACAAAATATTACATCTCTTCTTCATTTATTTTGTAAATCAACTTCAAAAATTCATCGCTAAAACCTGATTTTTTGATATTTCCCAACCCCTTTTTCGCGAAGTATCTTTTTATAAACCTTACGCCCCATGGACTCAGCAAAATTTCCTGCTCGTTAAAAAGTTGCGGATTTTGCTTAAAAAAATCCTCCGCCACGTCATAACCGGCAATTTCAAAAGCAAATTTGTAAAGCGTTACGTTTTTGTTATAATGCACAAATTTCCTTGACAGCGGCATTTTACTCTGCGCAATAAAGTTTTCTAACATTGTTGAATCCCTAACATACTGTTTGCAGAAACCGTCAAAACTATCGTCGCCCCAAGCCACATTACACTCATAAACTCCCTGACTTACAATGTAATTGAAAAACAAATCCTGTTCGCGGAAAAATCTTTGATTGCTGCCCGAAACATAACACTC
>CAJOGF010000180.1 GCA_905233995.1 uncultured Bacteroidales bacterium | reverse complement strand
ATTATTTTTGAATATTCTTTAACGAAATCATCGACAAAATAATAAATTTCTACTATATTTGCATCTATATTCATAGCGGGATATTTTAAAGTTTAACTTGTTTATTTTCAGTGTTTTAAGTTATAAAAATATCCCGTATTTTTCAAATTTCTATCGCTAAAAAACTGTTAAAAAATGTTAACTCTTCTATGCTGATTTATTTTTTTTTTGAATTAAGGGAGAATTTCTTATATCGAACTGGGGTAAATATATGTTCGCTGCTTGCAGCAGTCTCCAAACAATCTATGTCGGTGACAAATGGACTACAAAGAATGTTACCGATTCAGAGGATATGTTAAGAAACTGCAACAATCTCTACGGCGGCAAAGGTTCCAACCCGAGCACTCTTGGCGTAACTGATGCCACCTACGCCCGCATCGACGGCGGCGCAGATGCTCCGGGATACTTCACCAAGACAGGCGAGCAACCGTGGGAAGATACGAGGACGGTTACAACCCTTTATCCGGGTAGTACCGAATATCAGTTAGGGACGGACATCATGCAAGAATGGGTGATGGTTGGATACGACAACAGTAATACCGTAAATTCAAAACTGTTTTCCTCCGACGGTGTAGAAATTAGCGGCTTGAATACCAATGTTGTCGGCGTACAGGATGTTACAATCACGTATAAGGGCTACACATGGTCGGGACAGATAGAAATCTACAAGCCCGTTGCCTCTCTCGACTTCTCCAATATTACGACATATCTCAATCTTAATACCGACAAGAAACCATACGGTAATGTGATTCTCAATTACACGGACGGCTCTACGGGCGAAGTTGACATCAATAAGACACATATTTGGGGATATAACGATGAGTACGGATCTTTTGATTTCTCTTATGATTATTGTTTCAACAAAGGCTACTATCAAACGTTGGGCGAACACGAAATCGACATCCATTATCACAATGCAAGCGCGATTTTGAAGTTCGAGTATTATAATGGTCCAGCCCCTGCCAAACCTTACGTAATCCTTGCTGACAAAACAATCACATTCTACTACGACAAAAACAAGCCCGAAGGCGCAATAGAATTACAGACATCGTATTTATTGAAAACACCGTGGGCATGGGGAGACTACGAAACGGTTGTATTCGACGAATCATTCAAAGACTACAAGCCAACAAGTACGACCTATTGGTTCTTTGGATTATTTAACCTCAAAGAGATCAAAGGTTTAGAAAACCTTAATACCGAAAAGGTAACGGATATGCGACGTATGTTCTATTGTTGTTATAATATAGAAAGCCTTGATCTAAGTGGGTTTGATGTTAGCAACGTTACCAATATGACCTGGATGTTTATGTGCTGCTACAATTTGCATACAATCTTTGTGGGCGACAATTGGAATCTTTCAGACAATCTATCAAGCACCAACATGTTTGCGGTTTGTTATTCACTATACGGAGAACAGGGTTCTATGCCTGAATCATACAAAGTATATGACGCATCAATGGCTCGAATCGACGGTGGCGACAATGCCCCTGGTTATTTTACCAAAAAAGGAAACTCCAAGGCAACTGTAACATCTATTGATTTTTCCGTTAACCCTTATTCCGAACATACTTTGGGTGAACCTATCAATAGACAAAGTGGAATTTTGAACGTCTATTTCAACCATCGTGAGGCTCAGCAGTTGCCGTATAATCATGTCAATATTACTCCAAGCGGTTACGATAGCACAAGGGTCGGCAAACAGACTGTTATTGTCAAATTACTAAACGCAACCACCACATACGAAGTCAATGTAACAGCCAAGGACACCTCCTATGCTTATCTTGACGACAATGGCGTTCTAACGCTTTATTATGGTGAATATAAACAAGGTGCTATATTTGGAAGCAATAATCGGTTTAACAATCCGGGTACAGTTAAAAAGGTGATAATCGACAAGTCTTTCGCAAATTATCATCCTACTACGTGTGCCTATTGGTTTGAGCTTTTCTACAATATGACGGAAATCAAAGGCCTTGAAAATTTAAATACTCAGTACGTTACAGATATGAGTAGGATGTTCGGTAGTTGCAGCAGTCTTACAACCCTCGATGTTTCCAATTTCAAAACAGAAAATGTTACGGACATGAGTGAGATGTTCTATGGTTGCAGCAATCTTACAACCCTCGATGTTTCCGATTTCAAAACAGAAAATGTTACGAGGATGGACTATATTTTCGACGGTTGCAGCAGTCTTACCACCCTCGATGTTTCCAATTTCAACACTGAGAAGGTTACGAACATGAGTAGTATGTTCACATTTTGCAGCAATCTCCAAACAATCTATGTCGGCGACAATTGGACTACTAAGAATGTTACTGAATCAGAGATTATGTTCGCCGACTGTACTTTTCTTATTGGCGGCAAAGGCACTGCATACAACGAAAACTTCATTGATGCCACCTACGCCCGCATCGATGGCGGCGCAGTAGCTCCGGGATATTTCACATTAAAGATTAATAATCCGTACACAAAACCAGAAATTAAAGACGATTTCTATCAGATTGGGAATGTGGAGGAACTTTTGTGGTTTGTATTTGATGTAAACAATGGCGACACCAAAGCTAATGCTCAACTTACCAACGATATTGTTGTCAACAAAGATTGCATGGAGCGTATTACGAAACTTTTGGGCATATCTAAAGCAGCCGACGATTTAACAGTTTGGCAACCTATCGGCACGTTAAATAATGCGTATGCAGGTATTTTCGACGGACAAGGACATTATATCAGCGGTATTTATATCAACAACAAAAACGAAGAAAATGTAGGTTTGTTTGGCGTTACATCGACGGATGCAGTTATCAAAAATATCGGTATCACCGATTCGTATATCGCAGCTAAAGAGAATGTAGGTGCTATCGTGGGCAACAACAACGGTATTGTAGCCAATTGCTATTCTACTGCAACAATCGAAAGCGAACCAAATGCACAGAATGTAAACGGCATTGCTGGCAAGGTTTCTGAAAATGCTGTTGTGGCAAATTCCTACTACCTCACATCCGAAACCAATACCAACGATCCTCAAGCAAAAACCTTGGCAGAGTTTAAATCAGGTGAGGTTGCTCAATTGCTTGCCGAAGGTGCTACTATCAACGGCGAAAAGATTAGTGGAGAATCGTTTGCTGGTATTGTAGATTTGCCCGGCACCGAAAACCTCGAAGAACTCACAACACCTACTTCGGTGCTTTCTATCAATTCCAATATCCGCATTTGGTCGTTTGAAAATACTATATTTGTAGAAAACGTCTGCAACAAAATTGAAATTGTAGATATGGCTGGACGTGTTGTAAAACAAGTGACACCAAATTCTAATAGAACGGAAATTTCACTTCCCAACAGCGGTGTTTACATCGTAAAAACTGGCGTAAAAACCCAAAAAGTAATTGTTAGATAACACTTAAACACGTAGCATAAAAAAGAGATTGTCTAAAAAGTCCACAAACCACTTTTTGACAATCTCTTTCTTTTTTTCAAATTTTTGAACGGCGAAAGCATTGTTTTTCAATGGCTTGTGCTACTCCTTGTGGAAATAGTTGTGTCAAGACAAAAGTACGGAGAATTTCTGAAAATTGCAAAAAAAGTTTTTACAAATTCCCCATCACTGCCGCTATCAGCGACGAATCTAATATTTCAAACGCAAAGCACTTTTTGCCTAAGTCTTTGAGTGATGCGCCGATATGGTATAGCGTGGCGTTGTCAATAATCAGAAAACGGTCGTGCATTGTGGTGGTGTGCCTGACAGTCAGGGTTGGGTATTGGGCGTTGAAAGTTTGAATGTCTTGAGCGGTGAGTGGGGTGTTTGATTTTGTGAAGATGGTTACGTTAACGCCCTGTTGCTTTTTAGTGAGGCGTTGTAATACGCTTAAATCCACGTAGTTGTCTATTAAGACAATCTCTTTTGTGGCTGATTGCAGAAAACTCTCAAACTTCGCGTATGCGTCGAAGATTTGACCTTGAAAGAATATGCCTTGAGTGTCATCGATGGCATATTTGTCCATACGGTCAAAGAGTTCGTTGATGCGGCGGTCGGATTCTTTTTGATGGATATTTACTTCGAGCAACTGACTTTTAATAGTATTGATTTCTGTAAAAATCTGTGCATTATTGTGCAAGAAATGCCGCATAGAAACAAACGCCCGCATAATTTGAATGTTGACCTCAACCGCCTTTTGTGATTTTAAAACCGAAGATAACATCGCCACACCTTGCTCTGTGAAAGCAAATGGCATGGTTGGCGAAAATTTCAAAATTTGAAGGTGGTCGCAATTTGCGACCACCTCATCCTTTTCTGTTTTGTTCAGCGAAAACATAAAGTCTTCGGGGAACCGCTCGATATTGCGTTTTACTTGTTCGTTGAGACGTTTTGTCTCCACACCGTACAACTCTGCTAAATCGCGGTCGAGCATCACTTGCTGTCCACGGATCATGAGGATTTTGTTTTCGATGTTGATGGTTTGTAATGAGTTGTCGGGCATGGTGTGAAATGGTTTTGTTTGTGTCGCGACAAAAGTACGGAGAATTTCTGAAAATTGCAAAAAAAGTTTTTACAAATTCCCCTTCACTGCCGCTATCAGCGACGAATCCAATACTTGTTGTTTTCCACGTCGAAACGAATCACGATGCCGGCGGGTTTGAACTCAAATTCGTTTTTGTCATCTCGACAATAATCGCTATATTTGCAACCGACAAACAAAACATTGTTAACAACGCAACAAGAAACAGAAAAAACTATAAATTAACATATTAAAACATTGAGCTTTACGCTCTTATTCCTCTTGTCGAAACACCCCAAGTAAACATAGTATCGGAATAAGTTAGCGATAGGTTCACGCTGCATAAGC
>CAJOGF010000179.1 GCA_905233995.1 uncultured Bacteroidales bacterium | reverse complement strand
ACAAGTGGCAATAGTTTGATTATTGAAGATTCTTCCAAATTTGAAGTTTCAAGGGCTCAACTAAAAGGTATTGTTTCTCAAGCAGAATTAATGTATATTTTTGTTGACAATGCAACTGATTATTTGCCTATTTTTGTAGAAAAAGGCGTTATGGAAGTAGACCTCAATTATTCAAAACCGGGCAAAAGTACAGTAAAAGGCTCTGAAACACACAAAATATTTACCGATTTTGTCCGTTCCTATTCTGCTTATTGCGACAAAGCCGCTGGACTCAACAAAATGCTTCTTAATGCTCGTCAAAACAACGACACAATTATAATAAACGGCCTTGAGGCTGACAAAACAACTTTAAATCAAGAAATTAGAGTTTTTGAAGAGTCTTACGTTGACAAATACAACAATTCTCCTCTTGCGTGTTATATAATAAGTTCGCAACTGATGTACGATTTAAAGGCTCAAACGTTAGAAAAATTATTAGACAAAATTCCACAACAAAACCGCGATAATAAATACTATTTTTTAGCGTCAGAATATTTGGAAAAAATCAAGAACGAAGACCATCAAACAGAAGACAAAGTTTCTCAACAATACAAAAAAATGTCAGAAAAATTAGACAGCAAACTCCCTTTGAACGAGTTAATTGTAAATGCTGCAACAAATCTATTTGACAGCATTTACGTTGGCGGAACATTAGAAACAGAAAACGAAGAAAACTTGATTGTTAATTTCGATAAATTCGATTGCGTAACTTTTCAAGAGACTTGCACAGCGTTAGCGTTAGACAAAAAAAGTGAAAATCCAAGTTTTGAAAATTTTAAACAAATTCTCAAAAATATAAGATACCGTAACGGAGAAATCAATGGTTATGTTTCAAGGCTTCATTACACTTCCGATTGGATTAATGACAATATTAAAAAAGGTAACATTCAGGATTTGTCAAAGAAGTTGGGCGGAGAAAAATTAAACAAAAAAATCTCGTTTATGACCTCTCATTCAGCACTATATCCAAAACTGAAAGACGATACATTAAGTCAACAAAGAATGTTAGAAATCGAAAACGAAATCAATCAGAATAGCATTTATTATATTCCGAAGTCAAAAATCCAAAACATAAGCGCAAAAATAAAATCAGGCAATTTAATTTTTATAACAACCGCTACCGAAGGTTTGGATTTTGCTCACGTAGGAATTGCAATCAACGAAAATGGCGTTTTGAAAATGATTCACGCCTCTTCCTCGGCTAAAAAAGTTGTAAAAACACCAACGTCGCTTTTTGAATATTTAAAAGGTATGAAAAACTTTACCGGCATTTCAGTTGCAGAGGTTTTATAACAAAAAAAATCACAAAATCTTGTTGTTTATAAGTTTAAGATAGTCAAACGGTTTAGAGTAAAAAAAAACAAAAAACAATTTTTTTTCAAAAAAAAATATGTAAAAATGTTTATAAATAAAAAAAAATTGTACTTTTACGGTCATAAAAATAACAGATTTGGTTTAACAATAAAAAAAACTTTATTAAAATGGAAATTGATTCTATTTTCAAATTGGATAGCGATACAATAAAAGCGCTCCAAACTAAAATCGGTACAAAAGCCGACGGCATGATTGGTGTTAACACAATCAAAAAACTTCAAGAGTTTCTTAATACCGAAACTAATGCAGGACTTGTTGAAGATGGTAAATTAGGTCCTAAAACCATAAAAGCACTTCAAAGTTATGTTGGCACTGAGGCTGACGGCGCATTCGGCCCTGCAACGGCTAACGCACTGAAACTCAAACTTATGGAAAATGAAAACGGCGAACAAGTAATCACAAATGCTTCGGGCATGGATGCCGCAATCGAAAAATATATGCGCGAACAAGGTTTGGCATAATTTTTTTTATAAAAATTAAAAAAAGTAAAAATCGGGATAATTTCCCGATTTTTTTTTACCTTTGCGCCGAAATTTAATTTTAAAACAAAAAAGACATGAAGAAATTATTCTTATCATTGATTTGCGCATTTGGACTTTGCGCAGCAGTAGTAGCACAAAACGCTGCAACTGAAAAAGTTGTACAATTCGACAAAACCTCAACAAAACCTGGTTTTGGCTTAGTTTACAATTCTGACGTAAAAGATGTAAACCTCGCTGTTAAAAATCGTATGACAAAAGAAGGCCTCAAAGGTAAAGCATTTGGCAAAAACATAACTAAATATGAACAAGTAAATATGCCTTCTATTTGCGCTCAAACTTGTGATATTTACATTAAAGTTGAACCTTCGGGCAAAACGGCTTCAAATGTAACATGTTTCGTTTCAAAAGGTTATGACAACTTTGTATCTTCTTCTAACGATCCAGAAACATCAAATCTCGCTAAGGCTTTTGTAGAAAGTCTCAGTAAAGACATCGACGCTGTTGTTTTGGCAGCAAAAATTGCAGAACAAGAAAAAGTAGTAAAAAAAGCCGAAGACGAATACAAAAAATCTGTAAGCGAAAAAGAAAAAATTCAAAAAGAACTTGACAAAGCAGAACAAAACATCAAAAACATGGAAACTGCTCGTCAAAATCAACAGAAAATCTTAGACGAATTAAAAGCAAAATCTAATCAATAAAAAACGCTTTTAAATTTATACAAAACAAGGATTATCAAAAAAAAATTCTTTTTTTGGTAATCCTTGTTTTGTTTGGTTTACTTTTTGAAAGGCATTATTATTAAAATAAAAATAAAGATTATGAAACACTTATTTTTAATAATAATTGCAGGTATATTAATTTGGTTATCAGCATGTTCTCCTACACAAATGGAGCAACAAAACCAAACGGATAACGACACAAAAACAAATCAAGAAAACGTTCAACACACAAAAAATGTCTATTCATTATTCTATAATGAAAAAGACTTTAGTTATCAAGTTTTTCATAACGATAAAAAACAAACCTCGTTTAGGGTTTTAAGCGGAGAAAAACCGGTAGCAGCCGATATTTTTGCAAACGATTTCTACGTTTTGTTTTCAGGCTTCAACAAAGATTCCGCCGCTAACAATTCGGTTATTATGAAAAACGGCAAACCGATAATTTTTTTCAACAAAGGATTTTTGGCTGTTGACTTTTGCGTAAAAGGTTGCAATTTTTATGTATTGGGCATTGTTGACGATTCGATTGCTGTTTTTAAAAACGGTTCAAAACGCTTAGTAATGCCTAAAGGAGGACTTAATCCGCTAAAAATCAGCGTTCAAGACGATGACAATATTTTCATTGCTCTTGAAAGCAACGGCAATAGTCAAATTTACAAACAAGGAGAACTTCTTTATAGTTATGACGGACAATGCGAAGGCTTACAATCGTCAAATTCAAGTCTTTACGCTATGGTTTCAAACAAAATATATTGCGATGGGAAAATTTTTATGGAAGGCGGCAACAATTACGATTTCTTAAAAAAGCAACTTTCAGCAACTCCTACATGTTTTGCTACCTCTGACAGATATTGCTACATAGGTGTTGATTCAAAACTTGAAACAAACGGTCATACGCTTGCTGGAATTTTTCGTTATCGCGAGCCTTACATTACAATAAAACCTGACGACAAAGCACTCGGCAAATCGGATTTACAATCTCAATGTTGCGCAATTTCGGCTTGCAACAACGGTGTTTATTATGCAACAATCAATTACAAAAGCAACGGACGAAAACTTAATAATATTCATTATCATTTCAATACTGAAGAAATTTTTTCGATTAATATCCCAGATGAAACAACTAAACTTCTGTATATCAAGGGTTATTAACATTGGGCATAGTTTCTTGTATAGCGGCTGAAATCATCATCATAGAATTTGAAATCTTAATCAAATCGTTTTGATTTCCCGCTTCAAGAAATTCGGTTTTAAGATTTTCTAAACCTATACAATTCTCTAACTTTCCGTCAACAAAACAAACTTGAGGATAACGATTAAGAAGCGTCTGTCTTAAAACATCTGTATATTTGTTGCAAATATCCATAACCTCAGCATTAAAGTTGACCTGAAAAATCGAATTTTGATTTTCTATGTACCATTTTTTGAAGTCGTTGTATTTTGAATCGTTGTTGATAGTAGTTTTATCCTCTTTGCAATTTAACACATAACAGCGATTTATATCTTCGTCAACATTTCGCCTTAAAGTCATTTCGTTGTGAAGATTTTCAAATTTTACACCTTCTAAATATATAAAATCATTTTTTCTGCAATATCGCACTTTGGTTAAATCAATTCCTATTAAGGCTTTTTCGTGATATTTTTTTGTCAAAAAAACTTTCTGCTCACCCTTGTCAGCAAAATCCAAAAGCCAAGGATTACTTTTGGTGATTTCTTCTCCATAATTTGTATGTCTTACAATCTCCTCTTTAACAATATAACCCTCTTTTTCGTACTCCATTGTCTCAAGTTTAAGAGTAAGTCTTTGAGAATTTTCCAACGAATTGTATTGTTTTACAGAATCAAGTTCGCTTTTTAATTTCTCTTTTTCGTCGTTGAGTTCCAAAATTTTAGAACTTAAATTATCGTTTTGTTGTTTCAAATCGGATTTTTCTTTCAAAAGTTTTTCTTCCCTTAATTGCTCTTCTTGCTTTTCTTTATCAACGGCTTCTTTTATAATTTGATTTACAGGCTTGAAAACCATCAACATAAGACCAATTGTAATCAAATTGCTAACAATTAGAAACGGTACACTAAAAGGCGTTACGGTTGAAAGATACACAAAACCTGTAATGTTGACAATCAATAATACTCCACAAATAGCGGTCAAAAGCCTATTAGTGTCAAATAATTTTTTTAGAGAAAATTTCATTGTTTTTTTGTTAACGAATTAGGCGTTTTAATACGCATTGTGCCGGGGGTTCACACCCCCGTCTATTATGTGTCGCCCCGTTGGGGCTCTAATTTCCGATTGGGTATCG
>CAJOGF010000178.1 GCA_905233995.1 uncultured Bacteroidales bacterium | reverse complement strand
ATTTCAGACCATGGAGACACCAGAAATCAAATTGGACAGGTTCCCGCTTAGCATCCAAAGTTTTGAGGACCTAAGAAAACGTAATTACATTTACGTTGACAAAACAGACTATCTCTATCGACTTGTCAATCAGGGCAAATCATTTTTTCTTGCCCGTCCACGCAGGTTTGGCAAAAGCCTGATGTGCAATACTTTGCGTGCGTATTTTGAGGGCAAGAAAGAGTTGTTTGAGGGTTTGAAAATTTCTCAATGGGAGAAGGATTGGGTTAAGTATCCAATTCTCTATTTGGATTTTGTAAATGGAGATTATACAGTTGGGTCGCTGACTCTCATTGACAAAATTAAAACGGCTCTGAAAAAATACGAAGATGCATACGGTGTTCAATTCGACGTAAATGCGGCAATTACAAAACTCAAAGTTGAAGATCCGATAAAAATGGAAGCCCGCATACTTTCGTTTCGGTTTGAATACGACCTTCAAGCCGTCTATGAAAAAACTGGACTTGGCACTGCAATTATCGTCGATGAATACGATAACCCTTTGATTAACAGCGTTGATTTGGATACTGACAAAGGTATTTACCGTGGGTTTTTCTCCGTCCTGAAATCGGCCGACAAATACGTTAGGTTTGCGTTTTTGACTGGTGTAACAAAATTTGCAAAGACTACGATTTTCAGCGGCAACAATCAGCCAAAGGACATCTCGCTCGACAAATATTTTTCGGGAATTTGCGGCGTTACTCACGAGGAGTTGTTGGCTTATTTTAATGATGATATTCAGGCATTTGCCGACGACCGAGGTGTTTCTTTTGACGAAATGCTTGACTTGCTTAAAAAATGGTACGACTGTTACCGCTTCCACGAAAGAGGCGAAAAAGTTTTCAATCCCGTGAGCCTTTTTAATGCGTTGGGTAGTCATGATTTTCAAAATTATTGGTACAACACCGGCACTCCGACGGTTTTGATGAAACGCATTCACAATTCGTATTTTGACATCACGACTTTGAAAAACGATGTTGAATATGGCAAGGACGAATTGAAGGATTACAAGGACGACGAAGTGCAAACCGACCTTGTGCCGTTGCTGTATTACACGGGCTATCTCACTATAAAAGAATACATTGACGAGGAGCGGCTTTATATTTTAGGATTTCCAAATTATGAGGTTGAGATGAGTTTTTTCAAATCGCTTGCCAGGGAATTTTATGGTCCGAGCGAGTTGCCCAATGGGTTCGCTTATTCCAAGTTTTTGGCTGATTTTCGCCGTGGCGATGTTGAAAGCGTCATCGAACGTTTGAAAGCGTTGTTCTGCACTTTGCCGTATGCCAACGACAAGAGTGCGAAACTTATTGAGCGTGATTTTCAGAATGTCATCTCATTGCAGAACCTCATTTTTCGAGAGGAAGGGCTGACGCTATTTTGATCAACAAAACTTACGTTTATTTATTTGAATTTAAGATTGATAAGGACGCCCAAACCGCTCTCAATCAGATTGATGCGAAAAACTACGCCGGTCGTTTCAAGATGGACGACAGGAAGATTGTGAAAGTCGGCGTAAGTTTTTCGAGCACGGAGAAGAATATTGTGGATTGGAAAGTGGAGAATTGAAAATTGAAAGTTGAAAATTGAAAGTTGAAAATTTTTAATCCAACATCACCCACGCCGCCCAATAATACGGGTCGGGATGTTGTTTTCTGACCTCGTCCTGCGCCATTTTCAATGCCTTGTGGCGGTCGGAGGTTTCAAAAAGGAATTTGTAAAAATGTTGCATGAACAATGCCGTGGCGTTGTCGTCTACCTTCCACAGCGACATCAAAATTGCTCCTGCACCTGCTTGTTTGAAAGCACGTTGCAATCCAAAAACGCCGTCAACTGGGAAGATTTTCCCACGCGCCGTTTCGCAGGCGGAGAGAACGACGAGTTTGGTATTAGACAAATCGAGTTGAGAGATTTCATAGGCGGTTAAAATTCCGTCCTCAATGTCAGAAGTGTTAAAATTACCTTTCCAAGCGTTGTTCGCACCAGAAAGTGCAAGCCCGCAAAGTGCCATTGCGGATTCTTTTTGGGAGTAGGTGTTGACAGATTGGGCGAAAGGCTTGTTGGCGGCTTTTTCTTTGGTATCAAGGCAGAAACCATGGGTGGCAAGATGAAGAATTTCGGGGGAGTTGCTGGATAGGAGTTTGAAAGATTCTTCGGTGGCAGATGTTTGTTCATAGGTTTTGGCGGCGATGTTGTGAACATTTAAAACTTTGACAATGCTGTCGATTTCGTTTTTTGTGTATGGTAGATTCAGAAAATCAATGTCACGTTCTAAGGCATTGGCGGGAGTGTTTTGAGGTGTTTTGTAGTCAATGTTTCCAAAGATTGCGGCGGATTTAGCAACGGTTGTGTTGCGTGACTTCACTTGCATTATTTGTGCCGATGACGAGATGCGAACAAGATTGGTTTTATTGCAAATAAATTGCCCATGGTCGTCGGCAAGATAATCGAAATTTAGGTTTGCAAGCACGCCGTATGGTGAGTAATAAATTTTGTTCGCATTTCTAAGATTGCTTTCTAAGGGTTTGAAAATCAAATCATAAATTTGTCGGGATTTTTCGGGTGAATATAGTTCTGAATAAAATATTTGTTCGTCGGACGATGATGTCAAAAGTTTTTCCAACGTACTTACTTCCACAAGTTTTATTAGTTTAGGAACAGAATAATTTTTGCCGACAATATATGCACCCAAAAAATCACCTTGTTCAGGATATTGCTCATAATCAGGAATTAAACAAAAATCAACAACATATTCATTTTCAGAAAGAGACCTTTGAATTTCTCCAAAGGTTTTTGTTTTGTTCCTCATTATCTGTGTGAGCCGCTGAGTCTGTGTCAGAATGGAATCGAAAAGTCTTTCGTATTCTAAATAATCTCGAGTTTTGTTTTCCAAATTGTCGTTTGAAAATATAAAATTGTGTTTCAATTTCCGACATTTGTCGTATGCAGTTTTAAGGTTTGTTAACCCTGATTTTTTAACATAATCACTGAGTATGATGTTGCTTTCCACTGACAATGCTTTAAAAAAAACGGTGCTGGCAAAGCCGTCTGCAATGGCTGGGGCATACATCGACTGGTACGCCGCATAGTTGTAATACTCAACGTCTTTCACCGTCTCCAACCATTCGGCATAGTGGTTTTCTTCGGTGGATTTAAAGAAGATTCGTGCCTTGTTTTCCAACATCTCTTTGCTGAATAGATTGTAATATTTTTTTATCTTATCAAAGTTTTTTATAGACAATGCACACGTTAGGATATTTTTGTAATAAACGATGTCGTTGTTGTCGTTGAACATTTTTATCCTGTCGTACAAATCTAAGGCTTCTTGCCATTGATGATGCCGCATCTTTATTATTGCAAGCATATTTATAGCACTGTTAAATAACGAATTAAGCGATGCGTTATAATTTTTGATATTTTCTACAATATGCATCGAATAAAATTCAGCCTTTGGTTCGTCGCCCAAATAAAGATATGATTCCGCAATTTTACAAAGCAATTTTAAGGATACATAATCATTTTTTAGCATAATGTCGCCGTTATAATTTTTATAGTTTTTTATAACATTCTGACATTCTGCCGTGAGTTTCTGATTGTTTTGCGTTGCCTTATAAAAACTTATTTTTTCCATCAAAAAATTTAAATAATCTTCTCCAAAATCAATGGCGGCATCAAAAAGTTTTTCGGCGGTTTTTATGTTTGTTTCGGCGCGGTCGTATTGGTGTAATGTACAGTAAATTTCGACTAATTTGATGACCGCAAGGCGAGTGTGATATGAGTTTCCCGTTTTAAGGTTTAGAGTTTTTAACGCTTCTTCCATTGTTTTAGCGGAATTTTCAGTGTCTTTTTGATAGTTGGTGTATATAGCGCACAACAATTCCACAGCACCCAAATACTTGTTTGCATCAAATACAGTAGCATTTTCCGCCTCACTTTTGATGTGTAAAAGCGACGGCATAATTGTTTCGTACATCCGTAAATGATACGCAGTTCTACACATCTGCAACGTGTAATATTCTTGCGCATTCGCGATGCTGCAACAGAGAGACAAGATTAGGCAGAGAAGAAGTTTGGACATAAATGCTTTACTTCACCACAAATATCAGCACAATTATCAAAATGCAAAGTACAATTTGTGCAATTAGCAACAATCTTATGTTGTTAGTTTTTGCGTCCAATTCTTTATTGCTATTTTCACATTTTGACAGTCTGCCCTGAATTTCGGTCTGAGTCTGTTTTACAGTGTCCAAATCCGAAATTATTGTCTCCATTTTTTGAGACAACTTTTGTTCTGATGCGGCGTTTTTCTCGCCAAGAATCGTGAATTGGTCGATAAAACGGTTGAGTTGAGTGTCAGAATTTTTCAACAGAAAATTTTGATTTTCGGCCTGATTAACAGATATTTTGCCCAACATCTCGGATACATATTTGTATTGTTCCAAATTGTTTTGGAAAATGCTGACAATGTCAGAACCTATTTTTTCTGTCTGTTGCTGTGCTGCCGAAAAATGATTTCCAATATTTTCCGACAAATCACTTAAATTGTTTTTTACGAGTGTGCTTTGTTCGGCGATACTTTGTTTGATAGCGGTCAAATCATCGTCCTGTGCGGATTGTGATTGTTTCAATTCCGTCATCAGGTTTTCGATGCTGACATTGAGATTCTTGATTGTTTCGGCGGAGGCATTCATCTTAGTTTCAATCTCCGCAAGTGATTCTATTTCAGTATGAAGATTGTTTTTTTCTTCGTTGACAGCATCTGAGATTTTTGCAATTTCATCCTTGAAACTATTTGAAATATCGGTAGTTTTGGTATTCAAATCGTTGATTACTTTCTCTGAATTTGTACCGAAAACCGTGGCAATGTATGAACTTGAATTATTCAAATTTTCCAATGCGGATTTGAATTTTGATAATGCCTCCGATGCTTTTTCGTCAGCGTTTTTATTTATGCTTCCAACTTTAGTTTCAAAATTATAAATAATCGCTTGTGTATCTTCGCTAAATTTGCTTATAAAATCGGAGCAAGAATTTTTCAATTTCGTCAAAGCGGAATTGAAACCATCTATGTTGTCGCTCTCTTTCTTTGATACATTTTTTATCAGATTGTCAGCATTTTGCGACAGCAAAGCGACATTCGAGACAAAATCACCTACTTTGTCTTGAAGTTTGGAACACGATTCGACAACCATATCGACCTGTTCGCGTGCCGATTTCACATCTTGCAAATCTTTTTCTATTTGCAGTAGTGCCTGATTGATTTTTTCTTCCATCTTATGCCGTGTATTTGTTTTTAATTGTTTCTAATTCAAGTTTGTGTATTTCCAATACGGCTGCCGACTTCAACATCGTTCCGTTGTTATGGAAATATGCATTAACGTATTGATTGTTGTTGAACTCATCAAATACGTCTTTCCAAAAATCATTGTTTTGCCCTTTTAAATTAAGGTAAAACGTTTTCATTCCGTCTATGTACATTTCGCTGAGTTCTGTTTCCAACACCTTGTTATTGTTTGTGCCGAGAAACATCAGACAAAATGCACTCAACAAATATATTGCCGCATTATCGTCGGTAATTTGTCGGCGAATCAGCCTGACCGCACCATAAAGGTGTTTTGCGTTGTCAATTTGAGTTGAACCTGCCTCAGAATTATCTTCAATCCATTTATTGTCAACAACTTTCATAAACTTAAAAAGTATATCAGATGTTGATTTTTTACCTTCCTCTGTTTCGTCTGTCAATGAATAATTACCGCCTGTGTTTGTTGTGTAACCTCTACGTGCGTATTTTGAATTGAAATAGAAATAAAGTTCATCTTTGAGTTCTTCGTTTATTTCTTTCCAATCTCTGTTTTTGTCAATTCCGTGCAGGCAAAAAGCGTGCATATCGTCGATGGCACGTTTGCGTTTAACAGCAATTTTGTCGTAGATAAAATGTGTCAAATAGCCAAGACACTTGTGTATTTCGTTGTCGCCTTCAAATGTATACGCCTCTTCTATTAATTCTGCCGCTCCTTCCGCAGAATAATAACGCTTTAAATAGTTTTCTAATGCCTTGTAGTATTCGCCATCGGCTTTTTTGACTGAGACCACCCTAAAAGTTTCATTATTATAATCTTGGGTAAAATCGTCAATCAATTCTATGCAACACATTCGATAAATTGCCTTGGCAAAATCCTCGTATCTGTTTTTATATGATATGAATGAAACTACTGTGCCACCGACATTTACAGATTGAAGAGTGGTCAAAAAGCCTTTT
>CAJOGF010000177.1 GCA_905233995.1 uncultured Bacteroidales bacterium | reverse complement strand
AGCGTCGAGTTTTCCGTGAACGTCATCCTTCTCGGCGGTTTCTATTGCTTTTTTCACGGTATCGTTGAGGATGTCGGCAAGCGGTTCGCACTTTTCTTTCCATTTCGCCGCCAAATCGTCGAGTTTTTCGTATGCCTTTTCAAGTTCACCTTTTGTTGCGCTTAGTACTGGCAGATAGTAAGGCTTTGCTTTAAGTTGCCTTGAAATTTTCAGAAAACCGAATCCTTTGTATTTGAAACGCGTGTCGTTGTCATGCCTCAAAGTGGAAACACTTACGTCGAAATTCCAGTGGTTTTTGAGGTCTTTTTCAATCACTTCGGCTCTTGAGCCAATTTTTGCCGAAACGGATTCCAATTCTTTGATGATTGTGCTGCAAATGCTTAGCCAAGCGTCGCGCCTTTCTACCAAATCGGCTCCAGAAGCGTTCTTTACCGATTGTTCTTTGGCGGACAACATTTCGGCAAGGCTCTCAAAACGCTTTTTGAGTTCGGAGTTGGCGGTTTTGAGGTATCTTGACGACTTTTCGGCGATGATTTTTTCTCGGTTTTTCTTGAACTTTTTCTCAAGATATTCTTCGCGAAGTTCGTCGATGGAGGAGAGATTGTCAAAATTGTCCCTAACATCGTCTGCCGTGCTGAAAAAATCAGGGTAATTATCCTTCATCAATGTTACAGTAAACCTCTCAAACTCGTCCCAATCGGCTTCGGTTTTGTGTGAAATCGCAAATCCAATACCGCTCGAAAAAACAACCGATGGCTTAGCACCTCCCTGACGTTTGAACTGAGAAGCGTTGAAATTGGTGTTGAACTGGTTGCGAAGGACGTTCTGAACATGTTCGTTGGCGCGTGGCAAATCGCCGTGGAACTGACCCGCCACATCAATCAGTGCAGAATCAAATTTGCTTGCCACAACCACCACAGAACCAATGCCATTTGCACCGATTCTGTTGTCGAGGAAGTCAACATCAGTTGCGTCGAAAAATCCACCCGAAAAACTCAGGAAAAACACGCCGTGGCACTCGCCCAAAAATTTCCTTGTGCGCTCCTCTCGTGAAATCACGGGGTCGTTGACACCCGGAGTGTCAACTATCTGAATGTCTTTGAGTCTCTCGTCGTTGAGGTTGATAGTTAGGCACTTGACTACTGATGTATATTCTCCGTTTGCACCGACATAGTTTTCGAGGATTTGTGCCAAATCCTTGATGTCGGAGAATTTTTCCACGTCTTTCTGAGCAATGTCTGAAATTTTGCTCATGGCATTTTTTGAACATTTGCTGACAAGTTCGTTTGCCGAAACGTAGATGGCGTTTTCAGGTTTTGATTCGAAATCCATACGCGCATCTTGCTGCGACATTCCAGGGTTTTGCTGAATTTTTTCCTCGATGCTCTGACGGTACATCGCCGCTTTGCCCTCGAAATCGTCCCACTCACGGGTGCTGTAATATTCCACCTCAAACGAGTTTTCCTCTGAATACTGAAGTACTGTAAGCCCGGCAGTCATCGGCGTGGAGGCTTTTGGCAGCACATTGTCGCCGTTGAAAATCAGCGAGTTCAAGAAACTCGATTTTCCCGCTTTTACCTGACCAACAACGCCTACTTTCAACACCTTGTTGGCGTTGCTGAGCGTGTCGAGGTTGTCTTTCGTCTCTTTGACGAAATCCAAAAATTTTTTGCCTTCGTCAAGATTCTCCGAAATGTCGATGATTTTGGAGAGTTTTTCGCTGTAATTGCTGATGTCTATCATATTTTCGATTCAATATAGTTTTTGAACGTATTTTGGTTGTAAAGTTCTTTTAGGTCGTGTTCGCATTTTTTCGGCAATGCTTCGTCCTTTTTCAAAAGGATTTCGCAAATGTCTTGGTAATGGAACTTGACCGCCGTTTCAAAGGCGTTCAAACCATTACCGTCCTTGTCGGTAAGCCTTGCATCATGTTCGATGAAAAACTTGACCATCAAGTTGTTACCTTGACTTACTGCATACGTCAACGGTGAATAACCGTCGTAACGCTGCAACATATTTACGCCCTTGCCAGAAAAGCATCTCACAAACGCTGTGAAATCATCGTTTTGGATTGCAGCAAATATGTCGGCATTGGATGATTCTGAGTTATTCTCGTTAGGCGACTTCAATTTCTGCAAATAGTCTTGCACTTTGTTTTTTGCGTTTGCATAGGCGTATTTCAATGCGTTGGAAAGCTGCTGTTTGTAGTTGCACAAAATTTTACGAATCTCATCGTAAATCTGCTTATCATTTCTGACTGTTGTAATGGCTTGATAAAATGAATTTTCCTGATCTTCGAGTTTCTCTATTTTTTCATCGTAGAGTGCCATTACATTCTCTATCAATTCGGAATTTGGCGTTGAATCGTTGTTGAATGCATCAAGGAGTTGTTCTGTTGCCCCAAGGAAATCTCTGTAAGGTGATTCCAAAATGCGGTGCAGTTTCGTAAGTTTTTCCAACCAATTGGCAACAATAGGATTCCTTTCTCGGTCAAGATACATCTTTATGACCGTCTTTCCAAAATCATTCAACATATCTTTTTGATATGGGATAATTGACTCGAAATTTACGTCTCCATTTAAGAAATTCAGAATATTGCGCAATTTATAATTGCCCGAGTCAATTGCCGCCTGTACCGCCTGTTTCGCATTTGTCAAATCTATTGTGGGATTGTTTTTCGACAAGATTTTAGCCGTTTCTGACTTTTCCTTTTTGTAGATGCGAAGTATTTCAGGAATTTTGTTTTTGTTGTCAATCATTTTGAGGCGATTGCTTTCACAATTATTGCTGCATTGCACAAGATATTCGATGACCTCATCAAACGCCTGTTCAAGTCGTGAAACGAAATCATTTCCAACACTTGTTTTAGCGTATTGCTGCGAAAAATAACGCACCACACTTGCTACATCGCCGAATTTGGCAGACGGAGAATAGAAGTTGACAGTATTGTTGACACTTGAAATTCCCGCTGCACCAACGCAATTCTTGAGTTTTTCACGGATTTGCGAACTTGCAAGCATTATGATGTTTTTGCGTTCTGTTTCCGTTTTCTTGTCCATTTTTGTGAAAAACACAAATGACGGTTTGCCTGCACTGTCAATTTTGGTTAAAATCTCCAAGTCTTTACCTTTAATTGCTCCAGTCTCGATGTTAATACACCAAAATACAACATCAGATGTTTCAATACCTTTACGTGCCGTTTCTCTGTCGGAAGTGTTGGACGTGTCGGGGCTGTTGTTGTAGCCGGGTGTGTCGATGAAGGTGATTCCGTCAAGGAAATCGGGCGATGGAATGTCGAGTATTATCGACTTCAATACGCTTGCAAGCGATACCTTGCTCCTGTTGGAATGTTTGATGCAAGAAAGTACCTCTTCGTCAAGTTTGACATACTTGTCGGCAATGTTGATGCCACGAATTGCAATTTCTTCGTCCTCTGAATTGCGCCTTTTGCAGTTGAGTTGGGTGTTAATGACGGAAACTGGCTCAATACCGACAGGCAACTTCTCGCCAATCGCCGTCAAAGCATTAAGCAAACTTGATTTTCCTGCACTGTAGCCTCCTGCAACGGCTATTTTTAGTTTTGAGGACGAGGTATTGAGAACCGCATCGCTCGCATCCCAATACAGATATTTTAACGTATCGAGAAGCGGGACGATCTTTCTGTCCCAAAATGATTTGGACGCATCATCTATTTGAGACAATTTGTCATCAAGATTTGAAACTTCTTTGCGTAGGTTCTCGAATTTTTGTTTATAGACATCAAAATACGAATCGATTTCGATGTCTTCTTTTTCGGTGCAGATGTGCGCCACCAAATCCAAAGCAAACTTTGGTTCCTCGTAGATGTTTGCTTGGATTACTTGTGGCGACGAATCCACAGTACGGTTTTGTCCTTTTGATTTAAAATCTTTCATCATATCAATTGATTTTTACTTTTGGAGCATTATCGAGCGCATTGCCCAATGCCGTTGTCTTTTTGCCCGATTGTTTCTCTTCGAGGTGGCTTTTGCGCTTGGCGAAAGAGTTGAAAGCCGCCTTGAAATCGTCAAGGGTGAAAATGGCGTTTCCCTTGTCGGCTTTTGCTTTTGCTGTGATACCTTCAAGCACTGCATTTTTGATTTCACGACCGCCCCAATTTTCGCAGAGCGCAGCGAGCGTCATAAAATCGTTGTCGGTAAAAGGCTGTTGCAAAGGGAGTTTCGATGGTATTTTTTTACGGATAATTTCGGCACGTTGCTCAAGATTCGGAAGTTCAAATTCCAAATGATAAAGGATGCGCGAATTGAACGCTTGGTCGTAATTCTCCACCAAATTTGTGGCGAAAATCACAAGTCCGTCGTGCGATTCCAAGAGTGTTAGCATTTGCGAACGCAGGGAATTAATTTCCTGTTCTGCTCCTTGTTGGACATTGCTTATACGCTTGCCAAGAAAACTGTCAGCCTCGTCGAAAAACAGAACACAATCTTCTTTTCTTGCGGTTTCAAAGGCTTTTTGAAGGTTTTGCGGTGCTTCGCCCATATACTTCGATTCGATTTCAGCAACATTCATTACGAGGATTTTTTTGCCCAACGAATCCGCGATAGCATGGGCGCACATCGTCTTTCCAGTGCCGGGTTTTCCATGAAAATCCAAAACGGCTTTTGGGCAAGGGTCAATTTCGGAGAATCCCCACTCGTTGTAAATCAAATCTTTGTTTTCCACAAGGCTTATTGCTTCGTCGATATTGGTTTTGAGTTTTTCACTCAAAACCATTTGCGAAAATTTGAAATACGGCTTTTGGGCGATGAAATCGCTTTTTTTGTCATGCGAATCGTTCAATTTGAAATCCAGTCCGATGGTGAAGATTTTCCGTTTTCCGATACCTTTGGCTATTTCGTTTGCCTTGACGCTCAATACAGCACTAAGGTTATCGACCAACTTTTTTTCTTTCTCCTCGTCG
>CAJOGF010000176.1 GCA_905233995.1 uncultured Bacteroidales bacterium | reverse complement strand
AATTGGTTCAGGCTCAATCTGTTCGGGTGCTGACTCTTCAGCGTTGTCAATGGTAAAACTACCATCAGCATTGATTGTGATATAGAGAACGTCAGCAAAATTACCCTCAAAAATATTGTCGATTTGCGAACCTTTATCATTGTTGTTAACAATAAAATGCTCAAACAGACTTCCGATTTCATCTTTCGCTTTTCTGACATCAAACACGTAATAAGTCTTGCCACCGAGTTCCACTATTGACGATTCAGGTTCAAGACCGGGCCAATCGCCAAGTGCTGAATTGTCATCGCCCCAAGCGTAAAGGCGAAGTTCGTCCCAACCGGCATTGTTACAAATGTAGATTTTGGGGTCGGGGTCAACGTATTTAATTGTTGCTGACGCTGTTACAACGTTAGACGCAAAACCGTCAGCAACCTGTCCGCCCGGCAACAAAAGCATACGAAAATACAAGTTACCTTTCCATGACTCAACTGGAGAAGCAAGTTGTTTGCTGCTGATAGCCGAACAAATCTGCTCGTAGGTTACTGTTACCTTGTCGAGCGAATCATAATTCTGCTTCAGGACTGTGGCTGGCGTTGAAAAATCCTGAACGTTGTCAACCTGAAGAGCGTATTGCTGACCTTGGTCTTTTTGCGCAATCACAACCTCTTGACCGTCAACCACAAACTTACCCGGATTGTAGTAGAACGTGTACTCGCTCAAAGCGGGCGAAATTTCACTATCCAATGACGACAAAACTGGAGCGGTGCTCGCGTTGAGGTCTAAACGAGGCATGTCGTCGTCGCTCTTTTCGCAGGCGGCAAACATTACAGTTGCCGTCAAAACTGCAGATAAATATTTTAATGCTTTCATATTAGTCAATTATTTAAAATCCTTCATTTTGTTTTAAGTTTGAATTTGCTGAAACGTCGGTAGAGGGCAGCGGGAAAAGCAAATATTTGCTATCTATGTTGCTGATACCGTTAGCATTACCACCCTTGAAAGCCCACGATTTGGTGAGGTACTTGCCAAAACGGATAAGGTCGGTACGGCGATGACCTTCCCAATAAAGTTCACGGGAACGCTCCTCAAGAAGTTGGTCGAGAGTGATTTCTGACAACGAGCCGATGTTGTGGCTCTTGTCGCCGAAAGCACGTTCCTGAATTTGATTGTACAAACCAACCGCCTTTGCCTTGTCGCCGCTTCCATGCAGAGATGCCTCAACGTAGAGAAGATAAGCGTCTGCCAAACGATAGAACGGAAAATCAGTATCAGGAAAATCCGCACTCGAAGCCTTTGAACCATCACGTTTTAGATTAGTGTACTTGACAACAGACCATCCCTGCTTAAAGTTATTATTATCAGCGATAACCTGCTCACGGTCGGTCTTGAAAAACATTGCACGAGAATCGCCACTTTCAAAAATCTGACTCAAATCCTGCGGTGCACGTATGTCGTCCCAAGAACCCGCAATGCCTAAATCTGCGCCGGGGTTCATGTCGGCATCGTAAGCACCAGCAGTCAGATAAAGCGTTCCTCCATAACTTTGAGCGTAAATGCCGTCATAAACAATTGGGAAAATGATTTCGGGCGAAAGGTTATTGTCGGCCTGAAAATTATAAGCGTAATTGCCTTCGAGCGAATAACCGCCGTTGTCGATGATGTCTTCAAGCACAGAAGCCGCCTCATCATAATGCGAACCCTGATTGTAAACCTCGGCATTCATATAGAGATTTGCAAGAATCATTTCAGCAACGTACTTATTGACAGTGCCATAGTTAGCAGCGGATTTTGTAGGAAGTTCGTTGGAATCGATAACGCTTTTGAGTTCGTTTTCAACCCAAGAGAAAAGGAACGAGCGGTCTTTCTGTTCGGGCAAATAAGCACCGATTCCCGAATTTTCGTCAGTGAAAGGCACGTTGCCGTAAAAATTCAGCAGTATGTAATACGACAATGCACGGAGCGTCCTGACCTCGGCACGGAGCGTGTGAATTTCTTTCAGACGACTGTCCGATACCGAAAGTTTGTTGTCGGTGGTCTGATTGAGAAACTCGTTGCAATACGCAATCGTGATGTACAAACGGTCGTAGTTGAGCATGATGAAACGATTGGCAGGTCCCCAATTGCAATACTGAAGACCGTTGAGAGCCTCATCACTCCAAGCCACTTTTGCCTCGTCGGTTGTGAGTTCCTCCAAATTCCAATACGAGCGCGTGAAAGAAGCCTCGCCTTGGTCTGCACCAACAATGTCAACACCATCGTTGCCCGGTCCACTCTGACCCGGAATGGCAAATGTTGAATATATTTTGGCAACAATACAGTCGGCAGAAGTGTCGCTGTCCCAAGCAGTTGCAGATGTTACCGTGGTTGTGGTGAGCGGCGTTACGTCCAAATCCTTGACGCAAGACGAAAGAAACATTCCTGTCAGAATTGCCGCAGGTATTATGTATTTAAAACTTTTCATGATTTATGATGTTTTTGTGGTTAGAAATTAAGGTTAAGACCGAGCATAAACGTTATTGGACGTGGATAGAAACTATTGTCAACACCGCCCGAAATTTCGGGGTCAAGTCCATCGTATTTGGTGAAAACTATCGGATTCTGAACTGTCAAGTAAACTCTTCCACCCACTTTGTCAAACAAGCCATTGAAACTATAACCGGCTGTAATATTATCGATACGGAAGAACGACGCATTCTGAATATAATAGTCAGACAAAACCTGAGACTCTTGGAAATTGGTCTCGAAAGCAACTTTAGGCTTATTTGTCAATGCGCTTGACGAATATACCGAAGCCGGAGCAAGTGCCGCACTATTGGCAGCAACGCCATTGTAATTCCAATTGCCGAGACTACCATGACCTGCCACAGAAAAGTCAAACTGCTTGTATTGAAGTTTTGCCGCAATACCGAAAGTCATTTTCGGGTCGGCGTTATGATAGAAATAAAGGTCGTCTTCGTTGATTGTACCATTGCCATCACGGTCGATGAAAGCCCCTTCGATTGGCTTGCCGTTATTGTCATAAACCTGCTGAAAAACATAATACATTCCAGCGGGATTATTGACAGCATGAGCCTTGAGGTTGGTTGCTCCGTCGCCGTCAGAAGTCTTTTGAAAACGTCTTACGTCGGTATCTTCAGCACCCGATGAAAGTTTGGTGATTTCGTTGCGGTTGAAAGCAAGGTTGCCGTCAATTCTGAACTGCAAATCTTTCTTTGCAATCGCCATACCGCCAAGAGTGATTTCAACGCCCGTGTTGGTAAGCGAACCGATGTTAGCAACCACGTACTCCGAAAAATTACTGCCCGACGGAGTTTTAGCCTCAGTGTTGATAAGGTCGGTGGTTTCACGATAATACCAATCAATGGAGGCATTAAAACGGTCTTTGAACATTCCGAAGTCAAAACCTGCGTTCCATGTTGTTGTGGTTTCCCATTGAAGGCTTTCGTTGAAAGCGTTAGGTTTCAAGAGCGGCATCCAACGTCCATTGCGCCAATAACTTGAAGCCGTTGAATTAGAATACGAATAAGTTCCGAGATAAGGATAATCGCCTTGATTGATGTCCTGCTGACCAGTTTTTCCCCAGCCCAAACGAAGTTTCATATTGGAGAAGAGGTTTTGATTCTCAAAAAAGTCCTCCTGCGAAATTCTCCACGCAAAAGCCGCCGATGGGAAAACACCCCAACGATTGTCCTTGTTGAACCTTGACGAGCCATCGTCCCTGATAGTGAATGTCAACAAATATCTGTCGTCAAAAGAATAATTTAGTCTGCCGAAAAACGAGACGATGTAATGCTCGTTAGCCCAAAAATTATTTTCCAAATTGCTCAAATCGCTATCCAACTGTTGATTTTGGTCGCTGATTGCACCCTTTGGGTCGATTGGCGTGTAAGCGTAATACCAATTGTCGCCCTCAGCATAATAATGTTGCCAAGAATAGCCGCCCATCACGTCAAATTTGCTTTTTATCGAAGGTAACTGACGCCCGTATGTGATGTAAAAATCCATCTGCGAGTTTTGTTTTTTCTGAGTCCACTCGTTTTGAGAACTCATAGTTGAGCCTTGGAAATTTTCGGGTTTGCCTACCTGTTGATAAGTCTCGCCGTCGCTCTTTGAAGCGTCGATTGAGAGGTTGTAGTTAAGTTTCAAGCCGGGCAAGTTAAACGATTTGTATTCCAACTGCGCACTTCCGATAAAGTTTTTAACATCGGCGGTGTTGGCGTTAAGTTCCACTTTCGATACGGGATTAGGACCTGCGCCAAACTTGTTGTAAGCGTTTTTGGCTGATTCATAATCGCTTGCCCAGCCGGGGTTATAAGGGTCTAAAGCACCAGTCCAACTCCAAAAACCAAGGTACGGACTATTGTCAGCGTAAATAGGTTTTGTTGGGTCGTAATAGACGGCATTACCGATTGCGCCTGCGTCAAAATCGCTATGAATAATCATGCCTTTGCCGTTGAGGTTCACTTTAAGATGGTCGCTGAAAAAAGACGGACTAAGCGACACGTTGCCAGTGTATCGACGGTTGTGGTCGTATTTTTGAATACCATTGTTTTCGGTGTAACCAAGCGATACGCGGTATGGCATAAATTCTTTTACTGAACCTAACACGCTAAGATTGTGTTCGGTGCTGACAGCAGTGCGGTAGATTTCGTCCTGCCAATCGGTGCTATAATTGTTGACAACTTCACCAGTCAAAGGGTGGAGTCCGGCTTTGGTGTAGACTTCTTCCTGATTGGTTGCGCCCTTGAAAGTCTGACGAATAAAATCTCTGAACTCATCGCCGCTAAGCACGTCAATTGTTTTCTTAACTTTTGATACAGAGACATTTCCGTCGTAAGAGATTTTCACTTTTCCGGATTTCCCTTTTTTGGTTGTGATGATGATAACGCCGTTGGAAGCGCGACTACCGTAGATTGCGGTTGCCGAAGCGTCTTTTAGAATTGTGAAAGTTTCGATGTCGTTAGGGTCGATAGTTGAAAGCATATTTCCAACGCCGCCAATTCCCGAATTGTCGAGATATACGCCGTCGAGAATGATA
>CAJOGF010000175.1 GCA_905233995.1 uncultured Bacteroidales bacterium | reverse complement strand
GCGCTGACGTTATCGCTCCTAATGCTGAAGCAAACGATTTGGAAGGTCATTCTATTGAAAACGACCACCTTAAATACAATAAATACGCTTTGGAAGATTATGAAGCGTTGAAAAAAGCGGGCGTTTGGGGAATCACCATGCCAAGACAGTACGACGGTTTGAACATGTCAAACGTTCCTTATATGATGGTTGGCGAAATGGTATCTCGTGCTGACGGCGGTTTCTGTAACTTTTGGGGACTTCAGGACTGTGCTGAAACAATTTTGGAGTTTGCCTCTGATGAAATCAAAAAAGAATATTTGCCGAAACCGAAAGTGGCTCAGGGTGCAACCTTGTCAATGGTTTTGACCGAGCCGGATGCGGGCTCTGACTTGCAGTCGGTTCAACTGAAAGCAAAATACGATGAAGAGTCAGGAATGTGGCTTTTGAACGGTGTAAAACGCTTTATTACCAACGGCGATGCTGATATTCAACTCGTTTTGGCGCGTTCAGTTGAAGGCACAACCGACGGTCGCGGTTTGTCGCTTTTTGTTTACGACAAGGACAAGCATTGCGAAATTGTCCGCAGAGTAGAAAATAAACTTGGTATTCACGGTTCTCCTACTTGCGAAATGGTTTACAAGGACGCTCCTGCGAAACTTGTCGGCGAGGAAAAACTCGGACTTATTAAATATGTGATGTCGCTTATGTACGGCGCACGTTTAGGCGTTGGCGGACAGTCAGTTGGTATTGCAGAGGCTGCATATCGTGAAGCGTTGAAATATGCCGGTGAGCGTGAGCAGTTCAAGAAAGCGATTATCAATTTCCCTGCTGTTTATCAGTTACTTGGCAATATGAATGCTAAAATAAAAGGTATGCGTTCTTTGCTTTATGAGACAGCAAGATTTGTTGATATGTCAAAACTTTTGACCGAAAGAAAGAACAAAGGCACACTTCCCAAAGAATTACGCAACGATTTGAAATATTTTTCAAAAATGGCTGACGCTTTCACGCCGCTTTTGAAACTGTTCTCGTCAGAATGGTGTAATTCAGTATGTTATGACGCTTTGCAGATTCACGGCGGTTCAGGTTACATGAAAGATTTCCCCGTTGAAAGAATGGTTCGTGACGCGAGAATCACGACGATTTACGAAGGAACATCGCAATTGCAAGTTGTTGCAGCAATCAAAGGTGTTACAACTGGAATTTTCTTGGAGCGCATGGCTGAATACGACAAAATGCTTGAAGGTCAAGAAAAATTTGCATCTCAAAAAGCAAAACTTCTTGAAATGACGGCTGATTTCAAGGCAGCGGTTGAAAAAGTAACTGCATTGAAAAATCAGGAATATCTTGATTTTCAGGCTCGTAATTTGGTTGAAATGGCTGGAAACATTGTTGTTTCATATTTGCTCTTTACTGATTCTTTGCGTGGCGAGCAGTTTACAAAGCCGGCAAATGCTTTCTTTAAACTTGCTGTTGCTGATAATCAACAACGCAAAACGTACATTGAAAACGGTGACCCTGAAGATTTAGAGAATTATAGATAGTTTATTTTTACTTTTGGGTTGTTATTTTTATTTGATTGACAGCCCAAAAGTTTTATATCGTCATTTTTTTTCGACTTTCAAAAAAAGTGTTGATTCAATTAGATAAAGACGAAATTTGGTTTCCAGACCCAAAAACGTATGCTGACCACGACAAAGGTTTGTTGGCTTGTGGTGGCGATTTAAGTGTTGGAAGATTAGTTCTTGCATATTCGTATGGAATTTTCCCTTGGTATCCTGTCAAGCGTGAAAAAGAAATTTTGTGGTGGTGTCCTCAACAAAGATTTGTGATTTTTCCTGAAGAAATTCATATTTCACATTCCATGCGAAATCTTTTTAACAAAGGATTATACGGATTTTCTTTTGATACGGATTTTGATAGTGTAATCGAAAATTGTAGCAAACTTAGAGATTCAAATTATGCTTGGCTTGCTGGTGAAATGATACCGGCTTATAAAGAACTTTTCAAAAAGGGGTATGCGCATAGTGTTGAAGTAAAAAATCTTACAACGGGAAAACTTTGCGGCGGACTTTATGGCGTTATGATTAACAGAGTTTTTGCTGGTGAAAGTATGTTTTCGTTGGAAAAAAGTGCGTCAAAAATTGCACTTATTGGTTTATCTCAATGTTTAAAAGGGAAAAATTGTTTGATTGACTGTCAGTTTGAAACGCCTCATTTAAAGTCAATGGGAGGAAAATTTATTTCTTACGACGAATATATGAAATTTCAAGAATAATTTTTTATGAAACTTTTTGTTACGGACTTAGAGCGTCAAATTATTCAGCAAAACAAGAATTGTGATGTTAACGATTTGGCTTTGAAACTTTCTTCAAATCCAAATATTGATTCAAAGAAAGTTTTGCGGCAGATTTCGGGCATGAAAATCATGGAAAAGAAAATGCCTCTTTTTGCTGATAATCAAGATATTCTCTATCCTAATCATTTGCCGTTGGAACAATGCTCATCGTTTTTTACGGCAAATTACAAAAAAGAAATTCTTCATAAGGTTGTAAGTGATTTTTCTTCAATGTTGGATTTAACAGGAGGCTTTGGAATTGACTTTTTCTTATTGTCAGAAGGTTTTGAAAAAGCCTTTTATGTTGAAAAAAAATCAGAACTTTTTGAAATCGTCAAACATAATTTTATGGTTTTAGGACGTGAGAATACTTTTTTTTATAATTGCGATTCTATTGAATTTTTACAAAGTAAAAGCGAAAAGTTTAATTTTCTTTTCATTGACCCCGCAAGAAGAGATGTTAACGGACAGAAAACTGTAAAAATAGAAGATTGTGAACCTAATATTATTGATATTCAAGAAGTTTTGATAGAGAAAGCCGATGTTGCAATGGTGAAACTTTCACCAATGCTTGATGTTTCGGATTGTGTTAAAACGATAAAAAATATTTTTCAAATTCATATCGTTGCAACTGTCAACGAATGTAAAGAAGTGCTTTTGGTTTTGAAAAAAGATTTTCAAGACCAACCACATGTTTTTACCATTAATGATTATCAAAGGTTTGATTTTTCGTTGTTTGAGGAGCAAAATGCACTTGCTACTTTTTGTGAAGATGAAAGTTTTGAAAATAAATTTCTTTTCGACCCTAATGTTGCGATAAGAAAAGCGGGTGCGTTTAGGATTTTGTGCGAAAAATTTCCTGTCAAAAAAATTAGTGCTTTAAGTCATTTGTATATTTCGGATTGCGACATAGAGCAGTTTCCCGGACGAAAATTTAGAATTGTTAAAACAGGTAGTTTGAAAGATTTTTCTAATCTTAAAACGGCAAATGTTGCGGTTAGAAATTTTCCGCTTAAGGCTGAAGAATTAAAAAAGAAACTTAAAATTAAGGATGGCGGTGATATTTTCCTTTTTGCAACAACAAAAAGAAATGGTAAAAAAATTATTATTGAGGCTATTAAATTGTAGTGAGTGTTTTGTTGAAACCAGATTGTTTTAAAATTTTTATGTCCTCTTCTTGTATTGTAATGTTTTGTTTTTCAATGTCTTCTATATCGTTAACAATAGCACATAATTTTTCTTGAAGGACAAAATTGCAACAAAGTTGTCCTGCGCAAAGGTTGTATTTTGAAATGATATTTTCAAATTTTTTTAAGTTTATTTGCTTTGGAAAATAACCTTGTGTGCAAAGTTCGGTAGACCTTTTCATATAATTTAAAAGTGCAGCGTTAGTGGAAGACGGGTAAAAGTTTATTTGATTTACAGAAGGCGGAATATTGCAATTATCCACAATGTTTTTTATGTCTTCTTTTTTGAAATTTCTTAATCCTATGGCTCTTACGATTCCTTTGTCATAAAAATCTTCCATTGCTTTCCAAACTTGTAGATTCTCTTTGAAAAATCTTTTTACGCGGCAACTTTCGTCCAAAGGAATAGGTGCATGGATTAAAAGCAAATCTATGTAATTTGTTTTTAGTTTTTCCAAGGATTTTTCTACTGAATATTTTGCTCCGATGTAGTTTTTGATTTCAGAGGCGATGTGTGTTGTTATGAAAATATTTCGTCTAAAAGCCCCTGAAAGAATGATTCCATTTGCAACTTCGGCTTCGTTGTTGAAATTTTGTGCAGTGTCAATATGTAAAAAACCTTTCTGGATTGCTAAGGCAACTTTTTGAGAAACTTCTTTTTTTTCGATTTGAGATGTTCCGAAAGCAATTTTTGGCATTACGATACCGTTGTTTAGCGTTACTGTGTCGTGAAGGAGCATTATGTTAAATTTTTTTTAAAAAAGGTTTTTGCAAAGTTATAATATTTTTGTTTATATTCTAAAAAATATTTTTTAACTTTGCGCTGCAATATAATTAAAATATTAAATGATAACAGTATCGAATTTGGCCATTCAGTTTGGCAAACGTATTTTATTTCAGGACGTTAACCTGACTTTTAACGACGGCAATTGTTACGGCGTTATCGGTGCAAACGGTGCCGGAAAATCTACATTTTTGAAAATCATCAGTGGTGATTTGGATTCAACCCGTGGTTCAGTCTCGCTTGGACATGGCGAAAGACTTTCTGTCTTAAAACAAGATCACTTTGCATTTGACGAATTTACGGTTCTCAACACCGTCATAATGGGTCATAACGAGTTATGGAGCATTATGCAGGAAAAAGATGCTTTGTATGCAAAACCCGATTTTTCTGACGCTGACGGCGAAAGAGTCGGTGAACTTGAAAATCGTTTTGCCGAACTCGACGGTTGGAATGCCGAAAGTGATGCTGCCGCTCTATTGTCAGGTCTTGGGATAAAAGAAGACCTTCATGAAAAACAAATGAGTGAACTTTCTGGTAAAGAGAAAGTTCGTGTGCTTTTGGCTCAGGCTCTTTTTGGAAATCCTGACAATCTACTTCTTGATGAGCCGACTAACGACCTCGACCTTGATACTGTTAATTGGCTCGAAAATTATTTATCGAATTTTGAGAAAACTGTCTTGATTGTATCTCACGATAGACACTTCTTGGATTCGGTTTGTACGCATACGGTTGATATTGACTACGGCAAAATCACTATGTTTGCCGGAAATTATAGTTTCTGGTATCAGTCGAGTCAACTTGCTTTGCGTCAGCAGGCTCAGCAAAACAAACGTGCTGAAGAGAAAAAACAAGAACTTTTGGATTTTATCCGCCGTTTCAGCGCAAATGTGGCAAAATCAAAACAGACTACTTCGCGCAAGAAAATGTTGGAAAAACTCAATATTGAAGAAATTAAACCTTCAACAAGAAAATATCCGGGCATAATTTTTACGCCGGAGCGTGAAGTGGGTAATACGATTTTGTCGGTTAAGGATTTAACGGCAAAAATGGAAAACGATGTTCTTTTTAGAAATGCAAGTTTCACAATCGAAAAA
>CAJOGF010000174.1 GCA_905233995.1 uncultured Bacteroidales bacterium | reverse complement strand
GCGGCCGCAGCCTCTGCGTTTACAATGAAAAATTCAAACCCGAAACGCGCATCCGATTCTCAATGCTCAACCTTCAAATGAACGGCGGACTTTTGAGTTGCCCCGCACCGTTGGCAGAATGGGCGGCGAAATGGTGTTAAAAATATTCAGTTGGTTAATGTCGCTAACCCACTGAGGGGTTTCGGGTTTAGGAGTATGATTACAAATAATTTGCCTATATGACAGATAATTTATAATTTTGGAACGCAAACTAAATCGTTCTGTTATGGACAACATAAAAGAAACATTGGAAAATAAGGCGCAGTATCTTTGTGTTTCAATACCTTACGACAAAGATGACGAGCCGCATCTTATATCCTTCGACGATGGATGTATCACAGAAGGCAAAGCCCCAAAACCCGTAAAAACCTACAAATGGCATCGGGTTGAAGAACTTGTGAGCGACATTATGTCCAAGCACCTCAGCGAAGAAGAGAAGGAAAGGCTGAGGGAGGAACTGAGGAGGATGTAAGGAATGTTCAATTTGTTCCGCCGGATAATCTTAGTTTTCAACGGATGGTTATTGGCGGTATATGTGGCGAAGAGAAAAAGGTACGCTGCGCCAGAAAGATGTTGAATTATTGAGAAAGTTATTTTGAATTATAAAATAAATATTCTATATTTGCGATAAAATATAAATTATAATTATGCCGTCATATCAATCCATAAAAGAACTCACACGAGGGCTGAACAACGGTGCCAAACTTCTGAACGATATGTTCTTGAAGAGGAAAACCGTTGCCGTGAAGTATGACGACGCAATGGAAACATTGGACGGCGATGAAAACAAACTAAAACACTTGATCAATTTCGGTGTCATTGTCCAAACAGGTGATTTATTGGAACTTGACGATGCCTATCAACGTTTTTTTGAGGAAGTGCTTGCCGTCAACGAAGACATCAACATTGATACAGTAAAGATGTACATTAACAAACTTTCACTTAGCATCAACTCTTATCTCGCCGCCGAAAACAATCGCAAACAACAGTTTATCAAGGACATACGACACATTTTCAAAAGTATAGGCAACGCCACTTTGAGAAATGTAGTTGACCTTAAACGCAACGTGAACATCACATACAAACAAGAGCCGAATTTTAAAATTAAGGAACTAAGGCTCAAAGACTTCGACGAGAAGGCACGGCTAATCAAAGGTCTTATCAACGAAACTGAAAAAATCATCGACCGTCAGACTATTTTCTTTTCTACAGTTTCGGACATCCCCCTAAGACAAACCGTCAGCGAAGTTAGAAGTGATTTGCGCGAGGCTGCACACGGTTTGATTGCGATTTCCGCACAAATCATCGACTACCTTAACCGCATTGAATATCAAAGTGTTGTGGTTAAGAAAATCAGACAGTTGAAATACTTGAAAGACCAGTATATTTTGGAAAGCAATACAAATGTTAAGGCTTGTATTTCTGAAATTAACGATGTTTGGATGGAAAAACAGCCAAAGTACATCACTCGTGTTTCGCTTGATTTCTTGCGCAACGACGACCTTGCACTCGAAATTCTTGCCAATATCCGCAGTCGACTCAACAAAAAAACAACGCTGAAATCACGTCTTGCAGGCAGGATTGACCCTTCTTATCTTCAAGATAATCAGGAACAAAGCCGCACATTCAACCATAAGGAAATCATTGACGGATTTTTGGCGCAAAGTGCTGATTTGTTCACATACGTCAGGGATTACAAGTTTGAAACCGAAACCGACACGGAAGACCGTTTAGTTCTGTTTCTGCAATTAGCCTCTCAATACGATTACAATTTGAGATATATGCCTGATACTAAAATAGTAGATAATATAGAATACCCAATAATCTATCCAAAATGAAATACACCTCAGAAATATTCCAACGCCTTGGTAAAGGCCAATTTATATCGGGCAACAGCATCGATGCTGAAACCCGTGCCATTTTCTCCGACATAGAGGAAAACCGCGAACAATACGAGGATTATTTTAAACAGATTGATTTTCAACTATCTGCGGGTAACGGATATTTTTATTTCAGCCGCAAGGAAGCGAAAGTGAATACTGAAAACAAGTTACAGTCGCTTTTTCCATGGATTGATTACTTAGATTTTCTTAAAACTTTTGACACATCTTTTGGCGCGGACTCACAGTTTACACTTGCTCAAATTGAAATCCGCCTGTCGTCCGACATCGAATTGAAAGAAAAACTTTCGAGGCTTTTCAGCGACAAACCTTCCAACCGCGACAAGATTGAAGCACTCGCCACTGCATTGGTATCTATGGGGTTTGCCGAGCAGACCAACGAGCAGGAAGGACGATACCAAGTAACATCGGCGTTTAATTATATCGAGCAAATAATTATGACAATCAACATTGACGAGGAGGTGAAAAATGAGATACCTGAATAAAATAATATTCATCAACAGCGCACACATTCCATACGCGGAAATAAAACTCGATGGTAATGTCCATTTTATTGGCACTCAGGGCGTTGGTAAATCAACTTTGCTTCGTGCAATCCTGTTTTTCTATAATGTCGACAAGAGCAAACTCGGCATAAAAACACAAGCGGGACAAAAGAGTTACGACGAATTTTATTTGCCCAATCCTGACTCGTACATCATTTATGAAATCTGCCGTGAGACAGGTACATTTTTCGTCGTGTCATTCCTTTCAGGCGGCAGAGCCGCATTCAGAATCATTGATTGCACCTTCGACAAAAAATTTTTCATCGAGGATGATGGCTCTGTACTTTACGAGTGGGGCAAAATCAGCGACAGAATCGGCAAAAAAGTTTTCAAGAGCAACACCATCCGCAATTACGAAGAATTCCGCGACATTATCTACGGCAACACTCAAAATGTTGACAAAGAACTACGACGTTTTTGTATTTTAGAAAGTTCTAAGTATCAGAACGTTCCGCGCACCATTCAAAATGTATTCCTCAATCAAAGTCTTGAATCAAGGGTAATAAAAGACACCATTATCGATTCGATGGATTTTATGGACGACAATATTGACCTCAATTTTTACCGCGAACATCTCAAAAAATTCCGCCAACAATACGAGGACATTTGGAAATGGTTCAAAGTGGAGAAAAACGGCAAAATCAAAGTCCGCACCGATGCCGACAATGTGATTGAAAAATACAGACTTTACGAATATTGCCGCACGGTGATTGTTGAAGGCTGTGGAAAACTGAAGTTTGCGCTCGAACGTGACAAAAACCGCCTTCCAGAATTGTCAAATAAGGAGGCTGAAACCGAGACACAATTGTCCCGTCAGAAGCGTTTGCTTTCGGAAGAAAACGACAAATACACTAAACAACGCGACGAAATCAAGGGCGAATTGGCTGTCAACAAAAAGTTTTTTGACGATTTGAAGACCAAACGCAACCATTATGACAATATTGACATCAAGACAATTGAAAGCAAAATCCTCGCAGAAAATGCGTTGAAAATTTCTCAACAAACTCTTAGGAATCAAGAGATTGCATTGACAGACAAAAATCGCGATGTCAAGGCGAAATATGACGAAATGCAAAAAAATTTGGACAACGAGCTGCGGGAATTAGAATTGCAGTCAGAGTCTACAAAAATCGAAATCGAAAAGGTTTTCACCGAAAATATATCCAAACTTCAATCTGAAATGTCGGCAAAAAAAGACGATATTTTGTCGCAATTTCAAGAGCGCAACGACGAACTTCAACATACCATAATCCAAGCCAATTCCGAAAAAAACAACTTGGAAAAGAAAGCATTGTCAATCAAACAAATGAATCCTTTTTCCGCAGAAACTTCCGAATTGGAAAAAGAGATAAAAAAACTGTCAGAGCGTGAGAAGGAATTAACCCAAAAAGCGTCTGAAATCAATGGAAAAATTGATAAAATCCGTCACGAAAACGAACTTTCACGCAAAGATTTGGAGAACAATTGCGAAACAGAAATTCAACAGATTGAATTTGAAATTGAAACGTTACAGAAGGCAATTTCCGAATGCGATGAATTAATCAATCGTCAACATGGCTCGCTCATAGAATGGCTTTCGTCAAACGCACCCGATTGGAAAGAAAATATCGGTAAAGTTATGGACGAAAATGTGCTTTATAATACAACGTTAAACCCTCGTTATCAGGATAATAACAAAACAATCTTCGGTGTCGGAATCGATTTGGACAACCTCGAACTCAACACACGCACACCCGAAGAAATTCTTTCGCAAAGGGCTGATTTGGAACAGAAAAAAGCCAATCTTCATAATAAAATTGCCGGTCGCCGTCAGCAACTTGCCGCCGACATCGAAGCCCTCAACCGCAAACCTGCCGCCCAACTCAAAGCATTGAAAATTGAAAAAATCAACACAGACACCGAACTTGAACAATGTCCTTTGAGGAAAAAAGATGCAGAGAAAAAATTGTCGGATTTTAACGACAAAATCACAGAGTTTAGGACTACCGAATTGTCAAAAATTGAAGCGGGACTCAACAAGACAGAAGCATTGTTGACTGATTTAAACAATCAAAAATCCACTCTTGACACCAAGAAAAATTTGGACTTGGAAACGATGAAAAAGGATTATGAGAAACGAAAGAAATCGCTTGAAAAAGAGAAAGATGCAAAAGTTACATCTTTAAAAACAGAACTGGAAAAAAACGCAAAACATAACGCCGCCAAAAAATGGGAAATTTTGGCGATTATGGACGCAGAACTTAAAGGTTTGGGAGTTGACACCGAAAAACTGTCAAAAATCAGAGTTGAAATTGAAAACATCGAAACCGAACTCAAATTTATCGACAGCCACAGAAAGGATTATTTTGAGTGGCAAAACGATGTCAAGGATTTTTTCTCGAAAGAAAATTTCCGAAAAGACGAGCGTCAAAAACTGACACAAAAACTAAATGATTTGGAGCAAAAATTCATAATCCGCCGTGAAAAACTTGATAACGAAATCAAATATTTATCGGGAGAACTGACGGATTTGAAGTCGTCACAAACATCTATCAATGAGGCGATTGAAAAAGTAAACAATTTCTTGATAAATTCGTCCTGCCCTAACGAAATGCCCTCGTGCGGCGAAATTGAAACCACGGAAAAACTATTGTCAATTTTGGAAAAACTCCGCGACGACATCGCCGACCGTCTTCAAAAACTCGACGCATTCAGAGGTGCTGTCAATACTTTCAAAAAGAATTTTTCGGCACAAAACACATTCGATTTCCGCACCGAATTTAACGTTGACACCGATTATATCGAATTTGCTGTGGAACTCAACGAATTTGTCAGCAATAACAAAATTGAAGAATACCGCCTTCGCACAAGTAGTACATACGCCGACATTATCCAGCGTATCGCAAAGGAAGTCGGCGACTTAAAAGAACATGAAGCTGACATCAGGAAAACGATAATCAGCATCAACGACGATTTTGAAAATAACAATTTCGCGGGCGTAATCAAAAAAATTGCGCTCCGTGCCGACGAAAGCAACGATCGTCTTATGCAGCAACTCCTCAATATCAAGAAATTCAGCGACGACAACAACCTGAATATTGGCGAATTGAACCTGTTTTCTTCGCAAGACACAATAAACAAAACCAACGAGCAGGCGGTGAAACTTTTGATGACGTTCATCGACTATCTTGACGCGGAGCAAAAACGCGAAAAAATCACGCTGTCCGACACGTTCAAATTACAGTTCAAAGTAAAGGAAAACGACAACGAAATCGAATGGACTGAAAAACTTACAAATGTTGGTTCCGACGGTACGGATATTTTGGTAAAAGCAATGGTCAACATAATGCTAATAAATGTGTTCAAAAAGAAAATATCTAAAAAATTTGGAGATTTCAAACTCCATTGCATGATGGACGAAATCGGTAAACTACATCCCGACAATGTTGCCGGCATTTTGAAGTTCGCCAATGTACGCAATGTTTACCTAATCAACAGTTCACCAACTACTTACAATGCCCAAGCCTACAAATACACCTACTCTTTGAGCAAAGATTCAAAGAGCAATACTGTTGTTAAAACTTTACTTACAATACGATGAAACTTACTGCCAAATTGTTGGAAAAACTGATTTCGCTTTCATCAGGCAACACGCTGAGTGCAAGTATGTTGAGTGGCGATTTTTATGAACAGATGCACAATGACGGCATTTTGATTGCCATAACGCACGGCAGCCGCAAAAGTTACCGCGCTGTCAATCCAGAAACGTTCAGAGACTATTTGGAAAACAAATTCAACATCCGCAATTTGGAACAGTCGTTGGAAATTTTGCAGCAAGAAAATCCTGACCGTGCGGCTCAAGTTGCGGTTACGGGCGACTCAAAATTCAAAAAAACGAGGACTTTCACCGGTTTTCTTGTCAACACTATCCAGCCAATCGCCACAAAAATTAACGGTCGAGATTTTACAATTTCACCCGTTGAAGGTACATTCACTTTTGTTTCTGATTACCAAAGTTTTATAATTGACGATGATGTTGTAATTGTTGGTATAGAAAATGCTGAAAACTTCCGTCATCTGAGCCGTCAAAAACATCTGTTCCCGTTTGAAAAAAGCCTGTTTGTGTGTCGTTATCCGCAAAACCAAAGCAAAGATTTTATCAACTGGCTTCTCAAAATTCGTAATCCGTACTATCATTTTGGCGACTACGATTTTGCTGGGCTAAATATTTTCGTCAACGAGTATCAAAAACACCTTCCTGACCGTGCCCACCTTTTTGTCCCGAAGAATTTGGAGCACTATTTTGAACTTTACGGCAATCGTGAACTATTTTATAATCAAAAAATTAACTTTGATATCAATAGTCAGGACGATGCCGTGAAAAATATTTATAATCTGATTAATAAATATCAGAAAGGATTGGAGCAAGAGGCGTTGATAATGTAAATTTTTTCACTCCCCCTCATACTCCATCCAATCAACATCCGCATACCCTTTGCCGCCTTGGGCAAAAACACCTAACATTACGCCGGTGAAGCCGCCGATGACTTCGGTGGTGAGGTAGCGGAAATCCATACGGCCGAGGGATTGGAATTTTTTGCCGTCGTCGGATACT
>CAJOGF010000173.1 GCA_905233995.1 uncultured Bacteroidales bacterium | reverse complement strand
AAAATAATCGAAGGAGATTTAAACTTCCACGAGACATATAAGCCTTCTCGTATTCCTAATAATCCTCATAACATTCTCTACCACAGGGTATTGATGATGAACCCAATGAGGAATTATCGAAGTCTTGTCTTCTGTGGTGATGATGGCGAGGGCGTATGCAAGCGGCACTGGATTATTGCGGACAAGCGTTTCGAGAGGTGAATTTTTGCAAAGTCTTTTGTAAAAAAAGTCTTGTATCATCGATACTGTGTCGCCCTTTGGCTTTGCATCCACATACACGAAGAAACCGTTAAATTCAGGTTTGTCAAACAACAGATTTACAAGTATTTGCCTATAATTTTCATCAAGCGTTGCAAAAGTGTTAACCTCGTCATAAAACAATTCCTTAGCCTTGATGGAGTCGTTGAGCGGATTAGATAGTTCGTCGGTGATTATCTTGTCGTCCTTCAAGAGTTTGTGGTAAGGTTTTTCGGGAAAAATTAGCGGCGAAAGATACAATGTGTCAATAAGTTGCGTTCCATCGGGACGGTTGAAATAATTGGAATCGTGATGACAAATATTGTGTCCGCAGATAAAATCGCTGTTGCTTATAAACCGTTCAAAATCAACATTTTGAGTAGTGTGCAAAGTTTCCCCGTTGGCATCGACTGCCCCAAAATCCAAAACTTTCTTAGTCTGCGGATTCACTTCAAGGTCTATGAAAACGAGGGTGCGCATAAAGTATTATTCGTTAAAAATGTTAAGTTTTTTTAGACGTGAAGTAATTGCGCCTCTGCCGCGTTCAAAAAAATCAGCAAGTTCTGCAACTGTGAATCCACGTTCAAAAAGTTTCAAAAGTTTTTTGTCGTCGTCTTCTGTCCACGGTTGATATGCTTGAGAATGAAGTTGTTTCTGACGTTCCATATACGACATTTCATCCTTTTTGACAAACTCGTCGAATGGATTTTCCGTTGGCTCGTCTTTAAATTCAACGTGCAAATAATCGGCAATTGCTTTTACAAAACGCAGTCCGAATTGTTCTTTTTTTCGCTGTCCGATTCCGTATGTATTGCCAAATTGTTCTATCGTAACAGGCTTATTTTTAGCAAGTTCATATAGAGTTTTGTCGGGCAGGACAACGTATGCAGGCCAATTGTTTTCTGTTGCAATATTTTTACGCAAATTGCGAAGTATTTCAAACAAGTTTTTATCAATGTCGCTGTATGTGTCGACGGGTGCAATCTTTTGATTTTCAATCGCTTTGTATTCTTTTTTGACAGGTACGGCAAGTTGCGCTGTATTTTTGCCAAAAAGAATGTCGTAACCCGATGTGTTGATTTTCAAATGGTTATAGTCGTCGTATGCAATCTGAATGTAGCCAAGCTGGAGCATTTGCAATAGATAGTCATACCATTGTTTTGCGGGTATATCGGCTCCAACGCCAAATGTTTTCAGTTGTTCATAGCCATTTTTGAGAACATCTGGAGAATGAGTGCCTTTCAATATGTCTATTGTGAGCGTAAAACCGATTTTTTCATCCGTTCTTTTTATTGCTGACAATGCTTTCTGAACGATAATTGTGCCGTCAAAAAGCGTTGGAGGGTTGTTGCAGACATCGCAGTTGCCACAGTTGCAGGCGTTGTTTTCACCAAAATAATTCAACAAAATTCTTCGCCTACAAACTTGCGCCTCCGCATATTCCTGCATACGATTGAGTTTTTCACGGTTGATTTCCTTCTGCCCGCTTTCATCAATAAATCTACGTAAAGTAATGATGTCCTGAATGTTATAAAACAAAACTGTTTCTGCCGGAAGTCCGTCCCTGCCGCCTCGTCCAATTTCTTGATAAAAATTTTCGATGCTTTTGGGCATGTTGAAATGTATTATAAACCTTACATTGCTTTTGTCAATTCCCATTCCAAATGCAATCGTGGCGCAAATCACATTTATACGGTCGTTTGAAAAATCGTCTTGAACTTTATTGCGAGTTTCTGTTGTCATTCCGGCGTGATATGCAACTGCGTTAATTCCTTGTGCTTTAAGTAGTTCCGCTACTTTTTCTGTATTTTTCCGCGACAGGCAATATATTATGCCAGAGTCGTTGTTGTGCCGTCTAATTATCGAAACGATTTCGGCGATTTTTTCTTTTTCACTATAACCAGACTTGACATCAAGACTTAAATTTGGACGGTCAAACGAACTTTTAAAAAGTTTATAATCAGTAAGTTTTAGTTGTTTAACAATGTCCTCTTGTGTCAGGCTGTCGGCGGTAGCGGTAAATGCAGCAATTGTTACATCCGCAAATAAATCGTGTAAATTTGACAACTGTGTATATTCTGGTCTGAAATCGTGTCCCCATTGTGATATACAATGCGCCTCGTCGATTGCAAAAAGTGATATTTTTATATTAGTTTGCATCCATTGCAATTCCTTTTGCAATCGCTCGGGAGAAACATAAAGTATCTTTATGTTGCCGTTTTGACAGTCATTTTTTATCCTATTATTCTCTATTTCAGAATTATTGCTATTGAGAGCTTCGGCTGTTACGCCGTTGGATTTTAATGCGTCCACTTGGTCTTTCATCAACGACATAAGCGGCGAAACAACCACCGTCAATCCGTCCAAAATAATTGCCGGAATTTGATAGCAAATGGATTTACCACCGCCAGTAGGCATCAGTACAAGAGAATCCTTACGCGAAAGTATTTGATTGATAACACTTTCCTGCATCGGACGGAAACTATTGTAGCCGTATATTTTGCTGAGTATTTCAAGCGGTTTTTGCATAATCATCATTTATATTATTTGATATACAAAGATAAAAAATTATTTGTTAAAAATGTTTTTATGCTGCAAAAATGTTCTTATTACGAAATCATTTTTTGCTTTGGTAAAAAAATCAATTACAAAAAAAAGCACGACAAAAAATCGTGTTTTTTTGTCGTGCTTTAATAAAAATTAAAGTTTAAAAATTTTATCGTTTTTATAACCATCAAAATCGAAACGGAACAAGTTTGCTCCGCGTTTTGAAGTCGTTTTGTCGATTTCACCGGTGGTTACGATGTGATTTTCTTCCGTTAATTTCTTCCTGAAATTCCGCTTGTCCAATGTTTCGCCGTAAATCGTTTCGTACAAAGCCTGAAGTTGTGTCAAGGTGAATTTTTCCGGAATCAAATAAAACGCTATCGGATTCCACGAAAGTTTCTCTTGCAAAATTTTATGGGCTTTTTCTATCATAACGTTGTGGTCGCCGTAAAGTTTCGGTACTTTGGTAATCTCCACCCATTCGGCGTTGAACTTTTCCTTCAACTCTTCGTCATAATCGGCAGCCTTTATCAGAACATAATAACAGATTGAAACCACCCTTTCGCCCGGATCGCGGTCTACTGCTCCAAATGCTCCGACTTGTTCGATGTAAAAATCTTTTAAGCCGGTGAGTTCTTCCACGACGCGTATTGCAGCGTTGTCCACGCTTTCATCATCGTCAACAAAACCGCCCATCAGCGAAAGTTCTCCTAAACCGGGTTGCATTGCCCTCGGTCGTATTAAGACCTGCAACTTGTTGTCAAAATACCCGAAAATAATACAGTCGGTTGAGATGTAAAACTTGGGATGCTCTTGATAATAACTCATATCTGTTAACAAATAAAAATTGACAATTGACAATTAACAATTGACAATGTTAGCCGTGAACTTCATTGTCAATTGTCAATTGCCCACTGCCAATTAATTCCACTACCAGAGAGCGAGATAAAGTATTGTAAGCAAAGCGATTACAACACATGCGCCAATATTGAAAGTCTTGTCGGTCTTGAAAATGTCAAGGTCGATTTCAACCAACTTCTTGTCTTGAACAGTGTCCAAAGCATTGCTGCGCAAGTAATAGCCGATAGTCGCCATTATTGCCGCAAAGAATGCCATCGCACCTTCCATACCGTAGATGTGTAGAGTTTCAGAGAAGAAACTTGCGATGAACAACGCAAACGAAACTCCTGCAACAATAAACATAATCTTGCTCCAGAAAAGTTGAGTCTTGATGTCGTCAGCAGAAAGTTCGGTAGCCTTCTCGGTGTCCGTGTTGCGGAGCGAAAGCCATACAAAAAGTATTACCAACGTGATGAACACAACGCCTGAACGTACCAAGAACGGCATTTCGGGGAACGCAAACTTGTAGATAATCGAGAACGCAAAAGTACCGATTGCAGCAACGATAGCCGCTGTACCACTCGCACGTTTCCACAAAAGTCCAAGACCGAAAATCACAACAACACCCGGATATACAAACGCCGAATATTCCTGAATGAACTGGAACGCTTGGTCAATACCACCCATCAACGGATAAACTGCGATGAGGGCGATAATCAATGCGCTGATAGAAGTCAAACGACCAACGTTAACGAGTTTTGTCTGATAAGCCGACGAAACCTCTTGGTCTTTGTCTTTCGGAGGATTGATGAACTGCTTGTAAATATCCATCGTGAAAAGTGTAGAAGTCGAGTTGAACATCGAAGCCAACGATGAAATAACAGCCGCAGCCAAAGCCGCAAACGAGAGACCTTTCACTACTACTGGAGTGAAGTTTCTAATCAAGTAAGGATAAGCGTCATCAGAACGACCAATTTCACCCTGAAGGTGTCCAGCGAGTTTTTCCAAAACAGGCACGCCGTCAGCCTGACCATTCATGATAAAGTAAGCACAAACGCCCGGAATACAAACGATGAAAGGAATCAAAATCTTCAAGATAGCGGCGAAAACCATACCTTTTTTAGCCTCTGACAACGATTTTGCTGCCAAACCTTTCTGAATGATGTACTGGTTGAAACCCCAGTAGCCGAGGTTTGTGAGCCACAATGCACCAAATACAAGTACAAGACCCGGATTAGTGAAGAACGGGTCTTCCTTCTGAACAATAGCACCAGCGGCATCTTTAACACCGTTGATGGTAGGATAGAGTTCCTCGTTTCGAGTAACGATAAGGTTGAAATGCTTGTCGCCGGTCTGAGAAGTACACCAAGAATAGATATTGCCGAGTGCTTCCATTGCGCCGCAGCCCCAAACTTCCTGACCGATAACGTCCAACGCAGCGTAAGCCGTAATCAAGCCGCCACCAACG
>CAJOGF010000172.1 GCA_905233995.1 uncultured Bacteroidales bacterium | reverse complement strand
AATATAAACTTCCGGCAAAATATGGAGTCCTCCCGTCTAATAAGAACACCACCACATTTTTCCAATTCGTAATCGGCAGGAGTTGCGCTAAGATAAATTGTTTGATGCGTAAGTTCCTCAAATTCAGAAAATTTCAGGGGACGATTATCCAACGCAGCGGGCAATCTGAATCCATACTCCACAAGATTTACTTTTCTACTACGGTCGCCACCAAACATAGCATGAATCTGTCCTAACGTTACATGACTCTCGTCAATAACGGTTATAAAATCCTCAGGAAAATAATCAATCAAACAGAACGGTCTTGTGCCGGGTTTTCGCCCGTCAAAATAGCGTGAATAATTTTCAATGCCAGAGCAATGTCCGAGTTCCTGCATCATTTCAAGGTCGTTGTTGACACGATCTTCAAGACGCTTTGCTTCAAGATTTTTGCCTTCGTCTCGCAAGGCTTCCAACTGAAAACCAAGGTCAATTCTAATATTTTTCATAGCCTCAAACAAAACCTCTTTGTTGGTCATAAAAATATTTGCAGGATAAATAACACAACTCTCAAGTTTATCTAATCTATGTCCAGAATCGGGGTCAAAAACAATTATTTCATCAATTTCATCGTCCCAAAAACGTATTCTATAAGCAAAATCATCGTATGCAACAAAAATATCAACCGTATCGCCTTTCACACGAAAAGTTCCACGCTTAAATTCAATTTCGTTGCGACTGTACATACATTCCGATAATTTCAACAAAAATTGATTTCTGTTAATAGTATCTCCAACTTTCAGATGAATGATACTTGAATGAAAACTTTCAGGATTTCCTATACCATAAAGGCAACTAACAGAACTAACCACAATTATATCTCTTCTACCTGAAAGTAAGGCAGTTGTGGCGGACAAACGTAATTTTTCAATGTCTTCATTTATTGACAAATCTTTTTCGATATACGTATTTGTTGTCGGAATAAAAGCCTCAGGTTGATAATAATCATAATACGACACAAAATATTCAACAGCGTTATTTGGGAAAAAAGCCTTAAATTCGCCATAAAGTTGAGCGGCAAGAGTTTTGTTATGACTTAAAACCAAAACCGGACGGTTAAGATTTTTGATGACATTTGCAACTGTGTACGTTTTACCAGAGCCGGTTACTCCTTTAAGTATTTGATACTTATCTCCGCGCAACACGCCTTCCGTTAACTCTTTAATTGCCTGAGGCTGGTCGCCTGTGGGCTGAAACTGAGATACTAATTCAAAATCCATACAAAAAGAATAAACAATTGAAAAAACAAAAGTATGAAATTTTTTTTGGAGAATAATCAAAAACGTCTGAAATTCTTTTGTAAAATTTTGAAATCAATACCCAAACTCAAAAAAAGAGCCTGATTAGTAATTTTTTGACTTGAAAGTTTAGAAATATTGCTCAAACCGTATTCGTATGAAACCTCAATACAACCTCTAATATTTTGCATTCCCAATTCAACTCCCAAAGAGGCTTTTGGTCCAAAATCTATTTTTTTATAATTATCAGTAATTTTTTTAACATCTTGATTTTCTGACAAAAACTCGTCGTCAAAACCACTATTAAAACAATATCCAGAATAAAAACCGCACGAAAAATAAAACAGACCACTCAAAAAATACGACCTAATTTGTGGTGAAATTTCAAAATAATTCATAATTAAATTGTATTTTCCCTTAGTAAACTCTTGAGACGGATAATTATCCCCCTTACCGACATAACTAATTTCGGCATAAAGACGAATAATCTCGTTAGGATATTCATAACCAAAACAGACAGAAAGCGAAATACCTTGCTGAAAATCAATGAATTTCTTTCCGACTTCAGGATTATAAAAAGGCGACGAAGCAACAAATCCTGACTTAAATTCCAAAAATTTGCTTTGCGCAAAAAGACCACCGCCTTTTACTAAAAAGAAAAAAGCGAATACAAAAACTACCCTATTAAGCCGGACTTTTTGCATATTTTAACTGCTTCAACAGCCTCTTTAACATCGTGAACTCTAAGAATATCAGCACCTTTAATCAGTGCTAACGCATTTAAAACCGTAGTTCCGTTCAAGGATTCTTCTGGAGAAATATTCAAAAATTTGTAAATCATCGACTTTCTTGAAACTCCAACTAACAAAGGTTTTTCAAGAATTTTAAAATTATCCAATTCTTTCAACATAAGATAATTCTGATCTAAATTTTTGGAAAAACCGAATCCGGGATCAAGTATAATATTGTTAACACCGTAAAAATCCAATTTTTCGAGTTTTGAAACAAAAAATTTAATTATTTCTTGCGTTAAATCCTGATAATCAATCTTTTGATGCATAGTATAAGGCGTTCCTTGAATGTGCATCAAAACGTAACATAAATTATAACGTGCTGACACCGAAAATATTGTCTCGTCAAAACCGCCTGAAATATCGTTAATAATTGCAACTCCGTATTTATCAGCAACATACTCAGCAACAGAGGCTCTGAATGTATCAACAGAAATAATTGCATTTGGAAAATTCTTGGTTATAACGCCTAATGCGAAATCCAACCGTTCAAGTTCTTCTTTTTCAGACACTTCAGCGCAATTTGGACGAGTAGAATACGCTCCAACGTCAATATAATCAGCACCAGAAATTAGATGCAAATTTGTTTTTTCGATTATCTCTTTTTCGGTTTGACATCTACTTGAAGAAAAAAAAGAATCAGGGGTGATGTTAACAATTCCCATCACCCTTGGTATTTCAAAAGTTTCAACTTTTTGGTTTATGTTTAGACAATATTTTTTCATTATTCTTTCGGGACAATTTCGTTGATATTGAAAACTCGTTTACCATTACGATAAGCAATTACGAATGCTCCTTTAACACCCATTTTCTTAATAGCAACGGCAGCCTCTTCGTATGTATTATAATAACCGACTGAATATCTGTAAATTCCATCATCAACTTCGTTGTTAATAATCTCTTTTGAAGGATAAATATCACGAAGTTTTTTCAGCGACAAAGGCACGACATCAGCAGCAATTTGAACCTTAAAAATAATTTTTTCAGTTTTTTCCACCTCAACAGGTTCTTCATCAATATCTTCTAAACCTGTTGCAACCTGCTGATTTTCTTTAGGTTCGGGCTTATCATACCAACCAAGCAAAACAGCGTAAGTTTGGATTTGCAAAGAAATTGCCTCTGATTGTTGTCTTGAAACCTCCTCCTTGATTTTCAAAACTTGCTTTTGGTCAGCATTTTTTCCGCTTGGCACTTTTTTACGATTCTCCATAGCCGTTGTCCATGCCGAAGTTGCGTCATTAGTAAGACTTTGTGCGGCAGTTTTCTTTTTGTCAGAAACCTCCCTCATCAATTCTTTTATGTCAGAAGCATAAATTCCATAAGTTGTAGCATTTGACTTTTCGTACAAATCGTATGCTGAATTTTTTTGTGCGATAAGTGGCGTTTCAATAGTTTCGGCCTGTTTTAATAATTTTTTTGCTTTACCCTTTGCCAAACCAGCAGCCTGACTTTTCAATTTATCGGCTTGAGCCTGTTTTTCAGCACACTTTTCCAAAATATTGTCAGCCTTAGAGGACTGTTCTTCGGCAGCAGTAAGTTGCGCTACAGCGTCAGAAGAAAGTCTTTCTTTAATAGCCTCTGTTCCAGCATTTTCCTGTGAAAATACGGTTAAAAACATTACCGCAAAAAAAGCGGTTAGAATAAATCTTTTCATTTTTTTGTCAGTTAGATTTTTATGAAAAATAATGGTTATACCACTTTAAATATGCAATAAGTGTTCCATATTTTATTTTCCTAACCCAAAAAACAAAATACTTAAAAGCGCAAGAATACCAACAATCATTCCAACAATCTTAATTGTACTATAAGGTCTATCTCCTCTTACTTTTCCGTTTTGACCATTCACAACAAATCTATATGACTTTCCATTGTACCTATAAGAACTAATCCAAATAGGCAACAGAATGTGTTTGAAAGTTATATCGCTAATATTAACGTTTTTAGAATCAATTTGTTGCTCATCGCCACCAATATCCTTCCTAATAGATTTGTTGATTTCAGAATCCATAATTTTTTTTGCGCCATCAAAACCTTTTTCAATATCAACAGAATAAGTTTCGGCTTTGAAACCACTCATGAATTTTTCATCGTATGCAACCAAATCTTGTAAATTCCAAGGTTGCAACGAATTAAGAAACGAAGACGGTAATGACGACGAAGCCGCTTGAATTATATCGTCAAAAACATTTCTGACAACACCAGATTTCATAGACCAATTTGTATGCTTTACCTGACGCGTCTGTTCTTGACCTTGAGCATTTTTATAAGTTTCTTCTGTATAATAATTATCGCCACGTTTACCACGATAATTTGTAACAGTTTTTGCATCAAAAGTCCAATACGGAAGATAAACACCAGACAAAACCTCAGACTTCTCTGCGTTTTTTTTAAGATCAGAAGGTGCAAACCATAAACTTTTCAACCATTGGCGATACATCTCCTCACCTTGAAATCTTTCAACAGAAAATGGCAACAAAGCCTTTGGTTTTATTTTTTTTACAGTTTGATTTTTGTTAACGGTCAATGGAGAACCGCAAAAATCACATTTAGAAGAAACAACATTTTCATCGAAAGTAGTTTCAGCGCCGCACGATTGACATTTAACTGTATGTATTTCTTGTGCCTGAGAACTCCCTTCATTTTTCAACTCTGCAACTACCGAAAGATAGTCAAGTTCTTTTACTGCCTCTTGACGAAGATTTTCATCAATTTTGATTTCATTTATTGTGCCACAAAATTCACACTTTAGACTATGCGTACCGGGCAAAAAAGTAAGTTTTGCACCGCAACACGAACATTTTATAATACCTTGGGAAGTATCTTCTTCAGAAATAAAATTTGTATTTTCGTTGTCCATACTTTTTATTAAAGATAAAAATAAAAATTAAAACAAATACAAAAGGGTTGTCCAAACAAATTTGGGCAACCCCATAAAAATTAAATTATCGACTAACAAAAAATTAATTCATTGGAGGAGGTGGAGGAGGAACAGCACCAAAAAGATTACCAAGTTCTGCAACCGTTGAAGCCTCTGCCCAACTTGCCATTCCTTGTTT
>CAJOGF010000171.1 GCA_905233995.1 uncultured Bacteroidales bacterium | reverse complement strand
AAATTTTTCTCCGACGGAATTTTCTACGCTCGGAGATTTTTTTTCAGCTGAAACATTTTTCATAGTTCCTAGTTCCTTGTTCCTCGTTCCTAACCACAACTTCAGCTCTGCAATAAAAATTGGTTCGGTAATGTTTAATCTTGAACCATGGATAACAGTAACATTGGGAATGTTGTTAGCGGTTGTTTACACTACAATAGGTGGTTTTAGAGGTGTTGTCTGGGCTGACTTTTTTCAGTATACAATAGCAATGGCGGGATCGGTTGCGGCAGCCGTTTCAGCGGTAAATCTTCCCGAAGTTGGTGGACTTGAGGCACTTGTCAACAATCCTGAAATTGCTGATAAAATCAATCTTTTGCCAGATTTTTCCAACACATCAGTTCTTGTTACGATGCTGATAATACCGATTGCAGTTCAATGGTGGGCAGTTTGGTATCCGGGCAGCGAACCGGGCGGAGGTGGTTATATGTGTCAGAAAATGCTTTCAGCAAAAAACGAAAAACATGCGGTTGGAGCAAATTTGTTTTTCAACTTTGCGCATTACGCATTGAGACCTTGGCCTTGGATAATTGTTGCGTTAGCCTCGCTGATTGTCTTCAAGCCAGATTCAAAAGAAGCAATGCAAGCGGCTGAAAATCAACTAAAAAGCCCTGAATTAGAAACCTATTACAATCTAATGCAGAAAAACTTCAACACAACCGAAGTCCCCGAAGATATAAAAGAGAAAATCACAGATTTACATTTTCAAAAGCAAGGTTTGAGTTCGCTTCACAAAGCATTTCCAGAGGCTAACGAAAAATATTTGAAAAACGATGCAGCCTACCCAATGATGGTTACAAAAACGCCGTCAGGTTGGTTAGGACTTATAATTGCTTCACTTATAGCGGCTTATCTCAGCACCATTGCAACTCATCTTAATTGGGGAGCATCATATCTTGTCAACGATTTTTATAAAAGATTTGTTGACAAAAAAGCCGACCAAAAGAAACTGAAAAAAATTGCAATTTTATGCACAATACTTTTGGCATTTTCAGGCGGATTATTATCGCTGACAATAATGGACAACGCAACACAAGCATTTGATTTATTGTTGCTTAGTGGAGCAGGGACAGGAGCGGTCTACCTTTTAAGATGGTTTTGGTGGAGAATAAACGCCCAAACTGAAATTATATCAATGGCAGCGGCGTTTATAGTTTCTTTTATAATGGTTTTCTGCGTAAAAGACGGAACTTTTGAATGTGCAATCCTCGACGACCACACTGTAAGACTATTAATAACGATAGCAATTGTAACAGTTATTTGGCTAATCACCGTTTTTGTTACCAAAAGCGAAGACGAAAAAACATTGTCGGAATTTTATAAACTAACAATGCCGGGTGGACCGGGTTGGAAACATTTTTTGAAACAAATAAAAGACGAAAACCTATTGAAAGAAAACGCATTACATTGGCAAATGCCGTTACAACTTCTTTGCATTTTTATCGGCATAATCACTGTTTACTCACTTATTTTTGCAGGCGGATTTTTCACATATCTAAAATTTTTACCAGCCTGCATATTCCTTTTCATTGGTATTTTGGGCGCAATAGCATTGTTTAAACTCTCGTCAAAACTAAAATTGACTTAAAAAAAGAAGAAAAAATACAAAAATAACACAACAATTTTGTAAAATTTTTTTATACAAAATTGTTGTGTTATTATAAAAAATTTTAGTTGAACAATGAGTCAACAAATTGTTCTTTATCAAATAGTTGCAAATCAGTAACCTTTTCGCCGACGCCAATATATTTAATCGGAATTTTAAACTGATCGCTTATTCCGATAACAACACCACCTTTTGCTGTTCCATCAAGTTTTGTAAGTGCTAAAGCAGTAACATCGGTTGCAAGAGTAAATTGCTTAGCCTGTTCGTATGCATTCTGACCCGTACTACCGTCCAAAACCAAAAGCACTTCATGCGGAGCGTCAGGAATAACTTTTGTCATAACACGCTTAATTTTTGAAAGTTCATTCATAAGGTTAACCTTATTATGAAGTCTTCCTGCGGTATCAATCAAAACTACGTCCGCATTGTTAGCAACGGCAGAATTTAGCGTATCAAAAGCAACAGAAGCAGGGTCAGACCCCATAGTTTGCTTTATAATCGGGACATTAGCCCTCTGAGCCCAAATATCCAACTGTTCCACAGCAGCGGCTCTAAAAGTATCTGCCGCACCCAAATACACTTTCTTGCCCGCCTGCTTAAATTGATTAGCAAGTTTTCCAATAGTAGTTGTTTTGCCAGCACCGTTAACACCAACAACCATAATTACATACGGTTTGCCATCTTTTGTAGCAATACTATCCGAAAAATTATTAGCAGGATTTTCGTTTAAAAGCGAAATAATCACATCCTTCAAAATTCTATTCAATTCTGAAGTGTTAAGATATTTGTCCTGCGACACTTTTTCTTCAAGACGTTTGATAATTTTTAAAGTTGTATCAACTCCTACATCAGAAGTAATTAACGCATCTTCCAAATTATCAAGCACTTCGTCATCTACTTTGGATTTACCAACTACAGCGCGTTGAAGTTTTTTGAAAACATTTTCCTTTGTTTTTGCCAACCCACTGTTAAGACTATCTTTTTTTTCTTTTGAAAAAAAACCGAAAATTCCCATGGTCTTTTTTTTAATTAATTGAAAATTAGCGTTTTAATATTCAAATTAATTTTCAACGCTTTGAAGTAAAGATATATAATATTTTTTTAAACAACAAAAAAAATAATAAAAAAAACGGATACTTTTTTTTAAAAGGTATCCGTTTTATTCTCTATGTGTAAAAAAACTGAAAACTACTTCAAGTCTTTGAGAGCCTCTTTTGCCTCAGTCTGAGGTACAATCAACTCTTTAAAGCAGTAAGCACCAGTTTTAGGCGACTTAACGGCTTTAACAATTCTTGTTAATGCGCTTGCTGCGCTATCTTCCTTCTTTAAGGTTGCGACTACTTTCTTTGCCATTTCTTATAAAGTTTTACTTGATTTCACGATGAATGGTATATTTCTTCAAGTACGGATTGTACTTTTTCAATTCAAGACGTTGTGTGGTATTCTTTTTATTTTTTGTTGTGATATAACGAGACATTCCCGGAACGCCTGATTCTTTTTGTTCGGTACACTCAAGAATTACCTGAACTCTGTTTTTATTCTTTGCCATTTTTTATTCCTTTTCTTTAAACGATTAATAATTAATTAAATAGCCTTTTTTAGCGGCTTCTTCCATANNNNGACCATTTTTACTGATTGTACGAATGGCAGAGGCAGAAACTTTCAACGTTACCCAACGGTCTTCCTCTTCCAAATAAAATTTCTTAACGTGTAAGTTAGGGGTAAAAACCCTCTTAGTCTTTCTGTTTGAGTGTGAAACGTTGTTTCCTCTCAACAACTTTTTACCTGTAATTTCGCAAATACGTGACATTTTAATATATGATTTTTTTCTTGTTTAACCACTTTTATTTCAGGCTGCAAAGTAACAAAAATTTATTCAATCAAGCAAATTTTTTGCTGTTTTTTTGTCAGTTTTTTTTGATAAATTTGATTACTTATTGATTTTCAGATAATTAAATTTTACAAAACTATTCCAACATCTTCAAAAATTCTTCTTCTGAAATAATTTTTTTTCCCAATTGCTCTGCTTTTTTTATTTTTGAGGCTCCCGGCTTTTGACCTGCAACAACAAAATCAGTTTTGGAATTAACCGAAGTCTGAAGTTTTCCGCCAAACTCCTTGACCATTTTTTCCAATTCTTCTCTACGCTGCGGTGTTACGAAACTTCCCGTTACAATAAAACTTTGTCCCTGCAACTTATCCGACAAAGACGAATTTAAATCCTCTGTCTTAACCATCTCAAACTGAAGTCCATAGCGACGAAGACGATTTATTATTTCGATATTTTCTCGTTTTCTAAACCAAGTGTAGAGACTGTCTGCAATAATTTCGCCAATATCTTGCGCCTCTGATAGTTGCTCCTTAGAAGCAGCAATTAAAGCGTCAATATACAAGAAAGTTGAGGCTAAAGTTTTAGCCGCCCCCTCCCCTACAAAACGAATACCTAACGCATAAAGTACCCTTTCAAAAGGTACTGTTTTTGAATCATTTATGCTACTAATTAAATTTTCAGCCGACTTTTGACCAAAACGTTCCAATTTTTTAACATCATCGCTTTTCAATTCGTATAAGTCTGCATAATTTTGAATAAGTTTGTTATTATAAAGGAGTTCAATAGTAGCCTCTCCACAATTGATATTCATTGCTTTACGGGTTACAAAATGAATTATTTTACCCGTAATCTGTGGTTTGCAACCCAAATAATTAGGACAATAACGTCCTGCCTCGCCTTCGTTTCTAACAAGTAAAGTACCGCAAACAGGACATTTTGTAATATATTCTATAGGTTTTGACCCTTCAACACGTTTAGAGAGGTCAACCCTTGTAATTTTTGGAATAATTTCTCCACCTTTTTCTATATAAACAGTGTCATTTTCGTGCAAATCAAGACCTTTTATAATATCCTCGTTGTGAAGAGTTGCACGTTTTACAATTGAACCAGCCAAATGAGCCGGTTCAAGATTAGCGACAGGAGTTATAATTCCTGTTCTACCAACTTGATAATCAATAGATAATAGTTTCACAGCGGCTTCTTCGGCCTTAAATTTATACGCAATTGCCCAACGAGGCGTTTTAGCCGTATATCCCAACGTATCTCTGAGCGAAATTTTATCCACCTTTATAACTATACCATCAATGTCGTATGGAAGGTTGTAACGTTCTTTGTCCCAATAATTTATAAAATTAATTATTTCCTCAATATTTTTGGCTTTGACTGTATTTTCAGAAACTTTAAAGCCCCAAGAGCGGGCAATTTTCATGTTCTCGAAATGCGAATCACTCGGCAAAGAATCCATCAACAAATAATAAAGGTAACAATCAAGGCCACGCTTTGCGGCAACGGCTGAATTTTGCGTTTTCAAGGCACCCGCAGCGGCATTTCTACAATTTGCAAGTGGAGGCTCTCCTATTTCGGCTCGCTCCTTGTTTAATTTTTCAAACGAAGAATGAGGCATCAAAATTTCGCCTCTGATTTCAAAATCTTTTGGGAAATCGTTTCCGTAAAGTTTCAGTGGAACACTTTTTATGGTTCTAACATTATTTGTAACGTCATCACCTTTCTGACCATCACCTCGCGTCAACGCCCTAATTAACAGACCATTTTCGTATGTTAAAGAAATACTTGTGCCGTCAAATTTAAGTTCGCATACATATTCAAATTGTTCGCCTAAAGGAAGAAGTTTACGAACTCTTGAATCAAAATCACGAATTTCGCTTTCGCTGTACGTATTTGCAAGCGACAACATGGAATACTTATGATAAACTTGTTTAAATTCCTGATTTTCATCACTTCCAACTCTTTGAGTCGGCGAATTTGGATCGAAAAACTCTGGATTCTCTTTTTCTAATTTTTCAAGTTGTTTCAACTTTATATCAAATTCGTAATCAGAAATTATCGGAGAATTTTTTACATAATATTCATAATTACAGCGATTTAACAAATTGCGTAATTCATTTATCTGATTTTCAATATTTTTTTTGTCCATATTTCCTTTAATTAAACCTTGCAAATTTAGCCTTTTTTTTCTTTTTCAAAAAAAAAATTCCTATCTTTGCCGCTAAAAAGCAAAATAAAAAATATTCAATATAAATGAAAGTTTCATACAGTTGGTTGAAAGATTACCTAAACAATATTCCTGAGGCTCCACAAGTTGCTAAAATCTTGACAAGCACAGGACTCGAAGTTGAAAATTTTGAAAGTTTTGAATCAATTAAAGGCGGACTCAAAGGTTTGGTTGTTGGACAAGTGATGACCTGCGAGCCTCACCCCGACAGCGATCACATGCACGTTACAACTGTTGACGTAGGTGGTGAAAACCTGTTAAATATTGTCTGCGGTGCGCCTAATGTTGCTAAAGGTCAGAAAGTTATAGTTGCAACAATTGGAACTGTTCTCTATGACGGCGACAAAAGTTTTACAATAAAAAAATCCAAATTAAGAGGTGTTGTCTCTGAAGGTATGATTTGCGCTGAAGACGAAATCGGCGTAGGAAAATCTCACGATGGAATTATCGTTTTGCCCGAAGATACAAAAGTAGGAACGCCTGCTTCTGAAATTTTTAAAGTGGAAACCGACACCGTTTATGAAATTGGAATTACTCCAAACAGAATTGACGGTGCAAGTCATATTGGCTGTGCAAGAGATATTTACGCATTTTTGAAGACTTCAGGCGCAGTGCCGGGAATTAAACTTCAAATGCCTGAAACAAAAAATTTCAAAGTTGACAATCATAATCTTGAAATCCCTGTTGAAATTATATCAAAAGAGCGTTGCATAAGATATTCAGGCGTTACAATTTCTAATATAACTATCAAAGAATCACCTGATTGGCTTAAAAAACGTATCGAAGCCGTAGGACTTCGCAGCATCAACAATGTGGTAGACATCACAAACTATATCCTTTATGAATATGGTCAACCGTTGCACTCTTTTGATGCTGATAAAATCACGGGTAACAAAGTGATTGTTAAAACTTTAGACGAAGGAACTGAATTTGTAACCTTGGACGAACAAACAAGAAAACTTTCAAGCGAAGATTTGATGATTTGCAACACTCAAGTGCCTATGTGTATAGCTGGAGTTTTCGGTGGTCTTGAAAGCGGAATCACTTCAAACACTAAAAATGTATTTTTGGAAAGTGCTTGTTTTTCGCCTGTAAGTGTCAGAAAAACAGCAAAAAGACACAATCTTCATACAGATGCTGCTTTCCGCTTTGAAAGAGGTACCGACCCAGAAATGACAGTTGAAGTATTAAAACGCGCCGCACTTTTAATAAAAGAGGTTGCCGGTGGCGAAATTTCTTCTGAAATCGTAGATATTTATCCGTCAAAAGTTGAAAAAGCTGTTATAAAACTCGATTTCAACTACTTAGATAGAATAATCGGCAAAAAAATCGAAAGAGAAAAGGTTAAGGAAATTTTGGAAAGTCTTGACTTTGAAATCTCTGACGAAAACGCTGATTCTATCACCGTTAAAGCACCAACTTACAGAGTTGATGTAAAAGCAAACTGCGATGTTGCAGAAGAAATTCTTAGAATTTATGGTTATGACAATGTAGAAATACCATTGCAAGTTCATTCTGTTTTGTCGTTTGCGACAAAACCTGATAAAGAAAAAATGACCAATAAAGTATCTGATTATCTGTCAGATAACGGTTTCTGCGAGGCAATGAGCAATTCTTTATCTCAAAGTGCATATTATGAGAATTTAGAAAGTTTCAAGACAGAAAACCTCGTGTTTGTAAAAAATCCTTTGTCAGCACAAATGAATGTAATGCGTCAGACTTTACTTTTTGGCGCATTAGAATCAGTTGCTTTCAACATCAATCAGAAAAACGACATTATAAAACTTTACGAGTTTGGAAACGTTTGGACGTTAGGACTTAAACAAAGTGATAATAAAGGAAGACTTAAAGATTATTGCGACGAAAACCATTTGATGATAACTTTAAGCGGAAGTTTCCAGCCAATCAACTGGTCAACACTTGAAATAAAAAGTAACTTCTTTATTCTTAAATCCTTTGTTAACAATGTTTTGGAGCGCGTTGGTTATAATATTGACAGTTTGCAAAAAAGCGAAACCACTTTAACTGATATTTTCAGTTACTCAATGACTTATTCTTTGGGTAAAGAAACATTGGTACAATTTGGTTCTATCAGCAGAAAATTGTTAAAGAAATTCGATATTTCTCAAGATGTTTTCTATGCAGAAATCAATTGGGCTAACGTTGTGAAATTTTCACCAAAAGAAATTAAATACAAACCAGTTTCAAAATATCCTGAAGTTAAAAGAGATTTTGCACTACTTTTGGATAAGAAAATTAAGTTTGAAGACATCAAGAAATTGGCGTTTAAAACTGAAAAACAATATCTTAAAGATGTCAATATTTTTGACATTTACGTCAATGACGAAAAACTCGGTAAAGATAAAAAATCGTATGCCGTATCATTTACGTTTCAGGATTCTCAGGCGACCTTTACCGATAGTCGTATAGACAAGATTATGAACGACTTACGCACTCAGTTTGAACAAAAACTTGGAGCGCAGATAAGATAAAAATTGTCAATAAAAAAAATTAGAAAAAAGAAAAACAAACAATCATTATAAAATGAACAAAATAATAAAGAAAAGATTTTTTTCGGAAAATGTTGTGCAATTTGTTGTAGAAGCACCCGAAATTGCACGTACAAGAAAAGCCGGAAACTTTGTGATTCTCCGTCTTGACGAAAAAGGCGAAAGAATACCCCTGACTATCTCGG
>CAJOGF010000170.1 GCA_905233995.1 uncultured Bacteroidales bacterium | reverse complement strand
ATGAATTTTCCTCTCAAAAATAATGGTGGTATTGCTGCAATTATTGAAATGGAATAAGTAAAAAAATAAAGCCGATATGCTTTTGTTAGCATACCGGCTTTTGATATAGTATTATGAAACTTATTTATTTTTTAGAAATTGCCATAATCCCAATCTGAAGCGTTACGTCCCATGTAAGATCTTACACATCTGAAACCAATATAACATTTTGATGTGTCTTGATATTCATAAGTTCTTGTTGCAACTTGAAGATAATATCCAACATCTTTCCAAGAACCGCCGCGAACTACTTTTCTTTTCAATACTGGAGGATCGTCTGCTAATGCATTGTAACTATAATCAGGGTTCAAGTCGTGTGTATAACTATAGGCTGATTCGTCAAATGCGTTAGAAGTCCATTCTGCAACGTTGCCTGCCATATCGTAAAGACCATATTCGTTAGGAGCGTAGGTTGCAACTTCAATTGTACGAGCAGCACCATCGTCAGCATAACGACCTCTCAAAGGTTTGAAGTTTGCTATAAAACATCCTGAATTGTTTCTTGTGTAAGGACCACCCCAAGGATACATTGAGAGTGCCAAACCTCCGCGTGCTGCATATTCCCATTCTGCTTCGGTAGGGAGACGGTAATTTTCCATAGGGAATTGTCCGTGATTGATAAGGAAATTGTTTAAGAGGTCTGTTCTCCAAATACAGAATGCTGTTGCTTGTTTCCAATTGACACCTACAACTGGATAATTATCGAAGGCTACGTGCCAAAAATATTTTCTTGCCATCGGCTCGTTGTATGAATAGGTGTAGTCGCTCATCCAACAAAGTGTGTCTGGATATACGTTGATTCTTCCTTGCATAATGAAAGAACGTCTGTCTTGAATAGGAATTACATTGCCTTTCGCATCGACAACTGTTCCATCGTATTTACCACCAGTGTAATCTTCATTGAAGTTATAACGGTTTTGTTTCAAAGCCGCTTGACGAAGGTCAACCCAATAATAGTCATAAATTAACTTTCTTGTGTCAATTTCTTTTAATTTGTTGAAGCGTTCTTCTTTAATAAGAAACAAGTCTTTAGTTGCGTCAGAAATTGCTTGTCTTTCTTCGCCTTTGCCTGATTTGTCCCATACTTTGTCTCTATTTTCCCAATTAAGCCAACATGTTTTTGGGTCTGACGGGTCGTATTCGTTAGGGTCTACTTTGTCCTCGTCAACATTAATTTTAAACATATTGCCCTTTGCATCGTCGCCTGCACCTGCTATAAGACACAAACGCATTGCAATAGAGTCTCTTACCCATTCCACAAACTGACGGTATTCGTTGTTTGTGATTTCTGTGTCGTCCATCCAAAACGGGTCTACCGTTATGGTTTTTGCCTGTGCGGTCATTGAAAATGGAACGTCTTGGTCATTCGGTCCTAAGTTGCAACTTCCTTGTGGTATAAAAACCATACCGTATGGGTCGTTTTCTGCGTAATTTTTCGGACGGTTGCCCGCTCCGACAAGTTCGCCAGTTTCTTTGCTACCGAAACAACCGCTAAGTACCATAAGTCCTGATGCCGCTGCTATTATAACCTTTTTCATAATACTTTTTTAATTTGCTGATATACTTTTATAACGCAGTTTCTTTTTTTTTCTTTTATAAAAAGAAACTTTTTTTTATTTTTTTTATGTTAAAAAAATGTTTTCTTGTTACAAGAACCTTACGCTTCTTACTTTTTGTGCTGGTTTCGATTTTTCGGGTACAAAACTATAACCTAACATCAATTCAAACGAGCCGACATTTGTTTTTTTGAGTTTTGAAATCCCTATTTCATAAGCTGCTCCTATTTTGAAGTCTCCAATAACCGTTGCTCCTGCCAAAAGTGTAATTGCGTCTTCGTTTCTATAAGTAACGCCGCCCCATACCTTTTTATTGTATAAAACATTAAGATTTATGTCAAATTGAAATGCGTTCATATCCGACATCAAAATTATTGACGGTGTCAAATCAAATAACGAATTAGGCAATGAAATATTATATGAAGAGGTGAAAAAATAATGTCTTGCCAAATAAGTTTGTCCGTCTTCACTGAAATCTAATTCTGGCTCATGGATATGAGCGGAGGATAGACCTAAAGATAAGTCTCCAATATTATAATAAATTCCTGCCCCTAAATCGAAAATCATTTTTCGGGTTTTGCCTTGAAAAATTGCTTCCTCTTCATCAGGAAATTGCCAATCTCCGTCTATTGACTTGTTGTACAATCCTAAGTCAAGACCGATAGCAAAAATGCCTGTTCCCACCTGAATATGGTGAGAATAGGCGGCTTTTGCAGTGAAATTGGTTTCAAAACCGATGTCGTCGTTTACCATCGTAAAACCAACACCATGCTGACGACCTAAGAAGTTGATTGGCATATCGGCAGTAAGCATCATTGTTTTAGGTCCGCCTTCAAGCCCCATCCATTGATCCCTATAAATAAGGGTGCCATTTATAACCCCGTCTGTTCCGCAATACGCTGGATTATAACCAGTTTGATTGAACATAAAATGACTATAATGCGCTTCTTGTTGTGCATAACTATAAGCATTAAGCAGCATTAATAAGATAATAATAGTACAATGTTTCATTATTTTGTTTTTTTAGTTTTCTTTGGCTTAGACTTTGGATTTTCCTCTTCAGTTGAAGTGTTTTTTACCCCTGCAATTGCTAAACACTCTTCTTGTGAAAGTTTTTCAGGGTCAGTCTGCGCCGAAATTTTATAATACTTCTTTTTGTAAAATACTGTTGGATGTCCCCAACGGTCTTTTACTATTTTTAGATTTTCGTTGAACTCTTTTATTAGTCTTGAAGCATCGCTTTCTCTTTTTTGTATGATAAGTTCTATGCAACGCTCTTCGTTTATTGTCATGGGGTCGTCGGTCTTTTTTAGCGAAATAAATTTTCCGTCGTGAGAGATATAAGGACCAAAACGACCAACGGCTACTGTCATTTTTTTACCTTCATAATCGCCAATATAACGCGGTAATTCAAAGAGTTTGAGTGCCTCAGTTAAAGTTACTTTTTCAACAGTAAGCGGTTTTAACAATGTTGCGTATTGAGGCTTTTCGTCTGCTTCGTTTTCTCCTAACTGAACCATCGGACCAAATCTTCCTACTCTTGCGTATACATTTTTACCTGTTTTTGGATCTGTTCCAAGAAGTCTTCCTCCTTGCTCGTTATTAAGAAGTTGTAGGGCTTCTTCTAAAGTTATGGTTTCAATATGTTGACTTTTGCTAACAGAAGCATAAATAGGTTTTTCTTCGTCTGTGTTCTCGCCTAATTGTACAATAGGTCCAAATCGTCCAATTCTTACGGAAACAGGTTTGCCGGTTTTCGGGTCTGTCCCCAAAACTCTTTCTCCAACGCTTCGTTTGCCTTCGATGCTTTTTTCTATTGTCTGATGAAATGGAGTGTAGAAAACTTTCAACATTTTGTCCCATTCGAGATTGCCTTCCGCAATTTCGTCAAAATCTTTTTCAACCCTTGCGGTGAAGTTGTAGTCCATTATATCCTTGAAATTCTCTGATAAATAGTCTGTTACAACCATTGCAATATCGGTTGAAAAAAGTTTGTTTTTTTCGGTTCCGGCATTTTCTTTTTTCTCGAAGCGAGTTATTTTGTCGTTTTTAAGCACAAGGCTTACGTATTTTCTTTCAGTTCCCGGACGGTCTTCTTTTAAAGCGTAGCCACGTTTTATCACCGTTGTTATAATAGGTGCGTAGGTTGAAGGTCGTCCTATGCCGAGTTCTTCAAGCCTTTTTACCAACGAGGCTTCGGTGTAGCGTGAAGGCGGACGAGTGAATCTTTGATTTACTTCCAAATCTTCAAGTTGCAAAGCCATATTTGCTTTTAAATCAGGAAGGAGTTGTTCATCGTCTTGAGTGTCATCGTCTGTACCTTCGAGATAAACTTTCAAGAACCCATCAAATTTTACAACTTCGCCCGTTGCAGAGAAAATAGCGTTGTTTTTTGACGAATTTATTTCAACAGTTGTTCTCTCCATAACAGCATCAGACATTTGTGAGGCTAAGGTTCTTTGCAAAATAATTTCGTAAAGGCGTTGCTCGTCCCATTTTTGACTTACAACTTGTTTCTTTACTGAAGTTGGTCGTATTGCTTCGTGAGCCTCCTGTGCTCCTTTAGATTTGGTTTTGTATTGCCTTGGTTTTGAATATTTTTCGCCATATTGATTTTTTATAAAATCTTTACATTCATTGACACAATAATCACTTAAATTTACGCTGTCAGTACGCATATAAGTTATAAATCCCGATTCGTAAAGATTTTGTGCAAGCGACATTGTCTGACTAACAGAAAAACCAAGTTTTCGACTCGCCTCTTGCTGAAGTGTTGAAGTCGTAAACGGTGGTGCAGGAGTACGTTTAGAAGGTTTTGTTTCTATTTGTTTGACAGCAAAACTGCTGCCTTGACAGCCTTCAAGAAATTCCTTCGCTTTTATTTCGTCGTCTATTTTGCCAGTGTATTCGGCTTTGAAAGTAGCGTTCTGAAATGGTACTTTAAATTTTGCAACCGCCTTATAATAGTCTGAAATCTGAAAATTCATGATTTCTCTTTCCCTTTCCACTATAAGTCTAACCGCAACAGACTGAACTCTTCCTGCGCTGAGGTTGCTTTTAACTTTTTTCCATAGTACTTCGCTTAATTCAAAACCCACTAATCTATCAAGTATTCTACGTGCTTGTTGTGCGTTAACGAGATTTAAGTCTATTGTTCTTGGATTTTTTACTGCTTCGTCTATGGCATTTTTTGTAATTTCGTGAAATACAATTCGTTTGGTTGTTTCAACCGGTAGTTTTAATGTAACAGCCAAATGCCATGCGATTGCCTCTCCTTCGCGGTCTTCATCGGATGCAAGCCAAACGGTTTGAGCCGCTTTAACATCTTTTTTCAGTTCGCTGACAACTTTCTTTTTTTCAGCATCAATTTCGTATGTCGGGGTAAAACCGTGTTCGATGTCAATTCCATAGTTTTTTTTAGCCAAATCGCGGATATGCCCGAAACTCGGTTTTACAATATAATCTTCACCTAACAGCCTGCCAATGGTTTTTGCCTTGGCGGGAGACTCAACAATCACTAAGTTCTTTGCCATTTGTGCTTTCTAAAAAGTTAAAAAAAAAA
>CAJOGF010000169.1 GCA_905233995.1 uncultured Bacteroidales bacterium | reverse complement strand
CTAATTTAAGTGAAATATTTGTAACGGCAAAATATTATAACTTTTTAGTTGTCAATATTTTGCCGATTTTAATTTTTTTTAACTTCGGAATTAAGGTATTTAATATCCAATTAAAAGTATCCCCTTCAACGGCAAATGCAATCTGTTTGAAATATAAAGTGTTTCAAGAAAATTGTAAACAATATCAAAATCAAAATGTGTTCTATATACATTGCGGACAGCAAGCACGAGGTATTCCACGTCAAACATCATACAAGCCTCGAACAAATCTTTTAAAAATTGATTGTTTTCTGTTGCCCTCCCCGCTTCTACTTCAATGACAATCCGTCCATCGTTGCTTAACGCATCAGCATAAAATGATTTGTCAATTTTATTATCTTGACCGAAAAGAACGGGCACATCTATTTTATCGGCTGTTTTTTTGCTTGCTTCCACCACAAACCCAATTTTTTCAAGATGTGGACGAACAAGCATTAAAACGTCGTTTGATTTCAATTCTTTATGTTCAGAATCAATGTTTGTTTCAACTTGTTTAAAACAATCAATTACATCCTGAATTTCCTTTGTAACACCTCTTGACCGAGGAAAAAACTGATATCTAACCATATATTTCTTTCAATATGTCTTTGTCTGAACGATTTAAACTATCATCGTTTTCAACAAAGTAAGTAATTTGTTCATCAATCCATCTCGCATTGTTAGAAACATAATTATAGTTGTCATCCAATATTTCTGTTTGTAAATCAACGACACTGATAATATGTTCTAAAACACCGTTTTGGGTTGCTTCGGTTATTATTTTAAACGGAAAAAGTTTTCCATTAAAAGTGATATTTTTATTATTATAGTCAATTGTTTCCATTTTACTTTTTTGCAATCTTATCCACGCTTGAAAGCGTGTTGTATGCTTTTTGTGCGGCGTGGAAACTACTATTTATGACTATTTGCGCACTTCGAAACTTACTTATTTCTTCATAAAGTGCGTTCAAACAGACAAATTCGTAGGCTCTGCCTTGATTATTGCTGAGGTCGCTCATTTGTGTTTTCTATTTTGTTGCGAAATTACAAAAAAAAACTGACCTAAAAAATTTTTTTCAATAAAGTATCGTTCAAGAATTTTATTAAACGAGTTCTCTGCCGACTGCCGTAATCTCGTTAAATATTAGGCGTTCACGTTCTTTGGAGGGTTTTTAACAAAAAGTTTTTGTAAACATCGAAGAAAAAGCATATCTTTGTCATCAAGAAAAATACAAACAAAGGATGTCTGACAAGCACAAAATATCAATCCGTTTTTTCAACGACCGTGAAGTGCGGGGAGAATGATGCCAACTCTAACTAAAAACCGAAAATCCTCAGTTGGTTAGCGACATTAACCAACTGAGGATTTTTAACACCATTTCGCCGCCCATTCTGCCAACGGCGCGGGGCAACTCAAAAGTCCGCCGTTCATTTGAAGGTTGAGCATTGAGAATCGGATGCGCGTTTCGGGTTTTGAAGTAAAATTTCCATTACTTTTTACACTTTTAAGTCAGGAAAAGTGTATCGCCGATACATTTTTCCTTAGTTGTCAGTGCAAAGGTAATGATTATTGTTTATGTAAAAAAACTTTTAGTTGTTTTATCTCGACAATCTATTGCACAATATCGACTTTTAATGCCTGATAATTTGCGGAATATCCTGAGATTTCCTATCTTTGCATAACCAAATTCAATTACCATTATGAAAAGACTTCTACTGATTCTTGCTGCGTTGATGGGCTTAGATGCCGGAGCGCAGAATGTTCCTGATTGGGAAAATCCTGATATATTGGGCGTTAACAAACTGCCTTACCACGCCACGCTTCAACTGCCTTCCAAAATGAAGGAATGCCAAGAAATTGTGTCGCTCGATGGCAAGTGGCTGTTTCATTGGAGCAAAAACCCCGACGAGCGTCCGGCGGATTTCTATAAAGAGGACTACGACGTGAGCCGTTGGGACAAAATCGACGTCCCGGGCAATTGGCAGACGCAGGGCTACGGCGTGCCGATTTACATCAACATCAATTATCCGTTTTTCAGAAATCGACCGAGCGTTACCCCCGAGCCGCAGGACAAGTCTTGGACGGCATACATAAACCGCAATCCCGTAGGCTCTTACGTAACTTTTGTGGACGTTACGCCCGAAATGATGACCAAAAATCTCATCCTTCATTTTGGCGGTGTTCATTCCGCTATGTATCTGTGGATCAACGGCAAAAAGGTTGGTTACAGTCAAAACTCAATGTCGCCTGCCGAATTTGACGTCACAAAATATCTCCGCGAGGGCAAAAACAGAATTGCTGTGGAGGTATATCGTTGGTGCGATGGCAGTTACCTCGAAGACCAAGATATGTGGCGGTTGAGCGGCATATTCAGGAGCGTGGAACTTTGGGTGCGCCCGACGGTGCATATTGCTGATTATAAGGTGATTCCGACATTAAACAACGACTATTCCGCCGCCGACATCAACGCCGAAATCCTCGTTTGCAACACCGGCTCTCAAACCGTGAAGAATCAAAAGGTGGTTTTCTGTATCAACAATCGTGATTATCAGTATGTTGTAAAGAAAATCGCGCCCAATGACACTGTTAAGGTTTCGATTAAAGCCAACATCCAAAATCCGAAAATTTGGTCGGCAGAAAAGCCAAATCTCTATCCCTTCCACATCGAACTTTTCAACGGCAAGCAACGCACCGAACATTTTGATTATCAGACTGGTATCAAGAAAGTGGAGATTGTTGGCGAGGTGTTCAAAATCAACGGCAAAAACGTGAAACTCCGTGGCGTAAACCGTCACGACCATCATCCGATTACGGGGCGTTATGTCGATGACAAAACCTACGAACAGGACATCCGCCTGATGAAACAGGCTAACATCAATTTTCTCCGCACCTCTCACTATCCCGACCGTGAATACATCTATGAACTTTGCGACCGTTACGGCATTTATGTGATGGATGAGGCTAACCACGAAACCCACGGCTACGGCTATGCTAATGATGTGATGGGCAACGATTTAAGTTTTCAAAAGGCTCACGTTGACCGCGCCGAATCGCTCGTAAAACGCGACATCAACTACCCCTGCGTGATACTTTGGAGCCTTGGCAACGAGGGCGGCGTGGGGCCAAATATTGAGGCTATGTATAATAAGGTCAAGGAGTTGGACTCCACGCGACCGCCGTTTTACGACAGCGACCGCCGCTATTCCGCAATTTGGGACGATAGTTATCTCTATCCCGACGACCTTCGCCGCAATGCGCAAGAGGTTAAAGACAAGCCGTTTATGATGCGCGAGTACGCCCACGCGATGGGCAATTCGTGTGGAAATTTACAGGAATATTGGGACGTTATTTATGCCGATTCGTCGATTTGCGGCGCGGCAATTTGGGATTGGGTTGACCAAGGAATTTGGCAGGGCGACCATTATGCCTACGGCGGCGATTTTGGCGACAAACCCAACGACGGCCCTTTCTGTATCAACGGTTTGATTGCGCCCGACCGCACGCCTCACCCCGAATATTACGAGGTTCAATATGTATATCAGCCTTTGAAATTTGTAAGGGATACTATTACCGGCAAAATCAGCATCATCAACCGCGATTTTTTCACGGAAATTGACGAATACTCAATCACATACGACACGGTAAAAGTGTATGAAGAAACGTTTGTTAACGTTGCCGCCCATCTCAAAAATGACACTCCGTGGGCTAAGAAGGGCTTCGTTGTGGCTAATGAACAATTTTGTATCGAATCTTGCGTTGGAATGATGATTGACGGCAAACCCGCCCAAGCCCTCCAAACGCCGTTTGGCTACGTTGTTTTCTTCCATAATGGTTCTGTAACTATCGACAACTCAGGCACTTTGGTAAGTTGGGTGAAGGACGGCGAGGAGATTTTGCAGTCGCCGTTGGAGCCGTATTTTTGGAAGCCTGAAAACGACAATCAGTCTGCGGCGCATTTTGCCGAGCGTGTTGCGGTGTGGAAAGACGCCGCCGAAAATCGCGTTTTGAAGTCGCTCCATACTTCCTCTTCCGACGATGCTTTGGTCATTACAGCCGAAATGTCGTTGCCCGTTGGCGCAGACTTAACGGTCTCGTATTCATTCTATAACATCGGTTTAATCAAGGTAGAAATGGATTACAAACCCACCGCCCAAAATCTCCCATTAATGCCAAAATTTGGTATGCGTATGCGCCTCAATCCCGATTTTGTCAACATAAAATATTGTGGTCGTGGACCTTGGGAAAATTATCCCGACCGCAAACATTCGGCTTTTATTGGCGAATACGAAATGCCGCTCAGTGATTTTCAGACCGATTACATCCACCCTCAGGACAATGGCAACAGCTGCGACGTGCGGCAGTTTGAGATTGGTTCGGGGCGTCGGACGGTGGTCGTTGACGGTTGTCAGCCGCTCTGCATCCGCGCTTGGGATTATGGCGAGGAAGATTTGGAGGGCGCAAGGCATCCGCAGGACATCGCTCGCGGCAAGTTCATTAACCTCAACATCGACCTCAACATCCACGGCGTCGGCGGCGCAGACACTTGGGGCAAACGCACCCTGCCGCAATACACAATCGACGGAAATAAGCCGTGGAAGTTTGGGTTTGTTTTGGAGGCGAGGTAGGGGAGAAATCCTTAGTTGTCAGTGTGAAGGTGGCGATTATTTTTTATGAGAATCTTTTTTTATACAATGAATAATTGCTATATTTGCCGAGACTTTTTTCTAAGCGACTAATATATGGAAGACAAGGATATACGGCAGAAACTAATTATCCAAACCAAGTTTTGGAGTGCGCAGGAGGGGTATGAAAAGGGCAAGACACAACAGTTTTGGAACTCGATTCTGAAATGTTTTGACCCACAGATTGACCTCCCAAAAACCATCATCTATGAAAAACAGGTGAAAGACCCGCAGACGGGCAACACCAAATTCATAGATGCCTACATCCCGCACACCCGCGTCATCATCGAGCATAAGAGTAGCAACGTAGCACTCGACAAGCCCGAGCCGCAGTCGGGCGGCGATATGCTCACGCCATTCCAACAGGCTGAACGTTACGACAATTGGCTGCCGGTAGGCGAAAAGGCGCGTTACATCGTATGCTCCAACTTCCGCACAATCGAAAGCCGTTGGAGCCGCCTTATATAATCCCATTCACAGAGGAGGGCGTCTCCCAAAACTATTACCGTCTTAAATTCCTTTTGGACAAGGAATCTTCGGTAACGGCACTCGAAACCGCAGTTTCCAAGGCCGCCGCGCTCAAAATCGGTGAACTCTATAATGACATCCTCCGCCAATACTCAAAGGACGAGATGACGCTCGAACTGTTTCATAATATCAACGTTTTTTGCGTCAGGCTTGTGTTTTGTCTCTATGCTGAGGACGCCTTGGTGTTTAGCCGCAAGGATATGTTTGGCAACTATCTCAAATCGTTCAATGGCGACCGTTACGAATTTAGGCTGCACCTAAAACGGCTTTTCCAAGTGCTCAACACGCCGACCGAAAAACGCGACCCCGAAGAAAAACGGCTCAACGAATTTCCATACACCAATGGCGGACTTTTTGCGGCTGAAACAAGCCTGCCAAAATTCACCGAGACAATCGCCTTCAATATCACTCAAAGAATTTCGCTCGGCTTTGATTGGAGCCCGATAAACCCTGCAATTTTCGGGGCGATGTTTGAGAGTACGCTTTCGTCCAAAGACCGGCGCGAAGGCGGTATGCATTACACAACTACCGACAACATCGACAAGGCTCTTGCGCCGCTGTTTCTCAATGGATTCCGCCGTCGGCTCGAAGATGCAATCCGCATCTCCGACCTCAACACCAAGCGAGACACCTTGCTCGCCCTCCAAGACGATTTGGCGTCGGTGAAAATCCTCGATCCCGCGTGTGGCTCGGGCAATTTCCTGACGTATTGTTTTATGGAACTCCGCCGTATGGAAAACAAAATTCTGTACGAATTACATTCCGCCGGTGTGGAGACGCGATTAATCGCGTCTCTACAAATCCGAGTTTCCCTGTCGCAATTCCACGGTTTTGAAATCAACGAATTTGCCGTTGATACCGCCAAAACCGCCCTATGGATTGCACAAAACCAATTGCTCCACGAAACACAGCAAATCCTCGGCGAAAACATTCCCGAATTGCCCCTCAACGACATCACCACAATCCACTGTGTCAACGCATTGCGCATCAATTGGGAAGATTATGTCAATCCGTCAGAATTGGATTATATCGTTGGTAATCCGCCGTTTGTTGGGGCAATGCAACAATCACGCGAACAAAAGAAAGATATGATAGATTGTTTGGGTGAAAAATGGAAAAATGCAGGCAAAATGGATTATGTTTGCTGTTGGTACAAGAAGGCTTTTGATTTCGTAAAGAAAAATTCAAAAATCCGCTGTGCCTACGTTTCCACCAATTCGATATGTCAGGGCGAACAAGTGGCATTCCTTTGGAAACCATTGTTCGATAATGGATTGACGATAGATTTTGCCTACCGCACATTCCGTTGGGAAAGCGATTCTGTTGGAATGGCGCACGTGCATTGTGTGATTGTGGGATTTGGCATTGCGGATGATTCTGCCGCCAATGCCGTAGAGACGCGATTAATCGCGTCTCTACAAACGCAACCCAAACACATCTACAATCCCGACGGCACAATCGAAACCGCTAAAAACATCAACGCATATCTTCTTGACGCACCGAATTATTTTGTCGAAAGTATCAACAAACCAATTGGAGATGTGCCTGAAATGTATTTTGGAAGTATGCCACGTGACGGTGGTGCATTTGTAATCACTCCCGAACAAAAATACGAGTTTGAAACAATGGAACCAATTTCCAAACAATGGATCCGCAAATACATTGGAGCCGAAGAATTCATCAATAATAAAAAACGTTATTGTTTATGGCTCGTAGATGCTAATCCAATGGACATTGCAAAATCTCCGTTGGTTACAGAACGTGTAAAACAAGTTAAAGAATTTAGATTAGCAAGTAAGGCTGAGGCTACAAGACGATTTGCCAAAACACCGACACTTTTTTGTCAGATAGCGCAACCCAATAGCAATTATTTGCTTGTTCCCTGTGTATCATCTGAAAAACGGAAATACATTCCGATTGGTTTTATGAGTAAAGATGTGATTGCGTCAAACCTTGTCCAAATCATCCCCAACGCCACGCTCTACGAATTTGGCATTCTCACCTCGATAGTCCATAATGCGTGGATGCGCGTTGTGGCAGGGCGGTTGGAGAGCCGTTACCGTTACAGCAAGGATATTGTCTATAACAATTTTCCGTGGCCTGAATGGAGTGCGGACGGCTCGTCCGCCAATAGCGGGCTGGCAGCCCGCATCCCAACCGCCGCCCAAAAAATCCTCGACGTCCGCGAAAAATATCTCTCGCAGGGCGCGTCGCTTGCCGACCTTTACGGAGAAAACCTCGACCTATTGTTCACCGACCTTGCCGAGGCTCACCGCGAATTGGATGTCATTGTTTTGGAATTGTACGGACTGAAAAAAGACGCCACCGAAGCCGAAATGGTTGGCAGATTGTTTGAGATGATTAACCCTCTATAATACTGCCGCAATATTCTGCAAACCTTTTTTGCGATAATGCGGATTGGGTATGAGAAATCTTTTTTTCTCATCGTCTGTGAGCGATACAATGCTGACGCCCTTGCCGTCGGCGTAGGCTTTTATAGCACGGATGTCCACAAGGTACGGCATCGAAGTCTCATCAACAGGCTCGTAATCGTTTGCCAGATATTCTTTAACTTCGCAGTCTTCCACAACATTTCCCCAATTAACATACCAACCGTTTTTGCGGTTGAATTTTTTAAGGAAACTCTTCCGTCGAATACGAATAACCTCAGTATTAACGACTTCACCAGTTAAGTTATCTTTCAGACACGGCGTGAAATCGTCAATCCATACATCTATTGCTCCTATATTGTTAATAGCATCCATCATAAGCGCAAAGTTAGCAATTGTATCTCAATATCTAACATACTTGCCAAAAGAATATCACGTAAAATTTCCATTACTTTCTACACTTTTAAGTCAGGAAAAGTGTATCGCCGATACATTTTTCCTTAGTTGTCAGTGCAAAGGTAATGATTATTTTTTATGGAAAAAAATTTTAGAGTTGTTTTATCATGACAATTTTTTTATCCTTTCCGCCCAAACTCCACGACGGCAGTTATTATCAGTGCAATGCCGATGCAGTTTGGAATGGTGAGCGAGCCGCCGCAAAGGGTTACAAATTCCGTGTTTACATCCAAGACCAAGTTTCAAAAGAGCGTTTCCAGGTAATCCACGCTTTGGGCGGCACAAATGTAAAACTCTCGGAAGTGCCTGAAATCGTGGAGAGTTTCGAGAAAAACGGTCCCGATTTCATCGAGTGCGTGAAGGCATTGGAACGCCATCTTGTGGCTCGTGGCGACAAGGATTATTGGTTTGCCGACCAAACACGAAAACCCGAAAACCCGAACATACATTTCAACACCACTGGTCCCGAAATTTGGAATGATACTGACGGCGATGTTGATGCTTTTGTGGCGTGCGTTGGAACAGGCGGAACTCTCTCAGGAGTAGGCAATTACCTCAAATCCAAGAATCCAAATGTGAAGATTTTTGGAGTTCAGCCCCCCGAAGATTCGTTCCAAAGTCCCGAACGTCCCGACCAAGAGGAAATAACCGGTGTGCATCCTTTTGAAAACACCAAGGAGGAGTACATTCCCGCAAACCTCGACCGCAAGGTTTATGACGGCTATTTTGAAGTTCACACCGACCAAGCATACGAGGCGGCTCGACTTCTCGCCAAAAAAGATGGCGTGCTTGTTGAAGCGTCGTCAGGTGCTGCCCTCTACGCCGCCACACAGTTGGCACAGCGTCCCGAGTTCCATGGCAAAAAAATCGTCGCTCTCCTCGCCGACACAGGATTGAGGTATCTGAGCACGCATTTGTTTGAATAAGGATTGAGATTGTTTGTTTGAATAAAAAAGGCAATCGTGAAATCCCATCGTGCAATATCACCCGCAATGTCAAAAACTATTATTGCGAAGTTGACGGCATTATAATCATCGTTAATGCGCACAGTTTCACCATTATAACGGCACACAAAAAGTGAGGACAACCTTGTTTTACCTCAATTTTCCATACACCTCGTCGCTTACAGGTTCGAGCCATTCATTGCTGTTGCCGGGTTTAAGGTCGGCGTGGTAGGTCAGGTGCTGCATCCAACTGTCCTTGGCGGCTCCGTGCCAATGTTTTACGCCTTCGGGAACGGCTATCGTTACGCCCGGTTTTAGTTCAACGGCTTCTTTGCCCCACTCCTGATACCAGCCGCGTCCGCTTACGCATATCAACATCTGAACCGCGCCGTGGTGAACGTGCCAATTGTTGCGGCAACCGGGTTCAAAGGTTACGTTGCAAAGTCCGTTGTCCAAGACCGCCAAGTAACTATTGCCCGTAAAATATTGAGCGTAAGCTGTATTGGGATTTCCAAGCGGCCATTCCGAGGGCGAAATTACGGGTGCTTGGTTGCCATTTGCTGTTGCGATTGCAGCCTCACAACGTTGCGCCTCGGCATTAAGTCCGTGATTGCGAAGCGAAGTTACAATGCCTTGCAACTGTGCATCGGTAACGCCCATATTTTTTGCGCCTTTTACGTGTGCAATTAATTGAGGCATAACGCCTTGCAAACCGCTCAATGCGCTTACGGTAACAAGTTCACGGTCAGCGTGTGTGAGAACGTCGCGGGCAAAGATGTCGCCAAAAAGATGCGCTTTGAGGTAATAATCCTCGGTGGGGCAGAATGTGTAGTTGAACGGTTTGCCCGACAGTTTGGTCTGAACCTCAGTGCCTTGTTTCAGTGCGTTGTAATCATTGGGCATCGGCGACGATTCTGCGCCTATGGCAACATCCTGGCGTTGCTCCATTACCTTCTGCAATGTGCCTAACGCATTTAGCGAGCGTGGAAAACCCGTGTAGGCATAGAGTTGCGAAAGTGCCTCTTTGATTTGATTTGCAGAGAGTTTGGCGTCGAAACCCTCGTTGATGGCGTTCAAGAGCGACGATTGGTCGCCACGAGCCTCATTGCAAGCGATTGCGGTGATGGCAGAGGCTTGTTGTTCGGTAAAAGTCAATTTGGACATATCTTTCATATTGTCAGTGCTTTTAGAATTGTTGTTGCAGCCCGACACTATTACCAATGCCGTAAGTGCTGCGATGATTGTCTTTAACTTCATAACATTTTGTTTTTATTGCAATGCAAAGATAACTGTTATTTCGCAAATAATAGTTTCACTTTTGGCGTGAAAAGTTTCACTGAATGAAGAAAACTAATTGTGCTTTGTAAAATTAAACTATTCCTTTCCGCAGTCTATCACAGCCTCATAAATCTTTTTGCCGTTGTGCTCAATCCATTCGGGTTTTTGCAGATCCAACTTTCAATTCCCCACCGCCTGACGATACTTCATCAAAGCCATTTGGTATTCGATTTTGGCATCGGTGAGGGCGTCGAGGGCTTGACGGTGCTGCTGTTCGGCTTGGAGAAGGTCGCTTCCTCTTTCTTGATTTCGGCAAACTTATTGAAATCCACAAAGATAACGGGATATTTGTTGAGTCTAATCCTTTGTCGATAAATATGCCCATAACATTCCAGTTTAATTGTCCGACTGCAAAGTTAGCAAAAATATTAATTATTTCGCCTCTTTTGTTCAAAAAAATTTGCCAGTCTCACAAATTATCCCTAACTTCGCCCCCTGAAAAATCAACCCAAAAACGAAATGATTTTTTACAAAAATACCTTACAAAAAGTAAATAATACTTTACGGGGGGGGTAAAACTCGTTACATCGAAAGCGAATTTTGCCCCTCCCGTAACTGTTTCTGTACATTCCCCAAAAAACGACAATCAACCATTTTAATAATAACACAAATACCTTTTAAAGAAAATGGAAAACACACAGAAAACCAACGTCAAGGGCAAAGAAAAACTCGCCTACGAGAAGCCCGCAATCGAAGTAATCGAACTCGCCGAAACGCCGCAGTTGCTTGCGAGCAGCGCGACGCCAACCACGTCGCGCCGCGACTACGACCCGACATCGTGGTAACACAGTCAACCCCAGTAAGTAATCAATTTATTTAACAAACAAGTGTTTGATATGCAGAAGATTAAAATATCAACACCGCAGTCTTGGGCAAAGACGGCGGTAGCGTTGTTTGCGGCCTCTGCGCTCATCGTCTCTTGTAGCGACAAGGACGAAAACGAAGCCGCACCCGTTGTCTCCAACACCGACGTAGA
>CAJOGF010000168.1 GCA_905233995.1 uncultured Bacteroidales bacterium | reverse complement strand
TCGAAATCTATCTCTTTCTTACAGGCTGTCAGAAGGAAGCCGAAAACATAAAGAAGAAAAAGAGCAAACAGCGATCTGTCCTTCATAATCATCTTAAATCTCAATATTTCAGTGTGAACGATACCGACGGTATTATGCCGAAGAGCGATGTCTGAACGGTTTTGGTGCCGGAGGGTTTGGTGTCGTCGTTCTCAAACGAAATCATGTACGGGTTGTAATGATTGTAGAGGTTGTAGATTCCAAAACTCCAAATCCTTGTGTAGTTGGGACGCTCCTTGGTGTTGTTGATGCCGACGTCGAGGCGATGATAGGCGGGCGCACGGTAACCGTTGCGCTCGTTGAAATAATAAAGCGTCCAATTGACAGCCTCAAACTTTGCGCTCGGAGCGGTGAGAGCCTGTCCCGATGTATAGACCCACGTCGCCGACAAGTCCCACTTGTGGTTCAGGCGGTACATTCCAACAATCGAAATATCGTGGCGACGGTCGTTGGAGGCTGTGTACCAACGGTTTTTGTTGATGCCGTCGATTTTGTTTTCAACCCACGAAAGAGTGTATGAAAGCCATCCTGTGAAGTCGCCGAGGTTTTTCTTTACGTAAAACTCCGCGCCGTATGCCCTGCCTTCGCCACGAAGCACAATGCGCTCCATTTCCACAGCCGAGGCGAGGTCTTTGCCGTCCTTGTAGTCGTAAACATTGTCGATTTGCTTGTAGTAGCCCTCGATAGAAAATTCGTACTTTTTGTCCTTGGTTTCAGCCATATAGCCCGCGCTTATCTGGTCGGCAATCTGCGGTTTGATGATGTTGCTAATCATCATGGCACGGCTCAGGGGCGACGAAAGACCGTTGTCGAGCACAAACTGAATGTTTTGCGTGGTGCGGCAATATCCAGCCTTGATGCTCTGATGGTCGGTGAGCTGCTGTTTCATACTGAAACGCGGTTCGATGGAGATGTTCTGTTTTACGACCTCGCCTTTTTTGTAATGGAGGGTGTCGATGATTTCGCCGAGGTTGTCGAGATTGTAGAACGGTGCGCCGCCCAAAGCGTTAAAAATAACACCCCTTACGCCAGCGGAGATTTCGAGGCCGAAATCCGTCTTCCAATCGCCCGAAATCCAAGCGGAATATTCGTTGGCGTCGCGGAGTTCGCGCTCGGTAATGTCCTGGTAATTGGAAACCGACATTGATTTTGTGGTTTTGGGTTGGATTGATAAGTATGTTTTCGCGGACGGCGTGATGACGGTTGTAAGCGTCGGCCTCGTTGTTCATTCCCAACACTTTGATATGCTCATCGTAGGCATAGTTGCTGTAAATGAGCGATGTTTTTGCGCTCACGTGCTGCGAAAAATTGTGCTTGAAATCGAATGTTGCGGCGGTGTTGCCCCAGTGCATTGCAGCCACGTCGTCTTTCATGACCATGTTGTCGCGTCCACGGAAAAACATGACGTTGAAAGTGCCGTTTTTGTAAGGTTTTGCGGTAACTTTGGCGTTGACATCGTAGAAATTGATGGTGTAGTCCTTCCACTTTTTGGTTGGTTTGAGGAATATCTCAAAATATGTGCGCCTTGCGGCAAGGAAAAACGATGCTTTGTTTTTCACGATTGGACCGTCAACGGAGAATTTAGACGAAAGAAGTCCGATTGAGGCGTTGAGACCGTAATTTTCCATGTCGCCGGAGCGTGTGCTGATGTCAAAAATCGACGACGACGCTCCACCAAACTGCGCCGGAATCGCACCTTTATAAAGCGACGCATTGGTGAGCGCCTCGTCGTTGAAAGTAGAAAAAACGCCCATCAAATGGCCTGCATTGTAGATTGCGGCATTGTCGAGCATTATGAGGTTTTGTGTAGCATTGCCGCCGCGCACTTGAAATCCGCACGAGCCGTCGCCCTCGCTCTTGACGCCGGGCAGAAGTTGAATGGATTTGATGACATCGCGCTCGCCCATCAGAGCCGGCACTTTTGCCATTTCGGACATTTGGATGTTTTCCACGCCGATGATGACGTTTTCGGTGCGGCTGCGGCCGTGTTTGGCGGTTACATTGACCTCGGCGATTTCGGTGGTCTCTTCGTCCATTGTGATTCTAACCTTCTCGCTGCCCGAATTGAAAGTCTTGTCCAACGCCGTGTAGCCCAAGCAATTGAAAGAGAGTGTTGCGGGCATCTGTTTTACCTTGATGATAAAATTGCCATCCGAATCGGAGATAGTTCCGTTGGTAGTGCCCTTCTCCGCCACCGCAACAAACGGAAGCGGGTTGCCCTTGGTGTCAATCACGACACCCTGAATCTTTGCCGTCTGAGCCGCAACAAACAGCGGCATCAGCAAAATCAAAATTAGTGCGATTCTTTTCATAATTTGTTTAATAACATTTTGTTTTACGCCGCAAAATTACGTCACGTAACTTGCAACCAAGTTGCAAAATGCGGAATTTTTATTTAGAGTTTTACATTTGAGGGAATTTCGCGCGCTCCTTCATTGTTTTTTCGCAAGTAGGACGGATGACGAAAAGATTTGTTACAGGGAAAGTGAATTTTTTTTGGGAGAGTTTTTTGTTGAACAAAAAATTTGGAGTGAAAGATAATATTTGTAAATTTGCGATTGTAACTTTTGAAGTTACTTGAATTAGCAAAATTAAAAACAGATAGATTATGACGACATACGAAAGACAACTTTCTGCGATTCAGATGCTTAGTGGCATTGACAGCAAGAAGAGTGCTGATGTAATTGATAAAATATGGACTTTTATCAATGATATGGTAAATGTGAACACACAAAAAAAGAAAAATGCCGTTGTTTCTCAGACAGATGACGAATGGACTGAGGAACAAGAGCGCGAGGCATTTTTGTACACGTCCAAAGTCAATGCAACAAAAATTTTCGCTAAATACTTGTAGGCTATGAAGTATGAACAACAAGACATTGTAGAAATTAACTTTTTGTTCCCCGACGGAACATTTAAAGTACACCCCGCATTAATTGTGTCGAATAACGAACTGCAAGAAGATGAAGGTATAATATATTTGTGTATGGTTTCATCCAAATCATACAATCCACAATATTGTTATGAACTGTCCGACAATATGCTAACAAAACCTATGTCAAAAAAGAGTTACGTGAAGTGTCAACTAATTGTTGGTAATATTGAAAGGGATGTCATTCGCAAAATAAGCCGTGTCAAGCAACCGTATTTTGATGAAATTGTTGAAAAGATAAAACAAACAATTTTCTAATAGTTGTAATCTAAATTTAAATCAAGTGATCTAACAAAAACGAGTTAGCCTTTTCTCGGGCGGGCTCTCCCTCGCAATGGCTAACTCATTTGAAAGTTGTATTGTTTGTCTTGGTTGGACAAAACAGATTTTGTAAATACTACAAACTGCGAACAAGGCGGATAGTTATCAACCAATCATAAAAATGTTCAGCAAAACCCACCATTTGGTTACGCTTATAAGAACATATCATATCATAGGCAATGTTTTCTTTGTCAGTAGGCGTACTCGACCAGTAGAGACAGTAATCACCAACATCATACTTAGTGCTTGTGTTAGAAGAGAGAATGCCTCCTTTCGCTGGGAAGAATACAGAAGCAAAAGCGTTGGAGAAAACACATCCTTTGTTTGTATAATCCCAAGAATAACCTACAGTAAAAAGTTCTTCGAAATCCGACTTAGTTGGCAATCTGTAACCTTGTACATCAGCCTCCTTGTAATTATTACATGCATCTGTATACTTCATTGCTTGTTCCGTTGCATTTGACGTACACCAAAGAACCGACAAGCCAAGGTCAACAACATCGGTGCGGTCAACGGTATAAACTTTTGCTGACTCTAACTCTTTTCCTTCAGTACTTATCATGTTGCCTTTTATTTTTTTTCCGCCCGGAACAGCAATCCATATTTCATGATTAGAAAAATCGCTGAATGTAAAAGTATTACCGTCAATATTAAGGTCAAATTTCGTTTGCGTTTCTGCCAACTGAAAGTGCAAATACGAATTTTGGTCATCAAGAGTTAGTGGAGCAATATCTTCTCCTGCAGTATAAGTGAAATCATTTGATACCAAATAACAACAATTATGAACAGCGGCAGTCAAACTCGCATATCCAAGTCTACTCGCTGCTGTAATCGGTGAGCCGATATGTGCTGTAATGCTTTGTCCATTAGCACTTTCAGGAATTTCTCCCGAAAAAGTTGCAGACGTTGAACCCGCTCCATCGATTAATTCCAACTCTACCGAGCCATCTGCACCCCATGTCAAAACAAGTTTATCACCTATTTCAAAACATTCATCAGTTCCGTTGTCGCCCAAACTGATTTTGGATACAGACGTTTTTTTTGTTGCCTTAACGGTTATCGGATAAGTTTTTTCAACTACAAGAGGTGTAGCATTATTCACAACTTCGGTATTAACAGGTTGCGGCTCAACATTATTTTCACTATCATCTTTACTACATGATGTTGCAAGCATTAAAGCAGCAAACATTGATACTACTAAAAATTTCTTTTTCATTTCCTGATTAATTTTTTTTTAATGTTAAATGTTTCCACCATTTCCAAGACCGCTTGTTCCAACACCAACTCCACCGTTTGTGGCTCCACTTGAAGCGAGTAATGGTGTTTGATTGTCGAGTTCGATTACTTCAAACTCTGGCTTTACGTAAGGCTTTTTTTCAGAGCCGATAATTGAATTTTTTAAATCTGCCATTGTTTAAATGATTTTAAAATTTATGAAAATAATTATCTACATACACAAAAATCCCCTGTGGGGCGAAGTTTATGAAACTCCGTCCCACAAGGGATAAAATATGGTGCGGCGGCTTAAACGCCGCCGAAATTTCAGGGTGTTTAAAGGATGATTTTTTTATGCGATGCGATGCGATGCGATGCGCAAGAATCGTGCCATTTTAAAGAGTTATTGTGTTAATTTTCAATTAATTACGTCTCAAAATTAGAAATAATTTTTGATTGAACAAAATTTTTTTTGTTAAATTTTTGAGATTTCGTCGGGGGTGAGGCCGGTGGCGGTGGCGATTTCTTCAATCGACATTTTGCCCATTGCTTTGAGTGTCCGAGCCATTTCCCGCATTGCATCCGCACGACCTTTCTTTTCTCCTTCCGCGCGCCCTTTCTTTTCTCCTTCCGCGCGACCTTTCGTCTCGCCTTCCGCAAAGCCCTCTTTTATGGCATAGTCATACGCCGCGAGGTCGGTGCGGTACGCATCATACTCCCACATATACGTATCACGCTCGCTCGGACTCATCAGAGCAAGTTCAGTCGCTGTTTTCAAACCCTTGAAAACAGGCATCTCTCGCATAAAAGGCATCGTTTTCATTTTATTGCTGTTTGAAATTATGTACAACCATTTTTCTAAATCTGTCTTGCAGTCTTCTCGCTTGTATCTACGGTACTGCGGCAAGTTGACAAGCCAAAAATCCTGCTTGTCTGAATATTCACAACCGTTGGTGTAGTCGTAAAGACCGCAATGCCTGATGTCACGGTGCTCCAACTCGCGCTTCTCGTTGAAGTTCATCATAAAGATGCCATAGACTTTCTTTATGCCAAATTTCCACAGGTCGTCGCCTATCTCTCCCTGCGTGACTATCGAGCGTCCCATGTAATATATAACACGGTCGTCGAAATACTCCTGACCGCGTTTCTGCATCTCAACGATAAAATAGTCGCCGCCCTGTGTCTTGCATTTCAGGTCGAAGACTATGCGCCTGTCCTTGTGGACTTCGCCGACTTCCTCGGTGTTCAGATATGTGACATCAGTTACTCGTTCCGCTTTGTTGTAGGTCTTCAAGAGCGAATTGAGGAACGAAATCATAAACTCCTTGCGCTTGAAAACCCGCTTGAACCCAAAATCGGATGTTATGTCGATGAATACCGGCATCTCCGAATCGTCTTTGTGTTTGCTGTCTGTCATTTTCCGCAAATATAAACTTCTGTCTGCAAAGTAAAAAAAGTTTTTTCTAAATTACAAAAATTGCGGCAAGTATTTTCGTGAATTGCAAAATAAACGTCAAAACAAGTCAACCCAAATCAAGATAGGACACTCCACTTTTTTGGCAAATTATTGACGAATTGTGCAAATATATTGTGTTAAATTTTTGAGATTTCGTCGGGGGAAAGACCGGTGATTGCTGCGATATAATCAATGTCATCACCGTGTTGTTTCATTGCGCGGGCAATGGCAATTTTTTCTTGCTTTGCGCCTTCCGCACGACCTTCCGCACGACCTTTGGCTTCGCCTTCTGCAATACCAGCTTCCTTTCCTTTGCCGTAACCTTTCATCTCGGCATCGCTCATGGCGTTGGTGATGTCCCAAAGATTGTGAAGACTCTCCTCATAGTCGGAATATTCTTTGTCGTCAAGCATTGCTATTTCCGCCTGTTCAAAAAGTTTCTTGAATACACGCTCCTGCAATTCCTTGGGACGGTCAAGAAGTTTCGGAAGGTTTTTCAGGACAAA
>CAJOGF010000167.1 GCA_905233995.1 uncultured Bacteroidales bacterium | reverse complement strand
CGCCAAACGTCTTGTGCTTCTTCATGTATATCAGAATGATACCGATGAAGAATGCGATGTAAACATACTGTGTGACACCACCTTCAGCCCCTGCGCTTCCTCCTGCAAAACCAGCACTCATGATCCATGCTGTGAGCGTGGTGTTCCAAAACGTCTTGCCTGTTGACGTTGTTTTCATTACAGACTTGATGCTTGCATCGATGTCCACAGCGTTGCCGACCTTGACGTTGGACTTTTCATGCTGCTTGTTGTTTGTTGATGATTCGTTGTTTCATAACCTCACGTTTTACCCTTCTAAGGTCGCCTACACCGCGTTTGCCGTCAAATGACGCAGTAACAATTCGAGTAATATCATTAGGGTCAATAATGCCGTTTGCCTTGCAAATTTCTGCAGCCATAAGGCGGTTTTGAGAGTTACACGCCTCAACCATTTCTACCTGTTGTTTAACAGCCTCTTCAAAGGTTGGTAGTTATACATAACAAGTTCATCGAGCGAAAAGTTAAAGAGTTCACCTGTTATAGTGTCGCAAACGTAGGTCTTTTTTACCTTGTCGGCATTGGAGTTGCCTTAATTGCCAGTAATCATATTAGCAGGGATATTTATTGCCTCTAATTTGGTACGTAGTGCGCGAATGCTTGATGGTTTGAAGTTTGGATAACATTTTTGTTTTAGAAATTCGATAAAAGTGCTATCGAAATCGCTAAGTTTATCAAATCCCCAACGTTGAAACGAGCCTTTTTTGCGCAATTCTTTTACGTACATTGCAACTGCGTTACCTTCTGTTAGTAGATGGGCTTTATCGCTATCGAACTTAACTCTGCTTCCATACATAAACCACGAAAATATCTCGTAAAACTTTTCGTTACCCAAAGCCTCAACACTTTTAGCACCCAAATTAGCAATCAGATACTATGCTATGTTGCTTTTGGTCTTGATGTTGCGACTTGTATTAAGCAATGCCTCTTCGGTAGTCAAAAGGCAGCGTGTCCTACTTGGTATTGTAGCGTAGTCGTAATATATGGTTCCGTTTTGTGTCATAGATCTCCAACTTGATTTTTCCTCAAACTTCAACGCCTTCCGTATCGTCGGCTGACTAACTCCCAACGCCTCGCCCAACCTTTGCAACGCTCCAAAAGGAAGGATGATTTTTCTGTTTGTAGTTTCCATTTTTATTATTATATTAGTGCCCTGTTTTCAACTTTGAAAACGGCACAAAGACAGATGATAATTATCAACCTTCCAATTTTTTTTGGAGTAAATTTTCAACAAAAAAAATGGGAAAAATTTTGCGACATCTCAAAAAGCAAACTGAAAATGAGAATATTACAATCGGTAAATTAGAGCGTATAATCGGCGCAAGTAAGGGTGTTTTGTCGCGTGCAATTATTTTTCATTAAAAAACGAATCCAAAAATGGGCGTTTGTTACGTTTTACAAAACGGAATATCTCAAAAAACGTAACATTTTTTTTGTTACAAAAAACTCAAAAACGGAATATCCCCTAAGTTTTCCACGTAAAAAAGAGGTTTTTTATTGATTTTCTGTATTTTAGATAGTTTTAAAATGTTACAAGACGATTAATTTATGTTTTAGAAGTGTATACACAATAAAGAGACATTGACTACAACTACTGCCCCTGATGGTCAAGATGTTGCATGGTCATCGAGTGATGCAAGCGTTGCTACAGTTGAAAACGGTGTCGTTACAGGCGTAGCAGAGGGTACAGCCATAATAACCGCCACATACGGCGGCAAAACCGCAACTTGCGAAGTTACTATATCTAAAATAGCCGTAACTAACATTTCAATCAGCAGACAGACCATAGCGTATTTGGGCGATGAAGCATTCACTCTTACCGCTTCGGTAAGGCCGAGCGACGCAACAATATAATAGAAATGTTCTGGATTGACAGAACAAATTAAACAATTGACTCTTGAAAAATTGTTTTACAATATTTTTCAAGAGTAGTTTTTTTGTAAAATGTTGTCGTTTAACTAAATTTTTGACGAAAAAAAATTTGTTATCTGAAAAAATATTATTTTCTTTGACTTCCAAAGGGAAACAGTCCTCAACTACATTATAAAGTGGTTTATCTGTGTGGACAGTTCGGTTGAGACTGGGAGCCACACGGCTTTCTTCCCAATTTGAGGGATGTAGGATAACCCCGCTGTTTGCCTTTTTTGTTAATTATATCTTTTAACTTCTTTGGGTAATTTGAACTTAATTATATATCAAAACACAATGAAGTGTTGTGATTTGCTTTCAAAATTATTAACTTTGCAGGGTCTTAAACAACAATACAAGTTTAATTTATTCCTTAGAGCCAGTTGTGATTTGCTTTCAAAATTATTAACTTTGCAGGGTCTTAAACAACTTGAAAAAGGTAGAAGATTATTCCCGTTGTGTTGTGATTTGCTTTCAAAATTATTAACTTTGCAGGGTCTTAAACAACGCTGATTTGTTAATGAAAAATCCATTAACAGTTGTGATTTGCTTTCAAAATTATTAACTTTGCAGGGTCTTAAACAACCACCGCTTATATTTTTTCAAATTTAAACGAGTTGTGATTTGCTTTCAAAATTATTAACTTTGCAGGGTCTTAAACAACACGATATGGATAACGTGCTGACCTTTAAAAAGTTATACGTCTTTCACAAATTAAAAAAAATGTTGTTTTTGACAATAAAAAACCCGCTTTTCAGCGGGTTTTTCTGTTTCTAATTGCGGTCAAAACAGTTCCAACTGCTGTGGCTCTACTTGTTTTATATCCGCCTTTTTGCCGTAAAAAACTTCCATGTCCCCAAATTGCTTATCCGTTATACACATTATGCCAACTTTACCAATGTCGGGAAGTATCGTTTTCACTCGCTTAATATGCACCATAGCATTTTCCTTGCTCGGACAATGACGCAAATAAATCGAAAATTGAAACATCGTAAAGCCGTCTGCCATAATCTTTTTGCGGAAATCTGCCGCCACTTTCCGCTCTTTTTTAGTCTCAGTAGGCAGGTCAAAAAACACTATAATCCACATAATCCTATATTCACTAAAACGGTTTGTCATGGCATTTCGGGGTAATAAATTTTGCGCAATTCACCGCTAAAACATTTGTAAAGCGATGCCGTTGTAGTTGTGGCGGCTACCATCAACGGACTGCGTTTGCCATCTATCGTAACATCAAATGTGGGGATTGTCAAAAATTCGGCTTTAAACTCTTTGTCAATTTCTTCTTTTTCAGGATGTTGAACGAAATATTTATACACAAATTCATCAACATACGGACGATAAGGTTCCATAATGTCGTTGGCAAGACAATAGGCATTGTAACGGTTGTGATGATGGATTCCAAAAGTTGGCAACATTCCCGAACTTACCAACGACCGCGCAATAACAGCCCTCAAAATTGCATAACCGTAATTTAGAAAACTATTCGGCGCAACGCCTTCTCTGTCGCGTACAAAGTCGTCAACAATGCCTTTAAAAAGATTTTTCCAATAATAGGCCGCCGCACGTCCTTCGGTATTGTCAGGGTCGCCACTGCGCACTTCGTTTGCCCAAATCCGCATACATTTGTGTTCTTCACCAGTGCATTTTTCTAAAACTGAGGCTTGGTTCAAAATTTTTTGACGGATTGTTTGTTGCCAAAGTTGTTTTTTAAGCGGTAACGAAGCATCAATCTGCGCTCTAAATCTTTCGCTTTGAACCGTATTTCCACACAACGGCAACAAAAGTCCCACTGGCAAATGCGACGAATCACAAGTAATAACGGCACAATTGTTTTCTAAAAGTTTTTCCAAAAGACCCTGAGTGATAGTGATTTGTTTGTTGTCTAAAACCACGATGCCGATGTCCTCGATAGGGATTGTATGGATAAATTTTTCTTTAAAACTATCCGGAAGTGTTTTATTATTAGCCACTTCCGGAAGTTTTAGTACTAATTGAGAATTGTTCAGCGACAAATATGCCGGGTTGCTGAAACATAAAGTTCGTTTTATCATAATGAAAATGGTTAATTGGTTTACAATCAACCACTTTCAATATGTGTGCCAAAGGGTCAAAGACCCACTTTGATTATATTGCCTAATCTGTCAATTTTTAAAGGAATACATATTTCCTTAATTGCAATTTTTTCATCAGTAAATTCTAACTTATTCAATTGGGTATATTCCATTTTATCAACAATAGATTTTGATACATAATTTGAGATAGCGTACAATCTTTTCCCTGTAAAACTAACTATCTTATAAATCCTTGTTTTGTCAATAACAGATATACCGTTTTGTAATTCTTCTTTTGTTGGCAAATATACCAAATCATTAGGCGAGATAACAAAAAGCAATTTTTCGTTTTGCGGAACAATTTTCAATTCTTTCAAAAAATTTTCCAAATTATTTCGCCAATCTTTTGTGTATTTTTTCTGACAATCTATAATCGTATTCAAAGGCACAGTATAAAATGTGCGCTTATTTTCGCCCTTTATGATTGTTTCAAAAATAGCAAAAAACAAGTTTGTACCTTTTGCCGCTTCTACAAATTTTGCTGATTTATTACCTTTGTTGCCAACAGCAATTTTTTCCGCCTTTTCATAAACACGTACTTTAAATATTGGTTGATGAGGTTTATCATCATTCAATTTTTTAATATTGCGATTCATTTCATCAAGTCCGTCAGGCGAAAATGCCAGTTCTGGGTCGCCGCCTTTTGCCGCCAAATGTGCCAAAAGAATTTTTTGAATAGCGGTATCTGTTACGCTGTTCTCTATTTTATCCTTAGTAAAGGAAGGGTCAATTGGTTTTCTTGTGGCAAAATACCTGATTTTAGGTTTGTCATTTTCGTCTTTTTCTTCTTGCGTAAAATAGTATACCTCTATTTTAGAAAGATTAACCTCTGACCAAATCTCCTTGTTTTCTTCAAAATATTTCTTAATGTATTTGATATCACGTTTTTCTTGTTGAAATTCAATGATTTTCTTTTTTAAATCTTTATCAACAATCATTTCCAGATTTTTCAATACTTCATTAAGAGAAACAGTTTTCTTTAATTTTAGATTAACCTCTCCATATACAGTATCCTTATGCATTGGCTGCCTGATTGCCCAACTATCACCTTTGGTTTGTTTTGCTAATTCTTTTTTGCCGCATTCAAAATGTTGGAAATGGTTTTTAGTTCGGTTGATAACCCGCAAGTTCTGTTTAAAACTTACGATAATATTTTGCAATGCGTTATAAACATCCGCAGTGAAATTTTCCCATGGTTTCAAAAACTCTTTTGCAATTTCCTTTTCTTCGCCCTTAATGATTGTTTTTTCATAACGGCGAAGTTTTCGCTGTAATTGATAACGGTTGGCGTTATGTTTAGAATGTGCTGCCTCGTTGTTTAGCACATGCAATTACAATAGCGTCCATAGCATGGTGGCGGTGGTCAATACGTTTTTTGTTGAAACCCTTTTGAAGTTCCAATGGCATTGACGGAATTTCATGTCCTTCGGTACTTGTTGTGGTATAACAATCTTTGCCCGTCAGTTCGTTCAAACGGCGGAAGCGCGGTAGAATGATACTGTTCCATACATCGTTTATGCCCCAATCTTTTTTCAAACGGTCGGTGATTGTGCCGTTGTATGAAATAAGATTTTTGGAAACCGCTTCTTGCTCTAATTCACCGTTTGCATCTTTTTCGCAAACGATGTTAGACAACAAACCTTTTATCAACTTGCTGATATAACGACTATCATTTAGTTGACGTTCAATGAAACCGTCTGGAATATCATCCATCAACAGTTTCTTCATTTTAGTGCGGTTGTTGGAATAATGCTCTTTAACAAATTTTTCGTACTCTGCAACATCGAATATTGTAACAATTTTCCCTTGACTTAATTGTACTTTTTCTCCGTGGTGATTTTTTATAAATTCATAGCCGAGTTGTCGGTCTTTCAATTTATTGACTTCCGCTTCACAAATCACTTTGTTGCTGAAAGAGTCGTCAAAATATCTTGACTGTGGTATTACGTGTTCGATTTCATAATCATCAGTAAAAAGCCTTGAAAACGAAATTTGCTCTCCCGTATAAGGTGAACGGTATTTTTGTTCAAGCCAACATTTATAACGGATTATGTCATTTTTTGTCGGTTGTGATTGTTTTGAAATTTTAGAAACGAACTCAAATTCTTTGTCATCCTTTGAAAGATTGTCAAGCGCGTTTTCTTCATAAATTCTCAAAATATCCTGCTGACTTGGAGAATAAGGACGGACATTTTGGATTTCCTTATCGTTCATAAACTCCATAAGCATTGCTTTTATCCGCAAATTTGTATTTTCATTTTGCTGGATTTTTTCTGTCATTTACTTGCGCTTGTCGGCTGGATTTTTCATTTCTCTACCAAGTTCGACATGAATTTCCTCAATGTGTCCTTCTTTATTCCAAATATCACGAACTATACGCAGAGTTTCCAAAACAACTTGTTCTACGATAGGATTGCGCAACGAATGTTGTTTGAATTTTTTCAAATAGTCGTCAATATCTTCGGGTGTTTCCCATTTACGAATTTCTTTCGATTCGGAATGTCGGTCGTAAACTGTAACAAGCAAGCCACACAGGTAAACCTTTGAAATGACTTTCATCTGTCAAATCAATTGCTTTTTCTCTTACACGGTTTTTAATAGTTTCATCGTATTCACCTGTAATTATTTTTTGCATACGGTCTTGGGTTTTGGAATCTATATCTTTGAAATTCCAATATTTACCTGTTCTCATCATAGGCAAAAGTTTTTTGATCGCTTTCTCGGAATAAGAACCGTACTCCTTTTTAAAAGGTTTAATTTTGCAAAAATTTTCAACAAAATTGTCGTCAAATCCGTGTTTTGACGCAAATTTCTTAATTGCAGAATTAAATTCTATTTTGTCGTCAATGGAATATAAAATATGCCATAAAGACATTTCTATTTCGTGAGATAGAAATTTTGAACCTATTTTACATTTATTTAATGCCATCAGAATCGCAGCACGTGTTTCGTTGCATGGATATTCTTTGTCCTCAACGTAATTCCAACGATACGGATATTGGTCTTTGCCTTTTTCTTTTTTCACCTTAAAATAAGAATTTAGCAAAGTATCTTGTTTGATAACGGCCCTATCGTTGAGCCAATCAAATAATTTTACCAAATCATTTTCGTCTTTGATAAATTCGGCTGTTACATCAACATCAACTTGAAGTTTTCCTTCCGATTCATTTGTAAAAAGATTCAATTGTCCGTCATTTGTTTTGCGTTCACGTTGATAAATTTTCAAATTTTGAACATGCCACAATCTGAATTCTTGAAAATACGGATTTGATTTTGCGACACATTTTACAGGGTAATTTTCACCGTCTTTGCCTAAGTGTGATTCATACGGACAGTTGTCGATAAGAGATTTTTTGCTTTTGAGCGGACACTGATAAAACAAAATATCATCAACAATAAATTTTGCAAAACTCCATTTTGAAATATTGTTGCGGTGTGCTTCATTATTAGGATACAACTCATTTATACATTTTTTATATAAATCAGTATCAACGAGTTCTGGAATAAATTCTGTTTGCTTTTTCAGAATGTCTTCAAGTTCTTGTTTGTAAAATTTACGTTCTACAACGCGCACAAGACGTCCGATGATTTTTTGATTAGGCTTTTGCAACAAATTATCATAAATATAACTGCCGACATTTTCATTGCTAACTTCGATGTCGTGTTCTGTTTTTTTCTTCAACAGAGACCAATCATCTTCTTTTGGCGCACGAAAAGAGCGTTTTATATTTCCGTCATTATCTTTTTTGGGAGTACCGTCTTTTTCATGTTCGGTTGTTACGATAAAATCTTTTGTTTTACCAACCCAATCCAACGGGACATTGCTTGCCCTGTGATATATCCAACCATTTTCCAAAACAACGTCATACCACGTTGCATCTTTTTTCTTTTCACCAGTATCTTTTACATCAATTACTTTCAACGAATAATATTCTTCTAACTTATCTTTTTCATCTTCCGTTTCTTCGCGCAACTGATAATATCCGCGCTTTTGATTGAATTGTAAAAGAATCCATGCAAGTTCTTCTTTGGCAATTGGTTGTGAAAGTGCTTTTTTGCGGAGATAATATATTGTCCAATCATACGGCACTTTTTTCCCATTTTCAACAAGTTGCGGCTGATTTTTTTCAAAATCTTTCAGCATTTCATTAAAAGAATTTTGGAAAATAAACATCATTTCTCCGTCACTATTTTTTTTCCATGGCAGTTTTGGTTCGCTATCATCAACGAATTTTCCAAAAACATTGATTTTTTCAGCAAAATGCACTGGTAAAAAATTCATAAGTTTGAGAATCCGTAACAAACGCTCGCGACGTTGTAAGTTACGCTCTCGTAAACGGCGAACACCTCTGAATAAGGTCCTTTCTGAGGTTGAGGATTTGGTATTTCCTTTATCAAAATCACCCAATACATCGGCTGACATCGGTATAATTCTACTGCCACAAGCACTGATATTTGTGATAACATTGTTTTCGGCTTCGTTCACCACCGCCCATCCTATCGAGTTGGTTCCTAAGTCAAGTCCTAATATTTTTTTCATTTGCTGAAAAATTTTTCCAAAAATATGAAATATTTTTTTGTAATCAAAGTTTTTTTGTATAAATTTGTCGCATAAAATGAAAGCAAATCACAATAAGGATTATTCCGTTGTGAAAACATTAGGTTGTGATTATGAATGTAAAACCATATAACAATGATAACCATTATCACCGGTGCATCACATACAGGCAAGACGTTTCTTGCACAAAAAATTATGGAGCGTTGCACTGTTCCGTACCTTTCGATAGACCATTTGAAAATGGGACTTATTCGCAGCGGACAGACTGATTTGACGGCGGAAGACGACGATGTGCTCACGGATTTTCTGTGGCCAATAGTGCGCGAAATTATCAAGACCGCCATCGAAAATAAACAAAACTTAATTGTTGAAGGTTGTTATGTTCCTGCAAATTGGCGAAATGATTTTAATGAATTGTATCTCAATGAAATACAGTTTGTTTGTCTCGCATTTAGTGAAATGTATATTGATGCCAATTATGACAAAATCATTGCACACGCCTCTGACATAGAATCGCGTTTGGACGACAGAGACTGCACAATTGATTCTTTGAAAAAAGACAACAATGAAGTCATCAATAAATTTTCGGCTTGCAGTGAGGTTGTTACAATAATTGATGATGATTATGAAAACACAATTATGAATTTGGTGAAGATGACAGTGAATCAAAACTCAGAAAATCAAATAGAATGCCTATTAGAAAAGCCATTTTGGGTTGTTGACTTTTTGCCCGAAAGGGTGTCGGCAGAGCGTGCCAAACAATATTTTGCGGTGGAAGATTTTTGCTGTAATGGTCAATATATCAATCAATTGTATCAACGATTTGCATATTTGGTAACCAAATTGAGTTGTTATTTCGACATTTTCGGCAATCCATCGCCAAAAGAAATTTTTGACAACATAAATATTTGCCTATCAAAAGGATACGCAAATTTTCTTTTCCCCGACAATGACACGCTCATCACCTTAAACAGCGGCGATTTGTATATGACAGTTTACAATCCCGACGGGCGTTTGTTGGAGATGGTGAAGAGTTTGGCAACGGCGGAAGGGTTGTTTGTGAGAAAAAATGATTAATTATGAAAAAAGCAATCATCCTTGGTCCCTCAGGTAGCGGCAAAAGCACTTTTTCCGTAATGCTTCATAATGCCACGGGGCTGCCGCTGTACCATTTGGATAATATTTGGTGGAACGCCGACAAAACGCATATTTCTCGTCCTGAATTTGATTTGAAACTCAGCGACTTAATTAATCGTGATTGTTGGATTATTGATGGTGATTACAGTCGAACTTACGAACCGCGTATTGCTGCCTGCGATACTGTGTTTTTTCTTGATTTTGACATCAATATCTGTATGGAAGGTCTTATTCAACGCCTTGGCAAACCTCGAAAAGATATGCCGTGGATTGATTATGAATTGGATCAAGAATTAGTCGCCCGCGTAAAAAAATACGAATCCGAAAATAAGCCGGTATTGCTATCGCTGTTTGCAAAATACTATAGAAAGAACGTGATAGTTTTTAAGACGCGGAATGAGGCGGAGGATTGGATAATTCACACCCTCCCAAACGCCTTAACCAACTCATAAATCCGCTCGATTTCTTCGGGAATATAGATGTGTTGAGGGCAGTTTTTCATACAGTTATGCTCGGTGCAGGCGAGGCAGTGATGATAAGTTTCACGGAGATCCATATTGAGTTTGTTGATTGACCAAAATTCTTTGCCGAGGTTGTAGTAATTGAACTGACGGACATCTTGGTGCGCACAATCTCCGTGCTCGACTCCGGCACGTGGTGCGCTTTGTTTTATTTCAGATACCGCCCCGTCTTGGAGCGGTCGCAATGGATGATCTCTTGCGGGGTGCCTTGGAATACGACTTCGCCGCCCGAAAGCGTGTCGGTCTTGCGTGAAAAAGAGAGGTAGCCGATACCGACATCCACCATTATCCTTAAATAAGACGATACTTGCTTTGCAATTGCGATTCCGTCGGGAGTAAGTTTTTTGATTTCCGTTTTGTTTGTTTCGTTTTCCATAGTCAGTTAATTAGTTCGTGATAAATAAAATTGATAAACTTGCAAATCAATATCATTTTTATTTTGTTTTGCATATTCCGAATAATGCAAAGGCTTGGCTAAAAGTTTTACTTTTTCTTTGAATTCTGAATTGATAACATTACAAAACCTTGAATACAATTCTTCATACTTATTTAGAGCATCACTTTCGTTGGGAAAATCAAATAGAATAGTTCCAAGATAAATGTGTTCTGAATTTTGGGCTATTTTTACAGAACGCTTGTCATAATATTTGTGATTAGATAAATTTACAGCACCAATGAAATGAGAAATCATTTGCTTAATTCCGTCAATATAGGCATACGAATTTGTTTTTATTGAAAACTCTTTATTTGGATTTTTTAGGAAAGAAATATCACCAAAAATCTTTTTTATGTTTTCTTGTGTATAAATTCTGTTTCCGATTGGGCATTTTTCTATGTCCCAATATGCGTTTGAAATTTTCAATGCCTTACTGAGCGACAAATACTCAGCAAATTTTGACTCCAACATAAGAACGGTTTTGGTATCCTTGCTTACAAGCAAAATATCTATATTCGAGGGATTCCGTCCTTCTATGCACACATTCTTAAATTCAAAAAAGACATTTGTAAACTTAATTTTCTCATTATTTATATCAAGAATTATAGGATTGCTTTCTGAAACTTTGTAAAAGAACAGTAACGCACACAACGAAGATGAATGAACCGTCGTGATTTTCCGAGCCTCATCGCCATTCCCCGAACATGCTTCTTTCAATTTATCTCCAAATATCGTCTTTTCTGACAAGCCAAATATATCTGTAAGAACATCTTTTATGGAATCAATATGTTTTTTAGAAATATCTTTGTTATCAATGTCTTTTATGATAAAAGAATATGAATTGTCTGAATATTTGGATTGATCTCCATGTTGCCACCATGTTTTTTGAAGAAGTGGATTATTTATGGCGTTCCAATTAAAATTGCCGTAAACTTTTCTGAGTTCCTCATGTTTGACATCAAAACTGATATTTTTTGGTTCTATTTTCTCCATAATTTTATTTCTCCTCTGATATTCTTATCAAATTTTCCAATTCCGCCAACAATTCCGTCGCCGTCATATTGCCGTAATCAACGATGTTCTTGCCGTTGATTTTAGATTCCAACGCCTTGGGATTCAAGCCCGTGCCGCCGCAGTGGGATATCAATGTGTAAAGGTAAAAAAGTTTTTCTTGCGGACAAAACTTTTTTTTGTTTCACACCCTTCCAAACCCGTCGACCAACCTATAAATCCGCTCGATTTCTTCGGGGATGAAGAGGAGCTGAGGACAGGATTTCATACAGTTGTGGTCGGTGCAGGTGAGACAATGCTGATAGGTTTGTTTTAAATCCATACACAGTTTGTTGATTGCCCAAAATTCCTTGCCGAGGTTGTAGTAATTAAACTGACGAAATGATGTATGAATCTCGTGTCCGTGTGGACAGACGCACCGTTGACAACGTGTGCAACCTATTGGTTCAAAGGTTTTTCGCAAACGCTGCAAGACCTCATCAAACGAAAAATGCAGCACCTCGTGTTCGTGTTCAAAGGCGATGGATTCCTGTTCAAAAGTGCCAATGCCCAAAAGTGCGCACGAGAATGGATACTCCAAAATTCCGCCAATGAGTTCCGCCGGTGTAAACGGTCCAATCAAAAGGCCTGCCGCATATACTTTGTTGAGAATCAAACCTTTGCCGCAAAATATCGATTCTTCTTTGATACGGTCTAACATTCCACGTTCAAGGATGTTGCCGCTGCCCTGCAATACGTCCACTCGCGAATCCAACGCGCCACGGTGCAACACATTATAATAATGCGACGCAATGCCGGTAAAACCAATTTTGCCTTCACGTTTTAGATCGTAGAGGGCATCGAGAGCACCGCCTTTGCCAAACACCTCATCGGCATTGCTTTCGTCAACCTGATGCACAAAATAGATGTCGGGATTAGAGCCGAGATTGTCGATTGAGCGGATTACCTCGCGGTAGATGTCGCCGCCGCTGTAAAAACGAGCTTTGTCGGAAATGATGATTTTCTTGCGATCGATGGTCTTGGCAAAAAGTCCGAGTTTATGCTCCGCGTCGCCGTATTCTTCGGGGATTGCGGTGTCGTAAAAATTGCAACCGTGGTCGTAAGCCCTTCGCATAATGGCGATTGCGGTCTCGTTGTCGGGACTAAAATACGCCGGCAGCACGGGCACCGACCCGCTCAAAATCGGAATCGTTCCAAAACCAAGTTCCGAGACACGAAGACCTGTATTTCCAAGAGTACGGTAGCGCATTGAGTTATCATTTTACGCTGCAAAATTAAAACTTTTATGATAAAAAAATGAAAGATTTTGGAAAGAAAAAAATATGCGTTGACAATTCATAACAAAAAAAAATTTGCCAAACGGATTATTTTTGCTAACTTTCCCATCTTTGACACTTTATAGCATGCAAAATGTCTATAACGCTGTAAACATCAATTACTTACAGCGTTTTTACTTTTTCAGACTTTGTAGTATAT
>CAJOGF010000166.1 GCA_905233995.1 uncultured Bacteroidales bacterium | reverse complement strand
GTTTTTCAACCAATTACAATGCGAAATACAGTCAGACTGTTAAATTCATACTAATTCTCCTGATGCCGTTTTTTCGCATCAGAAATGTGTTAAATTATTGCAAGTCAATTTTTTACAGAAAAATTGACTGTGGCAAAGATACCTTGTATCGTTTCAAAAAGGACAATTCTATCAGCATCAGGCTCACCAAAAAAAGCAAGTGGCGCACGATCATCACCACAGATGGGGGCTTGGACTTTGAAAGGATCATGGAAATCTATGCCATGCGTTGGTTCATAGAAGTGTTATGGCACTTGCGAAAGTTTAGTAAATTTACTGATTTAGGAAAAAATATTTTTCCCACTATTTTGTCTTAAAATATTGTATCATTTCTTGTAATTTTTCGGCTTGTTGCATTAGGTTGTCTGAATTTGCTGACACTTCTTCCGAAATCGTCGCAAATTGTTGTATGCCTGAATTAAACCTCTGAACCGCTGAATTTATTTGCGCCCCGCCAGAAGACTGCTCTCTACTTGATGCTGAAATTTCTTGAACCAAAATCGTTGTTTTCTCAATTTCTGGAAGAACTTTCGAGAAAACCTCTCCAGTTTGTTTGGCAACGTTTACACCGTAAGCACTTACTATATCAATATCTTTGGCGGCAACAGCGCATTTTTCGGCAAGTTTCCTAACCTCTGAGGCTACAACAGCAAAGCCTTTGCCGTGTTCGCCTGCGCGTGCGGCTTCAACTGCTGCGTTAAGCGCAAGAATGTTGGTCTGAAACGCAATGTCATCAATTACTGAAATCTTTTCTGCAATTTCGGTAATCGCTTTGACCGTTTTTTTAGCGGCTTCGTCGCAGTCTCGAATCGTCTGAGCCGAAGAGGTTGCAATACTTTCGGTTTTGGTGGCATTTTGACTATTTTGCTCTATTGACGATGCCATCTCTTCTACCGCCGAACTTATTTCTTCTGCTGACGAGGCTTGCTCGTTGGCACTTTCACTCATTTGACGACTTGCTCTGTTCATGTCAGCAGAGGCAATGGTGATGGCTGAAACACTTTCTGAAATAGATTTAACTATTTGTGTTAAAGTTTCTTTCATGTCTGCCATCGAATTATTCAAAACTGAAAGTTCACTTTTGCCGTCCTCGCGTTCAAAATCTGTGGTCAGGTCGCCAGAGGTGAGTTTTTGAGTCTTTAAAGTGTTATTTGTAACATTTTTGATTATCTCTGAAGTCATGCGTCTTGAAACTATTATCACAATTATAAAAATAATCGTAAGAAGCGAAAAGCCTACAATACGCATTTCTTGTGTAGAATATTCAATCGAATCGGCATCTTGCATTGAAATATTTTCGATAAGTGTACAAAGATTTTCTGTTTGATTTTTCAAGGTTGCTGCTATTTGCGGTAATTTGGCTATGGAAGCAAAAATTTCTTTGGAATTGGAATAAAAATTGTCGCTTTTTTTAAGATAATCATTTCTTATACCATTGATTTCTTTGTATTCTCGTTTCAAACTTTCTTCCATTGGAAGCGTTTCTATTTTTTTCAAGACATCGGCATTTTCGTCCAAATACTTATACAACAATGTATGATCGCTTGTAATTTGATGACAACTCAACAATTTGTTCAACAGCATTGAACGCCTTAAATATTCCATGGCACGAAAATTTTCCTGTGGATTCAACGACAGTTTTTTGTAAAACATATCAATGCGGTTTTCGTATTGATTCTGCAAAGCCGATAATTCCGAAGTTATGTGTTGACTTTCTGTTTGTTGATTTTGCATTAAGTTAAACATGTTTGTCATTTGGTCAAACATTAACTTTACCGAATCTATTGCAGTTTTTAATTCAGAGGACAGTTTGGTGTTTTCAACTATTGTTGTCAACTTTCCAAAATTTTGTTGAGCCGCCTTAAAATATTTAGAAGCATCGTCTTGATTTGTGCCAAAACTACCCGTCGCAGCGTACATTTGAAACGCATTTATTGTTCCTGTCAAATTGTTTAACATATCATCTGCCGACTGTAACATCGGAACGTATTTCGTAGCCAATTCTTGTGCAGTATTATTAATTGAACCGAGTTTTATAATTGGTGTCAAAGCCATAAAAAGCAATGGCCAAATAGCAATTCCAAATGCAATTTTTAATTGTGTACTCAGTTTTAAATCTTGTTTCCTCATAATATTTTATTTTTCTTTTAAGTTAAACTTTCCTTATTATTAAAGTATAAAAGTTATTTTAATCATGTTTTCTGCTAATTGAGACACCGTTGAATGTCCCATTATTTTTTTAGAATATTCGTTTGACATAATATAGTATTATGTAATGTACAATTTACCACAAAACATGTGCCATGCTTAATTTCATTTTGTTAAAATGGATAACCAATTCCAATATTAAAAGCCCAATTAGAACCTTTAAAAACAAATGCTTTATCCGTGTTAACAATCTTCAGGTAAAGCGGGGTCGTAAAGTTTCAGACCAAAATCGGTTCTAAAAATAAAAAAATCGAAATCAAGTCGTAACCCCAAACCTGTTCCAAAAGCGATTTCCTTGTAAAACCGTTTAAACGAAAAATCACCGCCAGAGCGTTTATCATCTTTGTTGATTGACCAGATGTTGCCTGCGTCAAAAAACCATGCACCTTCTACAACCCAAAAAATCTTGAATCTATATTCGAGATTTGCCTCAAGTTTCATATCCGAGGTCATATTAGGATATTTTGACAGAAATTTTTCTCCTTTAACGTCGTTTACATAACTTCCCGGTCCTAAACTTCTTATTTGCCAAGCCCTTAGCGAGTTTGCTCCGCCCGAAAAATATTGTTCTGTAAACGGCATTACCGACACATTTCCGTAGGGAAATCCAACTCCAAAAAATGCTCTAAAAACTACTGTGTTTGTTCCAATAGTTCTTATATAATGACGAAAATCAATGTCAGTTTTTACAAATTGAGCGTAAACAGTTTCCAAAAACGGAATGGTATAAGCCCCGAAAGAGTTTTTTTCGGCTTTGACGGCTCTATTAATTGCATTTAGAAGATTGCCTGCCCATGAAACTGTGATTTTCAAGTAGTTATACATTCTTTTCCCTCTACTTTGATTGTTGAATGTATACGAATACGAACTTCCCAATATAAAATGGTCTTGATACGAATCTTTTATGTAAAGTCGGTCTAACCAAGCCATAAATGCGCTGTCGGCATTTGAAATACGAATAGAACTTAGTCGAATAGGTGTTAATGTGTTTGAAGAATATTTTCCGATATTCCATTGATAGTAAAAACTTCCTGTTATAGCAGAGCGGGTATAGTCTGGTCGTTTTCGATAGTTGATTCCTAACGAAAAATACGACCTTGGCGTGTTGTTCATTACCATCCTACGTATTTTCATTGGTCCTAAAAGTCTCGGAAAATAAAGTCTTGTTTCAAGGGCATATTCTTGAGTGTTAAGTTCAAAATTTTTTTGTTCTGCTGAAAAATTGTTTTGAGATTCAAGAGCAAGCGAGAATTTCAAATTGAAACTTTCAGCACCATGAAAAATATTTTTGTGCTGATACGTAAGCGAAGAAAGTGCACCGAGATTTCCTGAAGAGTTTGTTCCGCCGATTTCGTAACTATATGATTGTAATGAAGAATTTGTTAAGTAGATATTACAATTGAGAGAATCCCTATAAGCAGAGGGTTCAAAGTCGATATTTACCAATTTATAAACATCGAATGCAGACAAATGTCGATAAGTATTGTTGATATTTTGCTGATTGTAAGGCTGACCTCTGTCGAGAAAAATTTCTTTGCGAATCAAATATTTTTTTACTACTGACGGCTCTTTGGATACAAATAACACTGGGTCGGGGTGAATCCTCCCTCTGAAATAAAATGTATCCATATCGCTCATGTATTCATCTTTGTCCAAAAGTGCGGCTTTGGTGTCGTAGTTTGGAAAAACGGTAATTTGCGATATAAACGAGCGAAAATGTTTTATGGCTTTGCCGTTGTCGAGGGTTACAGGCAGAATTTCTATTACAACATCCGCTAAATGGCTATTGGTTACGGTGTCAATTGTGAAATTAATGTAATCGTTTGAAAATCTGTAATATCCGTTGTTTTTTAAATGGTTTGTAATGCGTGTCCTTTCGGCTTGCAAAACGTCAATGTCAAGATTATTTCCTGCTTTTATCAGACATTTTATTGTGTCTAAAAAGAGATATTGTTGTAGAATATCGTCTTCTTTTTCAAAATGATAACTTACTTTATTGATTTTTATGGGTTCACCAGCTGTAATATTGTAAGTTACGCTGACATATTGCTTTTTGATTTTTTCTGTATACGAGACTTGTGCGTCATAAAAGCCTTTGGTCTTCATGTAAAGACCTATCTGTTCGGCTGATTTCTTGGTGGAGATGCTTTTGTATTTAACGGGTTGTTCGCCAATGTTTTGAAAAAAAAGCGGAAACGAAAAGATTTTTGTTTTTTCTTCAAAACCTTTTGAGATGTGTTTCACAAGTTTTTTGTCGAATTTTTCTACAATTTTGTTCCAATAATTCATTGTGTCAAGAATGCCATGCTCCATGTAATAGGAGGCTGCAAAACTTGCTTTTTTGATTGTATCTCTATAAAAAAATTCTTTTGCTTTGTATTTTTCTGCTATTTCATTGTTTTTTTCTTCGAGTTTTTTCTCGTTGATTTTTCTTAATGAATCTGCTTTTTCTGGATTTATGGAATTATAAATTCGTGCTTTTAGAGCAATGCCCAAAATTGTGCTTATTGGAATTTGTTTTATGTAACCTTGTGGCTCTGCTACGTCAATCGACGAATTGTCGCAAACAACAGTATTGGAAAGTAAAAGGTTTTCGTTTTCCGTCAGATATTTTTTTGGCGAACACCCCCAAAAAACACAGAGCGGAAAAATCAAAATTATAGTATATAAATTCCGTGGTTTCAAATTTATTTTGTAATTTCGCTGCAAAATTAATAAATTAAATGATTAGCAAAAATTGTATTAAACATATAAATTCGTTACAGCGAAAAAAATATCGTCTTCAGACTGGTACATTCTTGGTTGAGGGTGAAAAAATTGTTTCAGAAATTTTGCGTTCTGATATAAAAGTTAAAACAATTTTCGCCTTAAAATCTTGGATTCTAAACAATTCTAATAAGTTTCATGGCGTTGAAATTTTGGAAGCCGACCAAGAAGATTTGAAAAAAATGTCGGTTATGCAAACTCCGCCGCCTGTTATGGCAGAATGTTTTTCTCAAAAAGAGTCTCAATTGGATTTAAAACAAGGAAAATTGTTTTTGGCTTTGGATTCAGTTCGCGATCCGGGAAATTTCGGGACAATAATTAGAATTGCTGACTGGTTTGGTTTTGACGGCATTTTAGCCTCTGAAGATTGTGTTGAAAAATACAATTCAAAAGTTGTTCAGGCTTCTATGGGTTCGGTTTTTAGGCTGAAAATTTTTTATCGTAATTTAACTACCTTGTTTCAAGAGGCGTTAGAGAAAAATATTCCTATTTACGGAACTTTTCTTGAAGGTGAAAATATTTACAAAGACAATTTCAAAGCCGAAGGTATTATTGTTTTGGGCAACGAAGGACACGGAATTTTACCCGATACTGCAAAATTGATAACAAAAAAACTTTTTATCCCTTTTGACCAAAAACAGAAATTTCCGCCTGAATCTCTTAATGTTTCTTCGGCGGCATCTGTTGTTTGCAGCGAATTTTTCAGAAGAAGGAATGTTAATAATTGACAATTAACAATTCATAATTGACAATTGATAATTGATAATTGACTATGATTTTTTTATACACATAAAAAAATGAATCCAATCGTAAATTTGGACGAAGAACTTACACTTTTTATCAACGGTTTCAATTCTGATTTTTGGGATCCGTTTTTCTTTTATATTTCGTATCGCTATTTGTGGATTTCAATAGGGATTGCGCTGATATTTTTTGTTTTCAAAAAAGCAAAACCAGAATACAAAAAGGCAGTTATTTTTTTGATTTTTCTTATTCTTACCGTTTTGGTTGCAGACCAGATTTGTAATATTTTTAAGTATTCGGTTCAGCGGTTTAGACCATGTTGGGATATTAGATTTATGGATAGGGTTCATGTTGTAAATGGTGATAGAGGAGGAAAATTTGGCTTTTTTTCGGCACATGCTGCCACTTTTTTTGCTCTTGCGTATTTCTTGACCAAATATTTCAAAAACAATTATTTTACGGTTTTGATATATTTTATTGCGGTTTTGGTATCGTATTCACGCATTTATCTTGGACGGCATTATGTTGGCGACATTCTTTGCGGGGCAATTGAAGGTACTTTGATAGCAATGGCGGTTTATTATTTTTACACAAAATTTTCAAACAAATATTTTAAAAAAAGAACTTAAAAAATGGCTGATTTCAAAAATCATGTATCTGTTGGAGCGGCAACGGGTTTTGCTGTCGCGATTATTTCGTATAATTGGAATCTTATTCCAAATGCTTATATGGCTGTGATTGTATTTTTTGCAACCGTGATTGGTTCGTTTCTGCCTGATATGGATTCAGAGCCGGGGATACCGTTAAAAATAGTCTTTGGGGTAAATGCGTATTTTATGGCGGCGATGTCGCTATATTGGATGCACGTAGCAGGAGCTGTTTTGGCTTTGAAAATTTTTGTTCCGTTGGCAGTTTTTGTTTTTGTAATTAAATATGTCAAGGATTTTTTTGCTAAAAATACAACTCATAGAGGTATTATACATTCGTTTCCGGCATTGTTGCTTTGTTTTTTGATTTCTTTGTGGCTTTCGTCAACAACAAAACTTAACTTAAGGGAACAATTTGTGATTTCGTTTGCTGTAAGTTGTGGCTTTTTCAGTCATTTACTTCTTGACGAATTGTGGTCTTTTAATATAATAAGCGAAGGTTTTTGCGGAAAAAAGGATTTGAAAATTTCTCAAATTTTAAAGAAAAAATGGGGAAGAAAAAAATCTTCAGGAACGGCTTTGGATCTTGGTTTTAATCAGAAAGAGCGTTATCCGGGAGTGATTGCTTGGTTGTTGGTTATTTTGTTTTTTATTCTTGATAGGCAGACTATTTTTCTGCTTTTTAGAGAGATAGGTGTCAATTAGTGAATAAATAAGAAAAAATAAAGTTTTTTTGCAAATCATAGTAAAAAAAAATATCTTTGCAAAAAACATTTAGTATGTACGTAAAGCCGAAAAAAAAGTTGGGTCAGCATTTTTTGAAAGACCTTACAATTGCGGAAAAAATTGCTTCAAGCATTGATTATAAAGAAGATAACAAAAAAGCCGTCTGTTTGGAAATTGGTCCGGGAACTGGCGTTTTGACACAATTTTTGCTTCAAAACGAAAACCTTGACCTTTCTGTAATCGAAATTGACGAAGAAAGCGTTGAATATTTGGTTGCTAATTTTACCGATTTGTACAAAAATGAGAAAATTATCGGTGGCGATTTTTTGCAGTTAGATTTGAAAAAAGAATTTCCAGAGGGTTTCCCGATTGTGTGCGGAAATTTCCCTTACAATATTTCGAGTCAGATTTTTTTCAAAATTCTTGACTATAAAGACTCTGTAAAAGAGGTTGTTTGTATGATTCAGAGGGAAGTTGCGCAACGAATTGTCAACAAAGCAGGAACAAAGGAATACGGAATTTTGAGCGTTTTTCTTCAAGCCTACTATGATATTGAATATCTTTTTACTGTTGACGAAAATGTTTTCTTGCCGCCGCCAAAAGTTAAGTCAGCGGTTATACGATTGAAAAGAAATAATAGAGAAAACCTTCCTTGCGATGAAAAATTTTTCCGACAAATTGTAAAAGAATCTTTTAATCTTCGCAGGAAAATGCTTAGAAATTCGCTCGGAAAATATTTTACTGGTCAAGAAACTTTACGACCCGAACAATTATCTGTTGACGATTTTGTGGAATTGACTAATCTTTTAACACTTAAAAAATAGAAAATGAAAACATCAAATGTCTTATTATTAGTTTTTTTTGTGTTGTTTCCGTTCTTTTTGAAGGCGCAAACAATTGTTTCTCCTGACGGTAATCTCAGACTCAGCCTTTTTGAGGAAAATTTATTGATGGTTATCCGGGTAAGTATTTGATTTTGGCACGTCGTCATAATGATACTTGGTATGTTGTTGCAATCAATGCTGAAAATACTCCGTTAAGAAGAAATGTTTCTTTACCATTTATAAAATCGGACTTAACACAATATGCTGATAATCTTAACGGGGTCAGAAACAAAACAGGCATTGAAAATTTCAAAAAACAAAACTTACACTATTACTGTCCCAAAAGATGGAGCGGTAATTTTTGTTGGAAAACAATAGTTTTTTTTATGACAAGAGTCATATTGTTGATATTAACTATTTTCACCTTTGACGTATTATATGCACAAGAGGATACGTCAAAGGTGTCTTTTGATGTTGACGATACAACTCAAAAAAGACTTCTTGCTGAAAAATACATTTCTTTGGCTATTGATTATTCCATGGAAGACAACATGGATAGTACTCTTGAATATTTATTTTTAACGCTGAACATTTATCAAGAACTTGAAAAACAAAAAAACTGTGTTGCTATCTTAACCGATATTGCTATAACATTTTCTAACTACGATATGCTTTCTGAAAGTTTTGAATATCTTCAGCGAGCGGTTGATATTTGTACTGAAATTAGAGATAGTACAGCGTTAGCGCGAATTTATTACATTTTGGGACTTGCAAATATTAATCTTAATGCTTTTGACATTGCAAATAGTTATTTACAAAAGTCGGCAGAATATTATAAAAATTTAGGGGAAATGTTTGACTATAACCTTGCTAAAGTGGCGATTGAAAAAAATAATTTCTATATTGCAAGGTCTCGAAGTCTTGACGAAATGATAAAAGCCAATTTTGAACAAGATAGGGTTATAAAAGGTTTTCATCCGTCCGAAAATATGATTATTGATTATTTAAATTATTGTTATTCATTTGTGTCGGACTTTTATTACGTTCTTGTAAGGCTGAAAGATAATCGTCTTAAAACTTATTATTTGGAAACAATGCGTGATTTCTATAATCTTGCCAAAAAATACGACGGTTATACCACTATGCTTGATTACAGAAAAATAACAGCCAAAATTTTGATTTTTCTTGCTGAAGGTAATCTATCTAAGGCAAAGGCAGAATTAAACAAAATTGTTGACAAAGACGACCCTGATTATTATGAAGCCTCATACGCTTATCATAAAGCGTGCGGAAACTATCAAGAGGCATTGCATTATTTTGAAGCCATGGAAATGGAGGAAAAAAAGTATTTTGATGCTGAAACTTCAATCAAATACGAAAGAAAACAAACTCAAAAGGAATATGAAAATTTTCTCAAATTGAAGAATGTGAAACTTCTGTATCAAAAATACTATTATAATCAGGAGCAACATCGTGTTGAAATTAGACGAAGTTTTTTCTTAGCAATTCTTGTTTTAGCGATTTTGATTTTAACGTTTCTCACGATTCTTGGAGTGCATCAAATTCATGTTTCCAACAAATTGGAAAAAACAAACAAAGAGATTTTGAAGTTTAATGCGGATTTAGTTGCTAAAAATCATGATATTACAAATCAAAAAATCGCATTGATGAATATTAAGGAGCAAATAGAGGTCAACAATTATGATTTGAAAAAACTTAACAAATATCTTTCTGAATCTCTTTTGTGGGGAAGGGATATTCAGATTGCTTCAATGCCAGACCTTGATACAATGAATTCGGTTTTTGGAGAATGTTTTGTTTTTTGGAAACCTAAAAATATTGTTTCAGGAGATTTTTATTGGATAAGTGAAAGTCAGACAAAAAAATATCTTGTAACCGCCGACTGTACAGGTCATGGGGTTCCGGGTGCGCTTTTGAGTATGTTTGGTATGTCGATTTTTAGTGATGTTGTTCCTTTTTTTCCTGACCTTAATGCAGCCGAAATACTCAATATTGTTAAAGATAGGTTTGTTAAGACTTTGAGTCAAGATACTCCTCTTGACGATGGTATGGAGTTGTCGCTTGTTATTTTCAGCAAAGAAAAACCGATTATTGAATATGCAGGAGCAAAACGTCCGTTGTATATTGTTAGAAATTATGAAATAATAAAGTATTCGCCTGATTTGTTAAGTATTGGACATAATATTGGAAGAGAAAACGTAAAATTCACCAATCATGTGATTCCTGTTGAAAAAGGAGATATGCTTTATACTTTTTCTGACGGTATTCCAGACCAAATGGGAGGCATATCGGGTGTTGAAAAATTTTCGTTACCAATGTTAAGGGAACTTTTAAAAGAGATTTCTTCGATGACAGCGCAACAGCAGTATCGTGTTTTAAGTGCTGCAATAGAGAGTCATACGCTTGGTTCAGAACAAAAATCGGTTGCTCAAACCGACGACCAACTGATGATTGGAATAAGAATTTGAAAAACTAAATCAACTCTAAAAAATCACTTAGAGGACGTATTTTAGCCCTATAAGAGTTGATTTTTTGTTTTAAATTCTGTTGTTTTGGAATGGTTATTTCTTTTTTGTAAAAATGTAAAACTATATAATACGGAGCGTGTTTTGGCGAAAAACCATATTTTTCTAACGTTTCTTTTGTCCAAATTTGAAAATGCCCTTTGGTTGTAAGACGAAACAAGTGGCAACATTCACCGCTTGTGTGCAATAGTACATATTGTAATCGTTCAAAACCCGGAGTTACAAGTATAGAACCTTTTGAATCTCCTGCACGAAGATAGCAAATACCTTTCTCTATCATTAGTGTTTTCAATTCTGTGCGGCAATGATTTACTATAACCATGGTTTCGTTAGGAGTTTCCGTCATTTTGCGGAGTATTGTTTCTGCTGTTTGTAGATTGGCTATTTCTTTGCGGCGACGTAATCCTAAATCAAGAAATTCTTGACTTTGGTCAATACCGACAAATTTTCGTCTTAGAAGATTTGCAGCAATTCCAGTTGTACAACTTCCTGCAAAAGGGTCTAAAATTGTATCTCCTTCATGTGTACAAGCAAGAATTATTCTGTATAAAAGGTGTAATGGTTTTTGTGTCGGGTGCTTTCCGCAACGTTTTTCCCACATACCTACTGATGGAAATTTCCAAACATCAGACATTTGTTTTCCGCCATTGATTTTCGTCATTAATTCAAAATTCAAATAATGTTTGCTACTATTTGATTTCGCTGCCCAAATTATAAATTCAGCAGAAAAATTAAAACGTGTTCCTGTTAATGATGGCGGAGGGTCTTCTTTTTGCCAAGTAATCACATTAAGAAATTTGTAACCCAATTTATTCAAACAACATTCAACAGAGTAAATATTGTGAAATGTTCCACAAACCCATATTGTGCCGTCCTCTTTCAGTAGGGGGCGGCAAGCGGATAACCATTTATAGTTAAAATCATCTTTTTCTTCATCGGTACAAGCAATATCCCAATCCCCTTTATTAACAGAAACAATACGATTTCCCCGTATTGTTTTGCCTCCGTTTGAAAGAAAATACGGCGGGTCTGCAAAAATCATATCAAAACGCTCTGAAATGCGCGGCAATTCATGCATTGTATCACCGTGTATAAGGATAAAATCTTTGTTTTCTATCTGATAATACTGCATTATGCAATAATATTACTAAACTTTCGCAAGTGTTTTAAGAGCCAAAAAAAATAATAAAAAAAGGCAGCAAAAATTTTGTAAATACACTGAAAATCAGTATATTTAAGCGTT